>JAGVNJ010000021.1 GCA_020053305.1 Candidatus Edwardsiibacteriota bacterium | reverse complement strand
TTTGGACGCTTTGTGAGCTGCCGCGATTATACACCAAAAGGCCCGTATTTTCTATGCTTTCAAGAGATTCTGAAGTCTATTTCGTGCATTTTTGAGGATTATGTAATGTGTATTTACGCTCCGTTTAATTATGTCTACAAGAAACCCCAGATTCCATAGGCCCTTCGACAACGCTCTGGGCAGGCGTTCCATCCGCCTGCCGGAATATGATTATTCCCGGGGAGGAGCCTATTATATAACCATCTGCACCCAGTACCGGAAATGTTTGTTCGGTAAAATACGGAACGGCAAAATTGCATTGTCGGAATATGGCAGGATTATTGATAATTGGTGGCAGAGGATACCGGAAAGATATGGGGTTGTGGCGTTGGATGAATATGTGATAATGCCCAATCACATGCATGCCATAATTGTTGTTGGCGGGGATGTTTATAACGGGGTAGGGGCAATTCATGAATTGCCCCTACGAATAAAACGTCGTGTCATGATATTGCCCAAAATAATTGGGTATTTTAAAATGAATTCCGCCAAACAAATAAACCAAATATGCAATACAACGGGGCAAACGGTCTGGCAACGTAATTATTGGGAACACGTCATCCGAAATGATAAATCATTAAATAAAATCAGGGAATACATCCGCGATAATCCATGGCATTGGGCGGCGGACGACGAAAACCCGGAACGTGTGACGGCCGTAATTAGTAGGGGTAATTCATGAATTACCCCTATAGGAATTGCCCCAACGAATAAATATCAAATCATATAATATCATGCAATCATCAAACCAAATACGCCAATCATTCCTGGATTTCTTCAAATCCAAAGGCCACACCATCGTGCCGTCCGATTCGGTGGTGCCCAAGGACGATCCCACTCTGATGTTCACCAACGCCGGGATGAACCAGTTCAAGAAGATCTTCCTGGGGCTGGAGGACCGGGGCTACAAACGGGCGGCCGACAGCCAGAAGGTCTTGCGGGTCTCCGGCAAGCACAACGACCTGGAGGAGGTGGGGCGGGATCATACCCATCACACCTTTTTCGAGATGCTGGGCAACTGGTCCTTCGGCGACTATTACAAGAAGGAGGCCATCTCCTGGGCCTGGGAACTTTTGACTGATGTCTGGAAACTGCCCAAGGACAAACTCTACGCCACGGTCTACGTCAACGACGAAGAGGCTTACACTTTCTGGAAGACCCTGACCGATATGGACCATTCACACATCAGCCGCCACGGAGAGAAGGATAATTTCTGGGAGATGGGCGAGACCGGCCCCTGCGGGCCGTGCTCCGAGATCCACATGGACATGGGCCAAGGCACCTGTACCAAAGCCGACAAGGACGGGCATGTCTGCGGGGTCAACGTTGACGGCTGCGGGCGGTTCGTGGAGATCTGGAACCTGGTGTTCATCCAGTACGACCGGGGCCCGGACGGCACGCTGAAGGACCTGCCCAGCAGGCACGTGGACACAGGTATGGGTTTCGAGCGGCTGGTTAGGGTGCTGCAGGAGAAGGACTCCAACTACGCCACGGATCTTTTTGCGCCCATCATCAAGCAGACCGGGGAGATCTCCGGCAAGCAGTACAATGCCGGACCCGAAGGCATGTCCTTCCGGGTCATCGCCGATCACATTAGGGCGCTGGTGTTCACCATCGGCGACGGGGTGCTGCCCTCCAACGAAGGCCGGGGATATGTGATCCGGCGCATCCTGCGGCGGGCGGCCCGGCACGGGCGCCTGCTGGGGCTAAAGCAGCCGTTCCTCTACCGGCTGGCCTCCACCGTCATCGACATCATGGGCCAGGCCTATCCCGACCTTAAGCCCCGGACCGAGCACATCGCCATGGTCATCAAAAACGAGGAAGATAATTTCATCTCCACCGTGGCGGTGGGGCTTACCAAACTGCTGGAATCGGCCGCGGCCATCACCCCGCCCAATGAGAAAACCATCCCCGGCGAGGTGCTGTTCAAACTCTACGACACCTTCGGCTTTCCCATCGACCTGGCCCAGGAGATCGCAACGGAACAGGGTCTGACCCTGGACTTGGACGGTTTCAACCAGGCCATGGAACAGCAAAAGGAACGGGCCAGGGCGGCCCGGGGCGAGGTAACATTTGCCGCCGCCAAGGAAATTGAATACCCGTCCTGCATTTTTGTGGGATACGATAGTCTTCAGGGAAAGACCAAGATCAGCGGCATCTACCGCAAGGAGCTTAACCTGGAGTCAGCCGAAAAGGGGGAGACCGTCGACATTACCCTGGAGAACACCCCGTTCTACGGCGAGGGGGGCGGGCAGGCAGGGGACATCGGGATTTTGGAGAATGCCAACTGCCGGATAAAGGTGCTGAATACCGTCAAGACCTTCAACGGATCGACCGTCCACCAGGCCGAGATAATATCCGGCGTGATAAAGGTGCAGGACAAGGTCACAGCTGCGGTAGATCAGGCGGCCCGCTTAAGCACCGCCCGGCATCACACCGCTACCCATCTTCTGCAGGCGGCCCTGCAACAGGTGGTGGGCAGGCATGTCCAACAACAGGGCTCGATGGTCAGCCCGGAGCGCCTGCGCTTCGACTTCACCAATTTTGCCGCCCTGGACCCGATGCAGCTGGACGAGGTGGAACGCCTGGTAAACCGAAAGATAATGGACAACATTCCGGTGACCGACCAGCACATGAAGCTGTCCGAGGCCCAGAAGACCGGGGCCATGGCCCTGTTCGGGGAAAAATACGGAGAGGATGTCCGGGTGATCTCCTGCGGGGATTTCTCCAAGGAACTGTGCGGCGGGACCCACGTCAAGCACAGCGGCGAGCTGGGGCTGTTCCGGATCATCAAAGAGGAGGCCATCGCCTCCGGAGTGCGGAGGATCGAGGCCGTGGCCGGCGAGGCCGCTTACAGGCAGATCAAACAGGACCAACTGCTGGTGGCCGAGGTCCAGGACCGGCTGAAGTGCAATCGCGATGATATTGTCAAAAAGCTTAACGCCCAGATGGAGGAACTGAAGGCGTTGGAGAAGGCCAAGAAGGATGCGGCCAGACAGCAGCAGGGTGGTATGGTCGAAGGGTTGGTTAAAGAGATTAAAAAAGTTAAAGATGTTGAATTGCTGGTCAAACTGCTGGATGGCCTTTCCCAGGACGACATGAGGGAGATGGCCGACAAACTGCGGATCAAGTTGCCGGGCGCTGTCATCATCCTGGCCAGCGTGGACGACGGCAAGTTCGGGTTCACCATCGCGGTGGGTGATGAACTGCTCAAGGCCAAGAAGTTCATGGCCGGGGACATTGCCAAGAAGATCGCTACGGCCACCGGCGGCAAGGGCGGAGGACGACCCCAGCTGGCCCAGGTGGGCGGCAGGGACGATGGGAAGCTGAAGGAGCAGATGGGGCAAATGGAGAATATTATCTTTTCTTAACCCGGGCATTAATGCCTGGGCTAAAGAAGGAAACGAACTAATAAATGATAACCATCAAACAACAACTCTGCGGTCAGTGCGGGCTCTGCTCGGGCGTGTGCCCGGCGCTGGCCATAATACTTCACAGCTGGGGACTGGAGGTAGATCAGGATAAATGCATCTCCTGCGGGAAGTGCGTAACAGTCTGTCCCACCGGGGCGCTGACCTGACCAACCTAACCACCGCCCTACTTCGTTGGGCAAAATAAAAATTCTTCTCAGTACAGGCCCTTCCCCGCGGGGGAAGGGGATCAATCGAGAAGGTCGAAAGGAATTTTATGTTCTATGAATATCTTTTAAAGACCGCCAAAGCCAAGGGCTCGGCTTTCGTAGTGCTGGTGGATCCCGACAAGGTCAAGCCGGCCCAGGCTGTGAAGCTGGGAGCGGTCTTCCAGAAAGAAGGAGCGGATGCCGTATTCCTGGGCACCAGCCTGCTGATGTCGGATCAGATAAATCTTATTGCAAAAGCATTGAAAAGAAATTTCAAACGGCCGATAGTGATATTCCCCGGCAGCGCCTATCAGGTGACCAAGGAGGCCGATGCCCTGCTGTATCTATCGCTGATCAGCGGCCGCAACGCCAATCTCCTCATCGAAGAGCAGGTCAAGGCCGCCCCGATGGTCAAACGCTCCGGCCTGGAGGTGATCCCCACCGGCTACATGCTGGTGGAATCCGGCCGGCTGACCTCGGCCAACTACATGAGCCATTCCATCCCCATACCCCATGACAAGCCCGACATCGCTATGGCTCATGCCCTGGCGGCCAGGTACCTGGGCATGAAGCTCATCTACATGGATGCCGGAAGCGGCGCCCTTTCGCCGGTTTCGGAAAAGATGATCGGCGGGGTGGCCAAGTATGCCGGACTGCCGGTGGTGGTGGGCGGGGGGATAAAGGATCCCGAGACCGCCGGGATGAAAGCCAGAGCCGGGGCTGCCGCAGTGGTCATAGGAAACGTGCTGGAGGGGAAATTCAAAAACGATATCATCATCAGTTTTGCCAGGGCCATTCATTACAAGGACCAACCACGGAAACACTAAATGCCGAAAGTTACGGAACTGAATTGAAATTATTACTTCGGCTGGTAATAGCGCAATGGGTCATTCCCTGACCGCTCCCTCAATCCCTCTCCACATTGGAGAGGGAAGCCGGAAGGCAGGGAGAGGTCGGAAATCCAGACCTGGATGCCATTTGGAATTTATCCCGCACTTGATGCGGGAATGGCATGACAAAAAGGATGTTCATAAACAGGTACGGTTTATTGATCTATTTGATTGCCGAAGTAATAAATTCCGTGTTTCTGTGGTTAATAAGAAAATATATTGAAAGGGTAATATGAAAGGCGTTATTTTAGCCGGCGGACTGGGAACGCGGCTGCGCCCCCTGACCAGCATCACCAACAAACACTTATTGCCGGTGTACGACCGGCCCATGATCTACTATCCCATCCAGACCCTGGTGCAGGCCGGGATCAAGGACATCATGCTGGTGACCGGCGGCAACGCGGCCGGCGATTTCCTGCGCCTGCTGGGCAACGGCGAGGAGTTCGGCCTCAAGCACATTAACTATACCTACCAGCGACGCGAGGGTGGCATCGCCGAGGCCTTGGGCCTGTGCCGGCACTTCGTGGGGGATGACAAGGTGGTGGTGATGCTGGGTGACAACATCTTGGACGGTTCCATTAAAAAGGCAGTGAACGATTTTCAGAAGCAGGATTCGGGGGCTAAGATATTTTTGAAAACGGTCGATAATCCCCGGGAATACGGGGTGGCCGAGATAAAGGGCCAGCTGGTGAAGAACATCGTGGAAAAACCCAAGAACCCCAAGAGCAACTACGCCGTGATCGGCATCTACATGTACGACTCCCAGGTGTGGGACATTCTGAAGACCCTTAAGCCGTCGGGCCGGGGCGAGCTGGAGATCACCGACGTCAACAATGCCTTCATCAAAAAAGGCCAAATGACCTACGAGATCATCAAGGGCTGGTGGGGCGACGCCGGTTCGTCCATCGAAGACCTGTGGGTGGTGAACCAATTCATCGGGCAAAGGGCCAGGAACAATAAATGAAGGTATTGATCACCGGGGCCAAGGGGATGCTGGGCACCGACCTGTGCCGGGAGCTGGCTGCCGATCATCAGGTGACGGGGATCGATATCCAGGATCTTGATATCATCGCCGGGGAAGCGCCCGGAAAGATCGCCGGATATGAACCGGAGCTGGTCCTGCATTGCGCAGCCATGACCAATGTTGACGGCTGCGAAAAAGATCCCGATGCTGCCTATGCCGTCAACGGGCTGGGCACCAAGAACGTGGCACTGGCTTGTCACCAGCTTGATATCCCCATGCTGTACATCAGCACCGATTTCGTTTTTGACGGTAAAAAAGGCGAGCCCTATTGTGAATGGGATCAGCCCAATCCGTTGGGGCATTATGGGAGATCCAAACTGGATGGTGAGAAGTCAGTCAGGGAACTGCTGAAAAAATTCTACATCGTCCGCACCTCATGGTTGTATGGGAAACACGGTCGGAACTTCATCAGCACCATACTGGCAAAGGCCCAAGAGGCCGGAACGATAAAGGTGGTCAACGACCAGGTGGGATCGCCCACCTATGCCAGGGACCTGTGCCGGGCAATCGCCAGGCTGATCTCCAGCAATAAGTACGGCACCTATCATCTGTCGAATTCCGGCGTCTGCAGCTGGTTCGATTTTGCCAAGAAAACGGTGGAGCTTTCCGGGATCAAAGCCGAGGTTCTGCCTATTTCTTCTTCCGATTATCCCACCCCCACCAAACGCCCGGCTTATTCTGTCTTGCGGAATTTTTGCTGGGAAAGGACCTTCGGGGAAACTTTGAGGCCCTGGGAGGAAGGGTTAAATGATTATCTCAAGGAAACGGAGTATATCAAATAATACTAAAGGATATATGAAAAATATAAGTATTGCTTCGGCTCAATTGCGGCGGGAAATGCTGACCAGCGCCCAGGCCCTTATCAATACGGCGGAAAGCTCAGCGGGCGATATAATCAAAGCGGCCGATATCATTGCCGGGGCCTTTAAAAAAGGCGGGAAGCTTTTGATCTGCGGGAACGGGGGCAGCGCCGCCGACAGCCAGCATATTGCGGCCGAGATGGTGGTCCGCTTTCTTAAGGAGAGGAAGGCCCTGCCGGCCATCGCCCTGACCACCGATACTTCCATCATCACCTCCGAGGCAAATGATCATGGTTTCGATACCATCTTCTCGCGTCAGGTGGAGGCCCTGGGTAATAGGGGCGATGTACTGCTGGCTATCACCACCAGCGGCCGATCGCCCAATATAATCGTGGCGGCCAAGGCCGCCCGGAAAAAAGGCCTGACTGTCATCGGCCTGACCGGGCCGGCATCCGGCACCTTGGGAAAATACTGCCGGGTATGCATAAAAGCTGCGGGAGCTAAAACCTTCCGGATACAGGAATCCATGCTGATGGTCGAGCACGCCATCTGCGATCTGGTGGAGAAGGATTTTGAAAAATAGATGAAGATCACCGGAAATAAAAATATTTTCAGGAACCTGGATATCCGAATAGTATCCCTGGTGCTGGCGGTTACCCTGTGGCTGTATGCCTCCACCGAAAGATACTATAAGCTTACCTTTCATTGCCCGATCGAGGTCACTAATATTCCCCCGGGGTATTCCCTGGCCCGGTGCCTGCCTCCGGTGATCTGCGATATCGAGGCCAGTGGTAAGGACCTGGTCGCTTTCCAGTTCAAGAAACCGATGGTGATTATTGATGCCGAGAACCGCCAGATCAAAAAATTCAAGGCTAAGCTTACTCAGGATCACCTGGTCCTGCCTTTTCGACTAAAGGTCCGATCGGTTCAGTTCATAGACGAGGAAATGGAAATAAACCTGGATCGCCAAACCGAGAAAGTAGTCAACATCCTGCTTGACCTGGTGGGCGATCCGGCGGACGGGTTCGTGCTTTCCGATAACATCCGCTATGAACCGGTTTCGGCTTTGTTAAAGGGGCCGGCCCGGCAACTGGAGATGCTGGATGCCGTTTATTCGTCTCCCATACGGGTTGAGGGCTTCTCGGAGGGAACATTGGTTAGGACGGCATTGATGTTGCCGGATTCCTGCCTGTTCGCAGTCAGCCCCGACTCCATCGATGTATATCTCCGATTTGAAAAAAGCGGTGAAAGGGTGTTCAAAAACGTACCCTTATCGGTTATCAACCGGAGCAGGAACTATCTGGTCAGTTTCGCCCCCGGCACCATAGACCTGGTGGTGTCCGGGCCCAGAAATATACTGGACGCATCAAAACAATCCGATCTGAAAATAGTTCTTGACCTGAAGGAGCTCCCGCCGGGCAAACACCAGCTGCAGGCTACCATCGAGCTGCCGGACAAACTGGTGCTGATCGCCGCCAGTCCCAGGGATTTCGAGGTCAACATCCGATGATAGTGCTGGGGATCGAGAGCTCCTGCGATGAGACCTCGGCCAGCCTGGTGCAGGACGGAGAGATCGTTTTAAGCAATGTGATCTATTCCCAGCTTATCCACCAGCAATACGGCGGGGTGGTGCCGGAACTGGCGGCCCGGGATCATCTGAACCGGGTGTCCCAGGTGGCGGAGGAAGCGTTGACCAAAGCCGGGGTTGATCAGGGCCGGCTCGACCTGATAGCGGTAACCAACCAGCCCGGCCTGGCCGGGGCCCTGCTGGTGGGGTTCAGCTACGCCCGGGGACTGGCCCTGAGTTTGGGAAAACCGCTGGTTCCGGTGAATCACGTGGCCGGCCACATCTACACCGCTTTTTTAAGCCGGCCGGATCTTAAGCTGCCGCTGGTGGCGCTGGCGGTCTCCGGCGGCCATACCTCGCTGTTTTACATGGACCGCGATCAAAAAATATCCCTGCTGGGCCAGACCCTGGATGATGCCGCCGGCGAGGCTTTCGACAAGTCCGCCAAGATGATGGGGCTGGGCTATCCCGGCGGTCCGCTGATCGAACGCCAGGCGGCGGCCAATAAGATCAAGCCGGTGAAATTTCCCCGGGCCCTGCTGGGACAGGACAGCCTGGATTTTTCGTTCTCCGGCCTGAAGACAGCGGTGCTCAATCATCTGCAGAGCCGGGGAAAGGGTGATATTTCTGATGAGGAACTTTCCTCCATCTGCGCCGGATTTCAGGAGGCGGTGTTCGAGGTGCTGATAGAAAAACTGCGAAGGGCCTCAATCCTGACGAAATGCAATACCCTGATGGTGGGCGGGGGAGTGGCGGCCAACGGGGCCTTGCGGGATAAGCTCCAATCATTTGCCGAGCAGGAGAAAAAAACCATGATAATGCCCGGGCGGGAGCTTTGCACCGACAATGCCGCCATGATTGCCTGTGGTGGTTACCATCTTTACCGGAATTCGCCTGATAAACAATTCGAATATAAAGTGAGCGCCAGGGCGGTTTGGCCAAGATATCAAACTTCATGAATTGGCCGCCTTTGCTGCTGGCCTCGGCCTCGCCCCGCCGCAAAGCCCTGCTGGAGGGGCTGGGGGCGGATATCATCATCAAGCCGGCCGGGGTGGATGAGGAGAACTGCGGTTTCTCCGATCCCCGAAAGATAGCGGAACACTTGGCCGAACAAAAGGCCCTGTTCCTGGGGAAAAAATGGCGGGTGTCATTCGGCTCCCGCCTGATCCTGGCGGCGGATACGGTGGTGGCCTACCGCCATCATGTCCTGGGAAAGCCGGCCGATGAAAGGGATGCCCGGCGGATGATCAAAATATTGTCCGGCCAATGGCACCAGGTATATACCGGGCTCTGCCTGTACGATCCGGTAAATAAAATAAAGCTTATTGGCCATGAAATGACCAGGGTCAAGTTCCGCAAGCTGTCCCTCCCGGAGATAAAAAGATACGCTGCCACCGGCGAGCCGATGGACAAGGCCGGGGCCTACGGGATCCAGGGATTGGGCTCATTGCTGGTGGAGGGGATAGACGGCTGCTACTTCAATGTGATGGGCCTGCCCCTGGTCAAACTGAATGCCATGATACATAAAATGGAAATTTTAAGATGCAAAAAGTCATCGCCTGGCAGAACGGCGCCATAAAATTACTGGACCAACGGCGGCTCCCGCTGAAAGTCGAATATCTGGCCTGCAAAAAGGTGGAGGATCTGGCGGTGGCCATCGAAGGGCTGGCGGTCAGGGGCGCTCCGCTGATCGGGATAGCCGGGGCCTACGGCCTGGTGCTGGGCGTCTGGCATTCCGATGCCAAGAACCTCGGCGCTGATTTCCGAAAAAGCTACCGGCGGATAAAAAGAACCCGGCCCACCGCGGTCAATCTTTTCTGGGCTCTGGACAGGATGGAGGCCCGGTTCAATTCCCTTATCAAGTCCGGCGTTGCGGCCGGATCGTTTAAGAAAAAACTGCTGCAGGCTGCACTGGATATCCACCATGACGATGCTGTGACCTGCGGCCTGATCGGCCGATACGGTGCGGAGCTGATAAAAAAGAACGCCGTGATCATCACCCACTGTAATACCGGGGAGCTGGCCACCGGGGGTATCGGCACCGCCCTGGGCGTCATCTCCATCGCTCACAAAATGGGCAGGGTAAGATCCGTCTATGTCGATGAAACCCGGCCCCTATTGCAGGGGGCCCGACTGACGACCTGGGAGCTGGCCCGGCAGAAGATCCCGGCCACCCTGATCTGCGATAACATGGCGGCCTCCCTGATGGCGGCCGGCAAGATCGACTGCGCCATAGTGGGGGCCGACCGGATCTGCGCCAACGGGGATTTTGCCAACAAGATCGGCACCTACAGCCTGGCGGTCAACGCCCGTTATCACGGCGTTCCCTTCTATGTGGCCGCGCCGCTTTCGACCTTCGATGTCGCTTTGGCTGACGGCAGCCGGATCCCCATCGAGCAGAGAAAGCCCGATGAGGTCAGAAGATTCGGCCAATGCCGCACCGCTCCCGGAAAGATCGCTGTTTTCAACCCGTCCTTCGACGTTACCCCCGGCAAATTGGTCAGCGCCATGATCACCGAAAAGGGTGTCATCCGGCCGCCCTTTGGCAGGGCAATTAAAGGGATATCAGGCTGATCTTAGGCCAGCTATATCGGGCGAAAAATGTTGACAAACCAGGCCGGTAAGCATATAATATGACTATAACTTAGATTTTATGCTCTAACGTTGATACCATCTATCAATTTGCAAATTTAATGGAGTTAAGGATATGGCCCAGGAAAACATAAAACTTTCTCCGGAGATCGAACAGCTCAGCGAAAAACTGCAGGCCGACCCCAAATCGCGGGTTTTTGCCCAGCTGGCCGATGCCTACCGTAAATCGGGTCTGCTGGATGAAGCGATAGACACGGCCAAGAGGGGCTTGGAGAACCATCCCAGTTACGCCATCGCCCATCTGATATTGGGCCGCTGCTATCTGGCCAAGGGAATGTACGCCCTGGCCCGGGAGGAGTTCGAACTGACCATCAAGAACGATATGCAGAACCTGGTGGGCTATAAATTGCTGGGCGAGACCTACGAAAAACAGAACATGTATCCCGAAGCCCTGAAGTATTACCAGATGGTCCTGGACCTGGAGCCGGCCGACGCCGAGCTGACGGAAAAAGTAGCCAGCCTTAAAAGTATGAAACAGCCCGAGCCTCAGATGGAAGCCGCTCCGGACGAGCCCGAACCGGCCGCGCTGCCGGTGGCCGAGGTGGTCGAAACGGCAGCAGCCGAAGCACCAATGGCCGAGCCAATGATTACGCCGGCTGAGCCGGTGGTCGAAGCTCCTGCTCAGGAGATGCCACCCTTGCCCGAAGTTCTGCAGTCCGATGAGGAAAAGGCCGCCGATAAAGAAGAACCACCGGAGATCGCCTTGCCGTCAGTACTGGCTGAGGATCCCGCTGCAGAAGTTGAAATTGCTGATCAACCGACTCCTGTTAAAGAAGGGATCAAGGCGGAAATAACCGAGGCCGAGCCGGCACTATCTGCTGATGATGAGGCGATCGCTGCTTCTCCCGAACAGCTGGATGAGAAGAAAACGGAGCAGGCTGATGCCGAGCCTCAGGGCCCCACCAGCACCCTGGCCGAGATCTATGTTCAGCAGGGTTTTCTGGAGAAGGCCATAGATATTTACAAGGAACTGGTCGCCGCCCAGCCGGATAATGAGGAATACAAGAACCGGATGGATGAGCTTTTGGAGAAGGCCTATCCGGAAGAAGCCCCGGCCATTGCCGAACCAATAGAGGCCCCAGCGGAAGCGGAAGCGGCAGCGGAAAAGACCCAAGAGAAGCCTGCTCTCGTGGTAACTGAAGTTGAACTGCCGGCGCCGGCTGAAGAACATAAGCCACGGCCCGAAGCCGCCCCGGCCGCCGATCCCTTTGCCCAGCTGTTCGGTTCATCGGATAAAAAGGAAGAACCTGCGGCCCAGCCGGTCAACCCCGAAACATCTGCGCCGGCTCCCGCCCAGGAGACAAAACCCTCGCCGGCCGCCGCTCCCGTAGCCCAGGAGAAAACCCCGGAACCCTCCGGGGATACTTCGGGCATGGATTTCGGCGCCCTGTTCAACGATGCCGGGACAACCCAGCCCCCGCCGGAGAAGGCCGCTCCGGCCGCCGAGGCGGCCAAGCCTGAGGCTGAAGCCAAACCTGGGAATAAGGCCGGCGATGCCGACGACACCGTAAGCAGTTTTCAGTCCTGGCTGTCGCAGATCCAAAAGTAACAATAACCTGATGCCGGCTGTTTTAAAAGGGCCCCGGGGCGGGCCGCTTTCGCTGATGAAATATTAAGGAGTTACATTTAATGGTCAACCACCGCATCAATAATATTAAAAAGTCCCTGGATCTGAAGAAGCTGGATGCCATGCTGTTCACCAACCTGCTTAACATCAGGTACCTGGCGGGATATTCCGGCAGTTCCGGTATGCTGCTGGTGAATTCCCGGGGGGCGGATTTTCTGACCGACTTCAGATACCAGGAGCAGTCGGCCAAGGAGGTAAAAGGGGCCAGGATCAATATCATAGCAAACAGCCTGCTGGAGGAGCTCACCAGTCTGCCGGCTTTTGTAAAAGCCAAAAAGATCGGCATCGAGGAGCAGAGCCTTAGCTATGCCCAGTTTCTGCAGCTGCAGAAACTGGCCCCGAGGAAGAAACTCATCCCGGTAAGCGGGATGGCCGAAGACCTGCGCCAGGTGAAAACCAGCGATGAGATCCAGAAGATCGCCAGGGCCGCCCGGATAGCCGATCAGGCCTTTGCCAGGATGATTAAGTTCATCAAGCCCGGCCTGACCGAGAGAATGATCGCCGCCCAGCTGGACCATACCCTGAAGCTGCTAGGATCCACCAATCCCTCCTTCGACAGCATCGTGGGCTCCGGGCCCAACGGGGCTCTGCCCCACGCCCAGCCGGGGGAACGCAAGGTGCGGAAAGGCGATTTCATCGTGCTGGATTTCGGGGCCATCTACCAGGGCTACCACTCTGACATGACCCGGACGGTGTGCCTGGGCCGCCCCACCGAGAAGCATCTCAAAATATACGATATCGTCACCCAGGCTCAGGCCGCCGGGCTGAAAGCGGTCAGGGCCGGGGTCAAGGGGCGGGAGGCCGACCAGGCCGCCCGTAAAATCATCAACGACGCCGGCTACGGGAAATACTACGGACACGGCTTGGGGCATGGGGTGGGCCTGGCGGTCCACGAGGCTCCCGGAGTGGGCATGAAATCCGAGAACCCCCTGCCGGAGAATTCCGTTGTCACCGTCGAGCCGGGCATCTACCTTCCGGGCTGGGGTGGGGTCCGGATCGAGGACCTGGTGGTGGTCGCCAAGGTGGGCTGCCGGATATTGAGCAGATCGACCAAAAAATTGATAACCATCAAAGCATAGAACGAATTAAATCCTAAGGAGGTAAGTTTTGGCATCCACAGCAGATTTCAGGACCGGCATGGCGCTGAATATAGACGGGGTTTTGTTCTACCTGGTGGAGTTCCAGCACGTCAAGCCCGGCAAGGGCGGGGCTTTTGTCCGGACAAAATTGAAGAACGTCAGGACCGGCGCGGTGATCGACCGCACCTACCGCTCCGGGGAATCGCTAACCGAGGTCCGGCTGGAGCGCCGCAAGATGCAGTATCTGTACAACGACGGCTCGACCTATAATTTCATGGATACCCAGTCCTACGAGCAGATGGAGCTGCCCGAGGAGATGGTTCATGACATCAAGCTTTACTTCAAGGAGAACATGGAGGTCCAGGTGCTGATGAACAAGGAGGAGGTCATCGGGGTGGAGGTGCCCATGTCGGTGGAATTGAAGGTGGTGCAGACCGATCCCGGCTTCAAGGGCGACACCGCCTCGTCGGTGACCAAGCCGGCCACCCTGGAATCGGGTCTGGTGGCCCAGGTCCCGCTGTTCATCAACGAAGGAAACGTGCTCAAAATAGATACCCGGACCGGAAAATATTTGGAAAGAGTGTGATAGAAGATGGATCTTAAAAGAACCCTGGAACGGATGGTCAAGGAGAACGCCTCGGACCTGCATCTCAAGGCCGGGCTTCCCCCGGTGCTGAGGGTCGACGGGTTTCTGCGCCCCCTGGAGGAGGCTCCGCTGTCGCCGGAGGAGCTGCGCCAGGTGGCCCTGCAGCTGATGCCCAAGGACCAGCAGCAGATGTTCGCCGATGAGAAGGAGCTGGACTTCTCCATGGGGGTGGCCGGACTGGGCCGCTTCCGGGTCAACGTCTACATGCAGCGGGGCTCGGTGGCCCTGGCCATGAGGGCCATTCCCTTCAACATCAAGAAGGTTGACGAGCTGATGCTGCCGCCGATAACCAAGGAGCTGGCCCTCAGCAACCGGGGGCTGCTGCTGGTGACCGGGACCACCGGATCGGGCAAATCCACCACCCTGGCCTCGATGCTGGAGTTCATCAACGAGACCGAGAACCGCAACATCATCACGGTGGAGGATCCCATCGAATTCATCTTCCGGGACAAGAAATCCCTGATCAGCCAGCGGGAGATAGGCACCGACACCAAGACCTTCGCCGCGGCTTTAAAGCATGTGCTGCGGCAGGACCCGGACGTGATATTGATCGGGGAGATCCGGGACAAGACCACCCTGGCCACCGCGTTGCAGGCGGCCGACACCGGGCACATGGTGTTCAGCACCCTGCACACCCTGAACGCCCCGGAGACCATCAACCGCATCATCTCCTTCTTCCCGCCGCACCAGCATGAGCACGTCAGGGTGCTGCTGTCGGCCACCCTGGTGGGGGTGATCTCTCTCCGGCTGCTGCCCCGGGCCGACGGCAAGGGGCGGGTCCCGGCGGTGGAGGTGATGATCAACAATCAGACCATCAGGGATTATTTGCTGGACCCGGTAAAGACCCTGGATATCCCCCAACTGATCCAGGAGGGCAGCTCCCAATACGGCATGCAGTCATTCGACCAGTCGATCATGAAGCATTACCGGGACGGCCTGATCACCTATGAAACCGCCATCCAGAGCGTCACCAACCCCGACGAATTCAAGCTCCGCCTGAGGGGCATCGAGTCCACCGATTCCCGGGGCTGGGATACTTTCGATCCGTCAACCACCAAGAAATAAAGCAGTGCAGATAGACGTAATTTTAACCCCCTCCGAGCTGAGCGATATCAACCTGTCGGGCCGCTGGGTCGCGGTGATAGACGTGCTCCGGGCCACCACCACCATGGTGGCGGCCCTGGATGCCGGATGCCGCGACATCATTCCCTGCCCCAGCGTGGAGGAGGCCACCCGGCTGGCCGAGACTTTGGGCCGGGAGAACGTGACCCTGTGCGGGGAGCGCGAGGGCAACAAGATCAACGGCTTCGACCTGGGAAACTCCCCGCTGGAGTTCACCGAGCCGGTGGTAAAAAATAAGACTCTGCTGATGTCCACCACCAACGGCACCTCGGTCATCTCCCGGGCCAAGCCGGCAACGGTGCTTTCCATCGCCGGGTTCTCGAATGCCGGGGCGGTGGCCGAATTTCTGGCCTCCGGCGGCAGCGACATTCTGCTGATCTGTTCCGGAAAGCTGGGACGCTTCTCCCTGGAGGATATGCTTTGCGCCGGGCTGCTGGCCGGGCTGGTCTGGGAAGGCAATCCGGAGGCCATCCTCAGCGACGGCGCCAGGATGGCCGTCTCCCTTTATAAAAAAGAGGGCAAGTCCCTGCTGAAGGCTTTCAAACAAAGCCAGCACGGTGAGTATCTGATCTCCTTGGGCTACCTGGAGGATCTGAAATATGCTTCCCAGCTGGATATTTCCAAAACCGTGCCGGTATTCAAGGACGGCCGGATAGTGAAATCATAGCGAAAAGCACTTGTTTGATGCCGTTTTCGAGCACATAGAAGGGCTTTTTATAATTGTGATATTGGGTGGAATAAAAAAGGAGGATTACTGTATGAATAACTTTAATCGCCTTCGGATTGTCAGCCTATTTGCAACATTACTTATATTATTACTTCGGCAACTTAATACAGCAATTTGTCATTCCCGCGAAAGCGGGAATCCAGGCCTGGATGCCATTCTTCAATGGCATGACAACAGGAATTATTGACCTATTTAATTGCCGGAGTAATAAGTTGCGCAAACCTACCAACAGGACCAGATATAAATTATGGTATTTCATCTGATGGAACCATAAAAAAACAAGGCATAACAACATATCAATATGGCACTCATATACTGGCAGATTCAAACGGTAAAACTATATATGCCTTAAAAAGCGACACAATCGAATTGGATGACTATATGAATAAAAAAGTTAGAGTGAAAGGTGAATTAGTTAACGGTTATCCGGTTGACGGCGGACCAAATTACTTAGACGTGAAAAGAATTGAGTAAAATTATCCGCCTATTAAGAAACAGTATAGAACACGCTAATAAAACTTTAGACGGACACCTTATCAATGTAATCAAGCTGTAATTAGTGCCGTTGCCCATTTGGTTTGTATGAAAGCGGCAAGAGAATGCAACAAATATATTGACCGGGTTAATAAATGAAATCCCAAGAAAATAAGAAAAAAATAAGCCGCGGCCGGGAGATCTTCGGGCTGTCGGTGATGATCCTGGGCCTGTTCCTGCTGGTGGGCCTGGTTTCTTTTTCCGGGAGCGACAGCCACCAATGGCACCAGGACTGGGCCCGGGTCAACTGGGGCGGACCCTTGGGAGATATGCTGGCCTACGGCGCGGTTCATCTGCTGGGCTACGCCGGCTTCATGCTGACGGCGCTGCTGCTGATCTGGGGATGGATCTGGCTGAGGCATAAGGCCCTGGGCCGTTCCATCATCAACAGCCTGTTGCTGATGGCCTTCACTCTGTTGTGTCTGGCCACCATCGGACTGTTGCATGTCTCGTATTACACCGGCTCCTTGGCCGGGGGCGGTTTGCTGGGCGTCTTTTTATCCGATCTGGCCCGTAATAGCTTCGGTCCGGTGGGAAGCTGGCTGATAATCTCCGGCCTTTTCCTGATCCTGCTGTTGGTGGGGACCGAGGTAAACTTTCAAAACTGGCTCAACATTGCGGTCAAGCCGGTCAAGGACCGGCTTAAAAAGGCCCAGGAGGCCCCCAAGGAATTGACCTTTAAAAAGAAACCGGCCCCGAAGGATGAACAGCCGGATGAGCCGGAGATGCCTGCCGAAGATCCGGCCCAGCCGGTAAAACCGGCCCAGCCCAAGGAACAATCCAAACCCAAGGCCGAGCCCAAGCCCCGGCTTACCAAGCTGGGCAACGATTACCAGAGCCGCCTGCTGGCGCTGCTGGAGGACGACCGGGACAAGGCCGAGATCGAGGAGGAGGACAAGACCGAGATCCTGCTGGAGAAGCTAAAGGAATTCGGCATCGAGGGCGAGATCACCGACCGCTACACCGGCCCGGTGGTCACCCGCTATGAGTTCAAGCCGGCCCCCGGGGTCAAGGTCAACCAGATATCCAACCTGTCCGATGATTTGGCCCTGGCCATGCAGGCCCACCGCATCCGCATCCTGGCCCCCATACCGGGCAAGGGGGTGGTGGGGATCGAGATCCCCAACAGACACCGCAAGCTGGTGATGCTGAAGGACCTCTTTTTATCCGGCAATTTCAGGACCCAGGATGGGCCGCTGACCATGGCCCTGGGCAAGACCATCACCGGCGAGTCCTTTTCGACCGACCTGTCGGAGATGCCCCACATACTGATCGCCGGCTCCACCGGCTCGGGGAAGAGCGTCTGTTTGAACACCATCATCACCAGCCTGCTGTACCTGTGCACCCCGGAGGATCTGCATTTCATCATGATCGACCCCAAGCGGATCGAACTGTCCATCTACCGCGGCATACCGCATCTGCAATTCCAGTACAAGGTGGAGAATACCGGCGACCAGCCGGTCACCCGGACCATCGAGGGGGTGGTGACCGACTCCCAGGAGGTGGTGCAGGTGTTCCGCCTGGCGGTAAGCGAGATGGATGCCCGTTACCGGGTGCTGGCCAAGGAGGGGTGCCGCAATATCAGCGACTATAACCGCAAATCCGACAAAAAGATGTCGTATCTGCTTATAGTGATAGATGAACTGGCTGATCTGATGCTTTCCCGCGAGGCCTCGGAGATTGAGAGTCGTATAGCCAAGCTGGCCCAGATGTCGCGGGCGGTGGGCATCCACCTGATCCTGGCCACCCAGCGGCCTTCGGTGGATGTCATCACCGGGGTGATCAAGGCCAATTTCCCGGCCCGGATCGCCTTCCAGGTGGCCTCCAAGACCGACTCCCGCACCGTGCTGGACGCCAACGGCGCCGAGACCCTGCTGGGCCGGGGCGACATGCTGTACATGCCGCCGGGCAAGGCCGAGCCCCAGCGGCTGCATGGGCCGTTCATCTCCACCGCCGAGACCGAAAAAGTGGTCAGCTTTATCAAGGAATGGTACGGAGTCAATGAGGGACAGGATGAATCGGCCCCGGAGAACCGGGCCGAGAACAACAATGCCGAATACAGCATGGAGGTGGCTCTGCCGCCCGAGGGATCGGGCGGGGAGGAAGGGCAGGATGAGCTTTTCGAGGAGGCCCAGGCCCTGGTGATCAGACACCAGCAGGGCTCGGTCTCGTTGCTGCAGCGCCGGCTTAAAGTGGGCTATTCCCGGGCGGCCCGGCTGATAGACCAGCTGGAGGCCGCCGGCGTGGTGGGCCCCTTCGATGGAAGCAAGGCCCGCGAAGTATTAATCAAAAACCAGGAGTCTGACTGATGAAAAGAATGGCTGTCCTGTGGGCCGCCGTACTGCTGCTGATCTCTGGGATGTCCTTTGCCCAGGAGTCGGAGGCGATCATGGCTCAGGTCAGGGCCAGATACAAGGATGTCACCGATTTCAAGGCCGATCTGGAGCTGATCTCCTGCGCTTCGGCCACCGGCACCTGCCACCGCTTCGAGGGCAAGGTGGAGATGAAGCGCCCCAACAAACTGCGGATGGACATCAAGAAGCCCGAGGCCCAGCAGATCGTCTGCGACGGCAGGAGTCTGTGGCTTTACATAGAAAAAGACAAACAGGTTATCCGGACCGACCTGGCCGAATCCAGGGATTTTCTGGTGCTGCTGAACCCCCTGGGTAAGCTGCTGACCGGGAAGGTCAAGAACGGCTGCAAGACCAACGGAAATTACCAGTGTTGGCTGGATATTCCGGATTTCAAGGAACTGTTCAAGGAGGTCAAGGTGATCGTGGACAAAAAGACCTACGAGATCACCGGGATAGATGTGGTGGACATGAGCGACAATTCCAGCGAATACCGCTTCACCAAGATCAAGACCAATTCCGGAATCAAGGAAGATCGGTTCAACTTCGTAGTGCCCAAGCAGGCCAAGCTGATTGACGCCAATTGATAAATGCCAGCGTATAGCGGACAGTTCACGGTTTACAGTTCACAGTATACCCACAACCAATAACTAATAACAAATAACTAATATGAGCCAAAGTTCATTCGATATCGTATCCAAGATAGACGCCCAGGAGATGAAGAACGCCGTGGTGATGGCCCAGAAGGAGATGACCGGGCGGTTCGATTTCAAGGGCGCCAACTGCCAGATTGATCTGGGCCCCGAGAAGATCACCCTGCTGGCCAGCGACGAGTTCAAGCGCAAGAGCATGCTGGACATCCTCTACGGAAAGATGGTCAAGCGCGGGCTGTCGGTAAAATGTCTGGAGCTGGGCCCGGTGGATACCGCCGCCAAGGGCATGATCCGCCAGGAGCTGAATCTGGTGCAGGGCATTCCCATGGACAAGGCCAAGGAGATGGTCAAACGCATCAAGGCCAGCGGCATCAAGGTCCAGGCCCAGATCCAGGATCAGCAGGTGCGGGTCAGCGGCAAGGACAAGGACGACCTGCAGAAGGTGATCGCCCTGTTCCGGGAGGACGACCTGGGCTTGGCCCTGCAGTATACCAATTATAGGACGACCTAGATTGACCGCCCCCTGATCCCCCTCCGAGCATACTTCGCCGAAGTAGCCCCTGTAAAAATAGGCTACGTAGGCTGAATGCGGAGGGGGATTTTTGTTTGACCTCACCCCGACCCTCTCCAAATAAATTTGGCGAGGGAGATGTCATTGAGAAGGGCATCGAAGGTTAACGGCGAAGCAATCCACGCCCATATCATTGCCCAATTTGTAGGGGCGATTGGGCCTTCTTCGCCGGAGTATGCATAAATATGACAATATGCTACGTAGGCTGAATCAATCGCCCAGACCCGTATGGATGGCCATTTGCCGTAGGGACACGGCGGGCCGTGTCCGAAACGCCGCAGACCCGTATTCTATGGCAAATTATCGTAGGGGCAATTCATGAATTGCCCCTACCTGCATGCCCGGCTGTTTAACCGCCCCCAACCCCCTCCGATGCGGAGGGGGAATTTCATTTCTCCCCTTGCATTTTCCCCCTCTATCTGCGATAATATTTCATCCATCTACCTGCAACTCAAATAATTCAAACATATGAAAAAGCCCACCCATCTCACTGTGGAATACGTGCTGGAGGTGCTCCTCAAAAAGGGGAGGATCACCAAGGACCAGTACCAGGACGTCCAGATCAAGGGCAACGCCCAGCGGGCTAAACTCCAGAAATACCAGGAGACCAACGCCAGCCGCAGGCAGTACCAGGCCGCCAACATCATCACCCCGGCCGAGATCATTTCCTCCTTCAACCTGCTGATACCCGACGGCAGCGGGCGCCTGCTGTCCGAGGACGATATCACCCGGGCGGTGGCCGAGGAGTCCGGTATGGAGTATAAAAAGATAGACCCGTTGAAACTCAAATTGGACGTAGTCACCTCGCACATCTCCAAGCCCTACGCCATGCGCCACCTGGTGGTGCCCATAGAGGAGAACAATACCCTGGTGACCCTGGCGGTGGTGGACCCCTATAATCTGGATCACATCGAGAGCCTGCAGATAGCCAAGAACATCAAGGTCACCCTGGTGTTGACTTCCAAGACCGATGTGCTGAAGATCATCCGGGAATTCTACGGCTTTAGGGCCTCGGTCCAGGCGGCCGAGTCCGAGCGGATCACCTCCACCGAGCTGGGAAACCTGGAGCAGTACATCAAGCTGCGGGGCCAGGACGAGATCGAGGCCAACGATCAGCACATCACCAGCGCGGTGGAATACCTGATGCACTACGCCTTCGACCAGCGGGCCAGCGACATCCACATCGAGCCCAAGCGGGAAAAATCCTATGTCCGCCTGCGGATCGACGGGGTGATGCACTACATATACACCATCCCCCGGGCCCTGCACGCCCCGATATTGTCCCGGATAAAGATCATGTCCCGGATGAACATCGCCGAGAAGCGGCGGCCCCAGGACGGCCGGATCAAGACCAACTACGGCGGCAAGGAGATGGAGCTGAGGGTGTCCACCATACCGGTGGCCTTCGGCGAGAAGGTGGTCATCCGGATCTTCGATCCCGAAGTGCTGATGCAGGACCTGGATCAGCTGGGCTTCTATCCCCGGGAATATCAATTATACAACGCCTTCATTCACCGGCCCAACGGCATCATCCTGGTGACCGGGCCCACCGGCAGCGGCAAGACCACCACCTTGTACTCCTCGCTGAAATCGCTGTCATCGCCGGACATCAACATCATCACTGTCGAAGACCCGATAGAAATGGTGATCGAGGACTTCAACCAGATAGGGGTCCAGCATACTGCTGGGGTGTCGTTCGCCAACATTCTGCCCTATATCCTGCGCCAGGACCCGGACGTGATCATGGTGGGCGAGATCCGGGACAAGGAGACCGCCGACCACGCCATTCAGTCGGCCCTTACCGGGCACCTGGTGCTGACCACCCTGCACACCAACGACTCGCCCTCGGCCATAATCCGGCTGATGGACATCGGCATCCCCTACTACCTGATCGCCTCCACCGTGGTGGGGATAGTGGCCCAGCGGCTGGTGCGCAAGATCTGCCCCCACTGCCGCGCTATCCGAGAAGTGGCCCCGGACGACCCCGAGAACAAACTGCTGGATGAGAAGGTATCCAAGCTGTATTACGGCGAGGGCTGCAGCGAGTGCCGCAACACCGGCTACAAGGGGCGCACCGGCATCTTCGAGGTGATGGAGATGACCGAGAACGTAAAGAACGCCCTGACCCGCACCGTCACCATCAACAAACTGAACAAGGCCATCGCCGCCGACGGCATGATGGATCTAAAGCAGGTGGCCCTGCGCAAGATGATCGAGGGGGTGACCACCTACGAGGAGGTCTATTCCGTCTCGGGCTGATGCCGGGGATTCAAACCGCTAAGACGCTAAAAACTTTTCTTTTCGTCATTCTTAGCCCGGCAGCTTGTCGGACAAACCGAAGAATCTATATCGACGCAGATTCTTCGATGGTCGGGGGTGGCGACCTCTCAGGATGACGCGCCTCAAATCGTCACCCTGAAATTGCTGCCTGTCCGATGGGTTGAATGGGTGATCATTGTCATCCAACGCCCAGCAAAACACGATAGTCTTCTCAGGATGACATGATTTCCGCGTCATTCCCGTGCAGACGGGAATCCATTGAACTAGGTGGATCCCTGCATTCGCAGGAACGACCATGTTGAAAGCATTTTTATATATGGATACAGGAGCATTATGGAAACATTGAAGAACCCGCTGAAGCCTGAAGTTTACACCGAACGAGTGCGCCCCCGCGAGGAAGACATCCGCGGCCCGTATTTTAGGGACCAGACCGCCATCATACATTCCATGCCCTTCCGGCGGCTGAAACACAAGACCCAGGTGTTCTTCTCCCCGGACAACGACCATGTCTGCACCCGGATGGAGCACACCCTGCACGTGGCCACCATCGCCTCGGCCATCTGCCGGGCCTTCGGCTTAGACGTGGACCTGGCCCAGGCCATTGCTTTTGGGCACGATCTGGGGCATGCCCCGTTCGGGCACCGGGGGGAGGAGGTGCTGCAGGATCTTTTAAAGGACCAGGGCGGGTTCCATCACGAGCTGTACGCCCTGCGGGTGGTTGACAAGCTGGCCAACGACGGGGCCGGGCTCAATCTTACCTACGGGGTGCGGGACGGCATCATCTGCCACTGCGGCGAGAAGTACGAAAAGGAGATCTCCCCCCGCTCGGATAAGGTGGACCTGGAGGGCATCAAAAAGCTGGGGATATATCCGGCTTCTTACGAGGGGGCCATCGTCCGGATGGCCGACAAGGTCTCCTACCTGGGCCGCGACCTGGAGGACGCCATCCGGGCCGGCTTGGTGGATGAGGATCAGGTGCCGCCCGGCATTAAGCAGAAGCTGGGGCGCAAGAACGGCGAGATCATAGACACCCTGGTCAAGGACATCATCACCCAGACCCAGGGCACCGGACGCATCTCGCTGTCCGAGGAGAACCACCAGCTGATGAAGGCCCTGTACGACTTCAACATGAAAAATATCTATACCTCGCCGCCCCTGGAGGAGTACGGTCTGTTCAGTGAGAAGATATTGCGGACCCTGTTCGAGGAGCTGACCAGCGTCTACCAAAGATACGGGGAGGATCAGGAACGCTACGACCACGACCCAGTGCCTCTGTTCAGACGATTCGGCCGGCACCTGGACAAGTACAGCCAGATATACCAGAAGGAGAAGACCCCGGCCCCGGCGATAGTGGGCGATTACATCGCCGGGATGACCGACGATTACGCTTTAAAGTGCATCCACGAGGTGTTCATCCCGGAGCCTCTGAAGTTCGACATTCCCCGGGGGATGCATGAAGCTTAACGACGATCATTTTTGCTTTGCCTGCGGGAAGAACAATCCCGACGGACTACAGATAAAATTCACCTATCCCGAAACCGGGCAATGCCGGGCGGAGTTCGTTCCCCCGGCAAAATTCCAGGGCTGGCAAGGCATCCTGCACGGCGGTATAGTCTCAACGCTACTGGACGAGGCTTTGGCCCACGCCGTGGGCGGCTCCGAGGGCGGGGGCGGTGCTTCCGGCGCGGTGACAGCCGAGCTGACGGTCAGGTTCAAAAATCCGGTCAAGATAGGGGAGCCGGTCATTCTTGCCGGCCGGGTGATCAGCGACAAGGGTCGGATGGTGGAGGCCGAATCGGAGATAGCCGACCAACAGGGTAATATTCTGGCCAGCGCCAGCGGTAAACTGGTCCGGCCGGCCAAGAGGTGATCTTTTGCCACCAAGACACCTCGGCCCAAAGGTTTTGCTTGGCATCGGGCAAACGTGTCATTCCTGTGAAGACAGGAATCCAGGTTTTGAACCGCCAAGGCGCCAAGGACGCCAAGACTTTTTACCTTACAAGTTATTCATGTCATTCCTGTGAAGACAGGGATCCAGGTCTATTGAACCGCCAAGGCGCCAAGAACGCCAAGACTTTTTACCTTACAAGTTATTCATGTCATTCCTGTGAAGACAGGAATCCAGGTCTATTGAACCACAAAGAACACAAAGGATGCCCGTCGTCATTCTGAGACCGACCTCTTGCCGGACCAGCCGAAGAATCTCTGTCGGCGCAGATCCTTCGATTGTTGGGCGTGGCGCTCTGCTCAGGATGACGCGCTTCGGTCATTACTGCACTTCATTGCATTCAGCATAAACCCTGAGTCAGCAGGGCTTGCATGCCTTACACAGGGCAGGCTTCCAGCAGGAAACCATAAAGCATCTGGATTACAGCACGGCATAAATACTATAACGCAATAATGGCCATAGAAAATATGAATAAGAAAATCTCCTTCTGCGGGCTGGACTGCTCGGTCTGTCCGGCCTTCATCGCCCGGCATGCCGACGATCCCGAACTGCGCCGGAAGACCGCCGAGACCTGGTCCAAGATCTACCACGCCGACATCAAGCCCGAGGACGTCTTCTGCGACGGCTGCACCTCCGAAGGGCCGGTGCTGTTCGGGCACTGCCGCACCTGCAAGATCAGAGAATGCGGTCGGGCCAGAAAATTGGATAACTGCGCCCATTGTCCGGAATATGCCTGCGGCAGGCTCAACGAATTCTTCGACATAGTACCGGAGGCCAAACTGATGCTGGACGGAATCCGAAAAGATTTATAATGAAATGCGACCTGGAGTTCATCTCCGATGCCGATATCTACCGGCAGGTGATATTGCAGGAGATTCCGTCAGTCAAAAAATTCCTGTGGATAGGAACTTCTGACCTGAAGGACCTTTACATAGACCAGGGGAAAAAGAAAGTCCCTTTTTTAAAACTTCTCTCCCAATTGATAGATGACAATGTATCCATTCGCCTGATCCATGCCAAGGAACCCGGTCCCAACTTCCGAAAGGATTTCGACCGGTATCCCAATCTGGTGGAAGGGATGGAAAAACTGCTGTGCCCCAGGATACATTTCAAATCGGTAATAGTGGACGGCAAATTCGCCTATTCCGGCAGCGCCAACCTGACCGGAGCGGGGATGGGGGCCAAATCCGACGGCAAACGCAATTTCGAATCGGGCATCATTACCAGAGACCCGGGCCTGGTGGGGAAGATCATGCAGCAATTCGACGAGTTATGGATGGGACAGCATTGTCCCGGCTGTAAAAGGAAAAAATATTGCTTTGAATACCGGGAAATGGAGTGAATTTTGATCACCCCCAGTAAAACTAATAATAACGTCCATATCATTTCCTTGGGCTGTCCCAAGAACCGCATCGACACCGAGGCCATGATGGGGCAACTGACAAAAAAGGGTTATTGTTTCACAAATGATATCAATAGCGCCGGAACGGTCATCGTCAATACCTGCGGTTTTCTGCAGGAGGCGGTGGAGGAGGGGCTGGCCGAGATATCGGCCCTGGCTCTGCAGAAGGAGCAACTCGGCTTCCGGCTGGTGGTCACCGGCTGTCTGGTCCAGAGGATGGGCCGATCATTGAAAAATGAGGTCCCGGAGATAGACGCTCTGGTGGGGGTTCACGGTTACGACAACATCCTGGCGGCGGTGGAAGGCGGCAAGGAAAATTCCATTCCGGCCAATGGCTGCGACTACCATGCTAAATTCTATCAAAACCGTCTGATCAGCACCGGGCCGGGCTGGGCCTATTTGCGGATAGCCGACGGGTGTGATAACCGTTGCAGCTATTGCCTTATCCCGTCCATCAGGGGAAGATTCCGCAGCCGCCCGATCCCGGAGATAGTCCGGGAAGCAAAAATGATGGCCAGCCTTGGGGTAAGGGAGATCAACCTGATCGCTCAGGACACCACCGCCTACGGCACCGATATCTACGGCCGGCGCAGCCTTCCCCGATTGCTGAAAAGCTTATGCCGGATCGAGGGTCCGGAGTGGATACGGATCCTGTACACCCATCCGGCCCATATAGACGATGAATTGATGGACATCTTATCGCGGGAGAAGAAGATCCTAAAATATCTGGATGTCCCCCTGCAGCACGTTTCCGACCGTATTCTCAAAAAAATGGGACGCAAGGTGACGAAACAAAGAATTGTCGAACTGCTCCACAGACTACGGACGAAAATACCTGGGATAATCTTGCGGACCACCTTCATCGTCGGGTTCCCCGGAGAGGCGAAGGCTGATTTCTCCGAGTTGCATGATTTTGCCGGCGAGATGAAACTGGACCGGGTGGGGGTCTTCGCTTATTCCAACGAGCCCGGAACCAGGTCCGCCAGGATGCCGGGCCAGGTCTCTGAAAAAACAAAATCCCAACGGCTGGACTCTTTAATGCTCCTGCAGAGAAAAATTTCCACCAACAAGAACCGATTAAGGGTGGGTCAAACTGTTTCGGTTATCATTGAAGGACGGGCCGCAAAAGGAAATAAGGATGTTCCCTTCAAATCCGGTTATCAATACTATGGCCGCAGTTATGCCGAGGCCCCGGAGATAGACGGCAAGATATATATCCGCAATTCCCGTCAGTTGATCATGGGCAGAATATACCAAGCCGCCATTGAGAAAGCTTGGGATTATGATCTGGGCGGCATAGTCATAAGATAAAAGATGGAGGAAAAGATGTTTCAAGGAGTTGTCATTTTTATTCTGGGGCTGTTGTTCGGCTCCTTCGCCAATGTCTGCATCTGGCGCATCCCCCGCAAGAAAGAGATAATTGTCATTCCATCGCACTGCCCCAAATGCCTAAACAGCATCAAATGGTACGATAATATCCCGGTATTAAGCTATCTAATCTTGGGGCGGAAATGCCGCAGCTGCAAGGCCGTGATATCCTGGCGCTATCCCGTGGTTGAACTGCTCAGCGCGCTGTTATTCCTGGGGGTCTACCTCAAATTCGGCGCCGACTGGAGATTGGCGGGATACATACCGTTCGTCTGGGCCATGCTGGTGATCTCGGCCATAGACCTTGAGCACTACATCATCCCCGATGTCTTTTCCCTCTCCGGCCTGGCTATGGGTCTTGTATTGGCGGCCCTGGCTACCTTTGGGATCCCGGTTGATCAAACGGTATTCAGCCGAGCGGATGTCCTGTCGCAATGGCCCTTGGTGGACAGCGCCATCGGCGTGGTACTGGGGGGTGGGTTCCTGTGGCTGGCAGCCTGGTTGGGGGAGAAGGTGTTCAAGCAGGAGGCCATGGGCGGCGGAGATATCAAGCTGGCCGCCATGATCGGGGCCTTCTTCGGCTGGAAGGCAGTGCTGGTAAGTTTCTTTTTGGCATTCTTGACCGGGTCGGTTGTCGGCATCCTGTTGATCATATTGGGCCGGGCTAAAAAGAATGAGGTCCCAGAAGGGGTAAACCCCAAGGCCATGGTTCCCTTCGGTCCGTTTTTGGCCTTGGGCGGCATATTAGCCCTTTTCTGGGGCCGGGAATTGCTGGGGTTTTATTTAAGGCTTTTCGGGTTATAAATGATTTCATGCACTAAAGCAACAAAGGTATTAAAATGATTAAAAATAACGTAACGCTATTTTTGTTAATCGTTATATTTACCACTGGTTGTGCAACCGGCAATGGTAAGTTGACAAAAAATGATACGAGAGATTATTTATATATTGAAGTGCCTGTTGGTGAAAAAATGTATCAAGCTACATTTGACGACAAAATAAGGGAAATGAAAAACAATGTAAATAATTATTTCCCAAGTGATGAAAGATTATTACCCATTGTTGTTAAAGCTGATAGCTTAAATAATATCCAGAAAAAAAACTATTGTCAAAATAAAAAAAGATCCGTTGTTACTGGTTTAAGAACCGGCGCTAAACTGGGTGGTGGTTTATACGTAGTGTTACTTATTTACGCAGCCAGTTTAAGTATTGCCGAGCCTTGGGGCGATCCTAAATCTATTCTTTTGGGTTTGCCAATTAGCATTGGCGTCGGTGCTGCCGCAGGTGCTGGTGCGGCATTAATTTTGGGTGGCGAAGATGTTTCCCCTGAACAAACAAAAGCGCTAAAACAGATATTAGAAGAGTATAATAGTTTGGTAAATTTAGTTAAGTGAAAACTCGGCTTTATTGATTTGTAAATCAATCTAACCCCTTGACAAATAACCTAATTTAGATTATAGTTAATGTAAATTAATCGGAGCTTTTATAAGGATCTTAAAGTCAGTGACCCTGGTTTAAATTTTTAGTGCTTGGGGTGTTTGTCGATTTTAAATTGATAAATATCCTATTTTGGCATATAAAGATTTAAGCGACACTGGCTTTTACTATTATGTTAACCCCACAAAAGCCGGGTCTCTTAACGGGATACCGGTTTTTATTATTATGAAAAGTATGATGAAAAAGTTCACATATATCCTGATCCTAATGATGGCAACTTGCGGTTTGCTTAGGGCAGAGACCCGGTTGGTTTCGGCCGATGCATTCTCCGCCGTCGTCGAATACACCATGGAGCAGCCGGAGTTCAAGACCAATGCCGATGGCGAGCAGATCATATTTCTGCCCGGCTGCCAGACGGCAGGGGAGCCCGGAGCGCCGGCTGCTTTGGAGCACCCGCTAAGCTTGGGCGTTCCGGAAGGAGCCCGGGTCAAGGTGCAGGTCTTGTCGGTGGAATCGGAGGATATCCATGACTTCAACTTGGCTCCTAACCCCGTCCTGACATCATCTGGTCAGCCCGGCTTGGGCTCATACAGGTATGTTAAGAATCCTTCACACTATGGCAAGGCGGGTATGCTGCCCGGGGCAATTGCCAGCCTGGTATCAGTCGAAAGGCTGCGGCAGTTTAATATAGCCGGAGTAAAGGTGGCTCCGGTCCAATACGACCCTTTAGCGGGCGTATTAAGGCTGAACAAAAGAATAACGGTCAAGGTCAGCTGGGATATCGCCGGGCGGGATAACGATTCCCGGCCGGATCAGGCCTTTGTTCCGGTGTTCTCAAAACTGCTGGTCAATTATCCCCAGTGCCGCAATTGGAAGGTTTCTGAAAAAACTTCCAAAGCAAAAGCGGTTGACCCGTTTGACGGACATCCCGTATGGTATAAAGTAAAGGTAACCCAGGAGGGCATCTACCGCCTGGATTATGATTACCTGCTGCGCAACGGAGTAGATCCGGCGGTCATCGATCCCCGGACCATCAAGATATTCTCGGGAGGCTCGGCGGCCCTGCCCAAGGACCGAAATATTGCCGTGCCGGATACCATGAAACAGATCGCCCTTTGGGTGAAAGGGCAGGAGGACGGCCGGTTTGACCAAGGTGATCATATAATTTTCTACGGGCAGGATCTGTCGGGCTGGAACAAAAATTCAAAATTGACGACCCCGCAGTTTTTCAATCCTTATACCGATACCAACTGCTACTGGCTGACCTGGGGCGGCGACAACGGCCGGCGGATGCAGGTAAGGAACTGCGAGCCGGGTCAGGAAAATCTGCAGCCATTGCAGTCTTTTACCGATACCCTGCATTTTGAACAGGATAAATTCAATCCCTTCAATTCCGGAGAGTTCTATTACTGGGCCAATATGAGGAGGGCCTCCTCGGAAAACAGCCGGACATATTCGTATGACCTGGCCATCCCCGGTGTTTCCGACGCAAATGGGAAATTGCGGATATCTCTCAGGGCAGGGCTTGATTCCAAGCATCATGTGGTTTGGGGTTTGAACGGATCGCCGTCAAAGGACTTTTCTTGGACTGGCAGTCCGGGGCCGCCGGATAATGGCAGTGAGCCAATAACAGTCAAAGAGAAGATCGATTCAGTGAACATCGTTAATCTGCGGGATGGAAATAACACTTTGACCATCACCCTGTTGAAGGAAAACGCAGATACTACTGATGCCATATATTTCAACTGGGTGGAATTAATATCCTCTCGCAAATACCAGGCATACAAAGGGGCGTTGAAATTTAGATCTGATTCATCCGGTCAAACTGTCAATCGCTTCTATCTGACCGGATTCAATTCCGATAGCTGCCAGCTGCTGGATATATCCGATCCGGAGGTTCCGGTGTTCCTGCAGACCTCAAAGATATTTCCGGCCTATATTCAGTTTGACGATAGTTGGAAAAGCGGCAACAGGTATTTTGCGTCAGCAGCATCATCATGGCTCAAACCGAACAGGGTGGAAGCCTACCAGCCAAATCGTTTGAGGGAATTATGCGCCGACGTGAAATATCTTGTTATTACAGCCGATCAGTTATGGCCCCAGGCCCAGGCTCTGTTGAACCATCATAAAACCAAACCGGAGCAGCAGCCAGCCCTGGCGGTCAAGCTCTCCTGGATATACAATGAATTCGGTTTCGGGCTCAGCGATCCGGCGGCCATCCGCAATTTCCTCAAATATATTTATACAAATTCCGGCGGCACCAGCCCGGTCTGGTGCGTGCTTTTCGGTAACGGTAATTATGACTACCGGCATGTTGATCGTTCCATCGCCAATACCAACCTGGCTCCTATTCACCAGGAGGATAATTTGAATTTTGTCTTGAGTGAGTATCAAGTGCATTCCTATGATGACTGGTATGCCTATTGTGATACCAGCATTTATCCCCAGTTCTCAATCGCTCGTCTGCCGGCGGCCAACAGTGAAGAGGCCTGGGCGGTGGTGAACAAAACAATTAATTACGATTCGCCAAATACTTTTTCCCCCTGGCGAACGCAAGCGATAATGGTGGCGGATGATGGTGATTTGAACGATACGGAAGATCTGTATCGTCGTTTACCAAAAGTATATAATGCAAATAAGGTATATGGCAGTAGCTATCCTCTGGTAGGAGATTATAAACCAGCCGCTAGAGCTGATGTGATAAAAAAATGGAACGAGGGAGCTGGCATCGTAAACTTTGTAGGTCATGGAGCCTGGTGGACCTGGGGCAAAGAATGGTATTTCCGCGACACCGATGTACCCTACCTGTCCAATAGCAGCCGCCTGCCATTAGTGATAACAGCTTCCTGCGGTGTGTCACGTTTTGATAATCCGTATTACAAATGTATCAATTCCTTAGTGGTCACCAAAGCTTCCGGCGGCGCCATAGCTTCCTTTGGAAGTACCCGCGAGAGTTACAGTGACTTAAATCTGAGTTTAAATAAAAATCTGTATTCTGCGTTATATGATTCATCGTTTGATATGGGAAGATCTGTATTGCTGGCAAAATTAAAAAGTAATGTTCGTAACGATACTATTATCGACAGAGCCGCCAAATATAACCAGTGTTATACACTGCTGGGCGATCCGGGGATCAGGTTCAGCCAGCCCCAGAACCCCATTGAAATCACCGTCAGTTCAGACACGCTTTATAATCAAGGCCGTTACAATATCAATGGAATTGTGAAAACCTCCAGTGTTTTCACTGGCAGGGTGATGCTGGAACTGAGGGATATCCCCGACAATAGCAACGGTTACCTGCTTCCCGGGAATATCATTTTTCGAGGGGAGTTTCCGGTGGCCAATGACAGCTTTCAAATGATCGTCAATATACCCGACCAACTCCATACCGGTCCGGTACCGGGGGCCAAGGTCCGGGCCTATGCCTGGAATTCATCAACTGATGCCGCCGGGGTTACACCCGACACCATCTGGATAGGCGGGGTAGACCCGAATCCTGACACCACCTATCAGGATACATCCGCGCCGAAGATAACCGTATACGCCGGGGGGTTGGCCCTAAAGCAGGACGATTACCTGCCCAGCCAGTCCAAGTTCCGGGTGGAGATATCGGACCAGAGCGGCATCAACATCGCCCCCGGCGTCTCCAAATACGGCGAGATAAAATTCACCATTATAAAAGACGGGAAACAGCTGGTCTCGGCCGATATCGCCAAGGATTTTATCTACAGCCTTTCCAACGACACCCTGACATCCGGCGCGGCGGAGTACGCCTATAATTTTACCTCCAGCGGCAAATATACCATCAGGGTGGAAGCCTATGATACCAGGCTGAGGAAAGGGCTGTGGGAAAATGCGGTCAACATTGAGACCGACCTGAAGGTATCCTTGATCTACAATTTCCCCAATCCTCTAAAGGATGAAACCTATTTCACCTTCATGCTTTCCCAGCCGGGGGATGTGACCATCAGAATATTCACCGTGGCCGGGAACCTGATCCGGGAGATCCCCGCCAACAGCCTGAACGCCGGATACAATCAGATACATTGGAACGGAAGGGATGACAGGGGAAGCATCCCGGCCAACGGGGCCTATCTCTATAAAGTAACCGCCCGGGAGGGCGGCCTGGAAAACTCGGGGTTCGGGAAATTAGTGATAATGCGTCAATAGAACAAGATAAAAATTTTTAGGGGAGTTTATTCAATGCTGTTTAAAAGACCAACCAGGATCATCATGCTGTTGACCGCGATGTTCATCGCGTCGGCATCCGGCACGGCTTACGCCATCTCCGAGGGCGGCGCCATCTTCCTTTTGATCCGTCCCGGGGCCAGGCCCAGCGGCATGGGCAGCGCCTTCGCCGCCATCTCCGATGACGCCACCGCCACCTATTTCAACCCGGCCGGGCTGGCCTTTTTGATGCCGGACGTGGTCCAGTATTTCCAGGAGGACGACATCAAGGATTGGGCGATTTTAGTGTCCAACCTGCAGGACAAGGACGCATTCTATCTGTTCCAGCAGCAGGATCTGCTGGATCCCGCTTCCGTCATCCTGCAGGCCAGGCAGTCGCCCCTGCTGACCGTGGCGGACATTTCGGATTGGAACAAGTTCCGCGAATTGCTGGTTGATTCCACCAAGGATAGCCGGGCTTACCGGCTGATGTCCGGATGGCTGGACAGCACCGCCCGGGCCGTTATCTCCAGCACCGACAGCCTGATGACCCTGCAGGATAAATGGACGGTATTGCACAGCATCAACCGGGAGCTGTCGGCGGGCTCCGCCATCTGCCGTCAGTCGGCATTGGACGGCATTGAAATGCCGCCATCGGCCAAGGCCATCGTACAAAACGGCAAATACGACCGGGACATCAAAGAATTTACCGCCGGAGATTTATTAAACCCTGAAGCCTTGGTACAGAAACTGGCGGCGGCCGATGATCCCCTGTCCCGACATCTGTGGGGCAGATTTTCACTATCCAGCAAGGCTGCCCTTAAAAGGGGGCCGACATCCGATTCGGCCGCCCTTGTCCTGGCGGTAGAATTTAATAAGATATTAAAAGGTCGGCTCTATCAGGCCAGCCGCTTCTCCGGGGTGGAACTGCCGGAGGAAGTCAAAGGCCGGTTGTCCCTGAACCCCAAAGGCGGAGAGCTGGCGCTGCTGAATATCCAGCTGCTGGAGGCTGCCTATCCCCGGTATATCCGGCTGGCGGTGGATTTTCAAAAGATCGGTCAGCAAAACGGCCTGAAATTGAACCGGTTCTTGTGCGAGGCCTATCTGCCTTCCGAAATAAAACCCTACGAGGACAGGGTTAAAAAAGATTCTCTCTCGTTGTATTTTCTGGATAAAATAAACCAGCCGGGCTGGGAATCGCTGAAGGGATACCAAGGCCAGGCGGCTATGACCCCGGAGGAGGAGGCCGGCGTCCTTGAATTCCTGAACTCGGTTATCAACGGCTATGAAACCGGCGAGGCCGGCCAGAAGGATAACCTGCCGGCCCTTAAGGCAAAACGGGAGGCCATGGAAAGCTTGTTTCCATCCGATCTGGCCAGCTACCGGAAAAAAATACTGGCCTCGGTCCAGATGCACGTCCGGAGCCTGCTGGCTCCGGAATTTAAGGCCATTTGCGACAAATACCGGACCAACAAGGCTGTCAGCCGGGAGGACAAGGAATCGTTGCTGGGAGGGTTGAACCAGTTGCTGGCCAACCGGGCTTTGTATAGAGCCGAACATTTCAAAAACGAAAATCTTGACCCGGCGGCCATAGGCTACATCCAGGAGGGGATAGATTACCTGGGCATAGAAGACCTTACCGCATTGAACCGGAAGCTTCTGGAATCGGCCATGCCCGGCGCCCTGAAAAGAAAAATAGAACCCACTCCGCATTACGCCACCATGATGCACTCGCCGTGGCTTTCCGATATCTGGGGCGATGTGGGCGACATGTACTATGAGTTCATTGCCTATGCCCAGCCGGTGAAGGACTGGGGGGTTTTCGGCGGAAATGTGGTCTTTATTTCCATGGGCACCAACCAGCGCATTGACAATGACGAGAAGGTGCTGGGCACCTTCTCCAGCTACGAGTTTTCGCCATCCCTGTCCTACGCCAACAAGATATACAGCAACCTGGCCGGCGGGATCAACCTGAAGCTGATCTACTCGCATCTGGCTCCCTTTGGGGCTCCGGGCGAGGAGGGGAAGGGAATCGCCACCACCTGGGCGGTGGATCTGGGACTGCTTTATCGCGGGCCGTTTGACGGTCTGGCCCTAGGCCTGAATGTCCAGAACATCGGTCCCAAGCTTACCTATATCGACGCCCAGGAGGCCGACCCCTTGTCCCGTAACGTCAGGGTCGGCACCGCCTACGACATCCTGGACGGCAAGTACTCCAAACTGACCGCCGCCTGGGATTTTACCAAGACAATCGTTGACCTTTCCCCCGACCGCCCCTGGAGGGAGGAGCTTCAGGATGTGGTGCACCACCTGGGGATGGAATACTGGTACCTGGGCCCGGCCAGCCTGGCACTAAGGGCCGGATATGTGCTGGACGAGGTCGGCTCTATCAAAGGCCCCACCTACGGCGCCGGGGTGGGATTCCGCAAGATACAATTTGATTTTGCCATGGAGCCGGGCGGCGATCTGCAGAACTTCAATAAAAAATTCTCGCTGTCAGCGGAGTTTTAACAGCCATTCGAACGAATAATGAATCAGGAGACATATCTTGAGGGTATCACTAAATAACCTGCTCGGGCTGGCTGTCGTCTCGGCATTGCTTGCCGCCAACCTGCATGGCGATGATCTGAAAAATCTGAAGGCGACCTGGAAAAGCTCCATGCCTATCGCCGAACAGATCAAACAACAGCCCAGGGGCTACCGGGATGCCGTTTCCACCCGCAATATCCTGGGCGGGATCCGGGATGCCAAGATAAAAAAAGGCGCCAAGGCCTCCGCCCCGGACACCATAAAAGTGCTGGTGATCAAGGCCCAGTTCCAGCTGGACAACGACATCAACACCACCGGCAGCGGGCATTTCGACTATGCCGGCAACGGAGAGCCGATCTACACCAACAATGACCCGGCTCAGGGGCACAACCTGTATTATGAGCCGCCCCATAACAGCACCTATATCCATAATCAGATGCTGGCCCTGCGCAATTACTACTGGGCGGTCTCCTACGGGAAGCTCCATATAGAGTTCGAACAGTTTCCCAAGGGCGATACCGCCGCCTATACCCTGCCGCACCAGATGTCCTTTTACAGCGACTATTATAACAACTGGGATAACTGGGGAGCCGGGCTGTATTTCCTGTTCCGGGACGCCATCGCCGCGGCCGATAACGACCCGCTGAACATATCCTTCCGTGATTACCAATCATTTCTGATCATTCATGCCGGCTCCTGCTGGCAGACCGATCCCTGGGGGGCCGACATCCCCTCGGTGTTCATATCCCTGGGCGACCAGCCGCTGATCGCCAATGCCGGGGCCGACACCATCCCCGACGGCATATTGGTCGCCGCCACCCAGAGCCAGGACGGCATGGTGCTGGGCTCGCAGGGAGAGTACGCCCACGAGTTCGGCCACCAGCTGGGCCTGCCCGACCTGTACGATTACAGCTACGAGTCGGCCGGGCTGGGGGAGTGGGAACTGATGTCCTGGGGCTCATTCAACATGAACGCCTATGTCCCGCCGCATCTTTCGGCCTGGTGCAAGGTGTTTCTGGGCTGGGCCGAGCCCATCGAACTCAAGCCGGGCGACGACATCGAGCAGGCCTTTGCCTGGGTGGCCAAGGATCCCAAGGCCATCGTCAAGATACCGATCAATTCGCACGAATACTACCTGATCGAGAACCGCCGAGCCTGGGCCAACCCCAATGATCAGGTAATTTATCAAGATTCGATATACGGCTACGGATCGGACAGCAGTGCTGTCAGAGTTTGGCGCAACGGGGTGCTGGTGAAGGTGGACGATTACGATATGTCATTGCCTTTCGACCTGAACAAAGGGGGCCTGCTGGTATATCATGTGGACGAGAATCTGATCCGGCAACGCTGGGAGGATAACAGCCTGATGACCGGCAATGTCAAGGCCATCTTTATGCTGGAGGCCGACCACATCCAGGACCTGCGGCACTGGGTCAGCTCGCCGTATTCTACCATCGCCAGCCCCTACGATGCCTATTTCAGGGGCAACAACGACCGGCTGGATGACGCCAGCAACCCGGCCACCCTGGCCAACGACGGCTCCTCCACCCATATATCAATATACAACATCTCGCTTCCGGGCGACACCATGAAAGCCCGGGTGAAGGTGGGCTGGTCGGTGCCTGGCTTCCCGGCAGTGCTGGGGGACACAGTGGACTGGAACAGCGTCAATTATGTAACAATGTATCCGGGCACCGATTCGTCCTATAAGGCGGTGCTGGCCGCCGGAGTGTTGGGCAGATTGTATGCCTGGAAGGCTGACGGTTCAGGACTGTTCAATCAGGAACGCGACACCGTGCTGGCCGGATACGATACAGTAAGGATCCGGGCGGAGATTGCCCGGGTAAAGGAAGGCAGTTATGTGTACTCCTCGCCGGCGGTGGCGGATATAAATCTGGACGGGGTGCCGGAGGTGTTCATCTCCTCGTCTTACTCCATGACCGAGGGGCAGGTATCCGGGTTCAGCCTGATCCCCCAGCCGGATACGGTGCTATCGGACAAAGGAAATCCCTATGTGGTTTATCACGCCACGCCGATTCCGGGATTTCCGGTCAGTGTTTCTGCACCAATATATTCCTCGGTGGCATTGGGCGATGTCAACGGCGATGATACCTTGGAGGTGATAGCGGCCGGCGAGGATATGAAACTTCATATCTGGGATCATCAGGGAAATGTCTTGGCAGGATTTCCCCAAGATCTGGCTATGGAGACCCGTTCCACCCCGGCTTTGGCCGAATTAGATATCACGTCGTCGGGCAAGGAGATTATCGTTCTTTCCGGCGACAGCCGGATATTTGCCTTCAAGGGGAACGGCGAATTGGTGGCGGGGTTTCCGGCTTTGCAGCCATGGGCCGATGTGGTCAGCTCCTCGCCGGCGGTAGGCGATATCGACCGGGACGGGAATCCTGATATCGTCTGCTGCACCAACAAAGGCATCTACGTTGTCAATCGGGCAGGCAGGATGTTAAAGGGTTGGCCGATAGATTTCACCGGATTGAAATACACCATTATTTCTTCTCCGGCCCTGGGTGATATTGACGGGGATGGGTATTTGGAACTGGCGGTGGCGATCAACAATAAACTTCATGTCTACAACTATAACGGCACCCTGGTGGAGGGATTCCCGGTGGTTGTTTCGGCGTCTCAGCTGGTGCAGTCCTCTCCCATAATGGCCGATGTGGACGGGGACCGCCTGCCGGAGATCGTGATCGGCTCCCCGGACAATTCCTTGATGGCCTTCAATAATGACGGCAGCGACGCGGCCGGGTTTCCTTTGACCATCGGCGGACGCACCTATTCCACGCCGTTGGCGTTCGATCTTGACGGGGATTCAATAAATACCGAACTGGCCATCGGCTGCGATGACGGAAGATTGTATGCCTGGAGCCTGCCGTCGGCTTTCTCTTCACGGACCAGCCACTGGACCGGGTTCCATAACGACCAGGCCAACTCCGGGTACCTGAATTGGGATCTATCCCAGCATCCCGTTAAAGCTGGCGATAAATTGCTGGCCAACGCTTATGTGTATCCCAATCCGGCCAGGGGGAACTCTGCCAAGATAAGATTTTCTCTGAATAGCCAGGCTGCCGTAAATATCAAAGTTTTCAACCTGGCCGGCGATCTGGTCCAGGATTTCAGTCAGCCGGGATTTGCCGGAACAGAGAACGAAATATTGTGGCAACTTGGCAACCTAGCCTTCGGGGTCTACTTGATCCGGCTGGAGGCTGTATCCACTAACGATACCCAATATCAGATATTGAAAGCGGCGGTGATAAGATGAGGTATTTAATAATGATTTCTATTATGACATCAATGCTGATCGGCAGTTTGCCGGCCCAGGAAACCGATGTAATCAAAAAAGCAGAGGCCGATACCATAAATATCTTGAATGAAAAGGTTATATCCCCTGGTGGCAGGAATGATGAAATGACAGGTGGATTTACCGACAAGATTCGCGGTCCCAGAAAATCTATTAAAAAGGCTTTCTTCATGTCTCTGGTTCTTCCGGGAGCCGGAGAATATTACGCCGGGGCCAAGACCCAGGCCAAGGCTTTCCTGGGAGCCGAGGCTCTGATCTGGTCCTTCGCCGCCTTCAACAAATTTCAGGGGGAGATGTGGAAGCGGGATTACCGTAATTTTGCCGCCCAGCAGGCCGGGGCCAACCCGGAACAGACCGAGGATATCTATTACCAGAATATCTACGAATACCCCAGCAGTTACTGGTACAACGAGGATATCTGGGCCGAGGCCCGGATGATCTATCCCGATGACCCCCAGGCCCAGGAGACCTATGTGTCCGGCCTGTTATACGGATACCCCGACGACTGGGCCTGGCAGACCCAAGGTGATTGGTATCAATACCGGGGTTTGAGGGTCAGGAGCCAGGAATCTTTGCACCGGATAAGTTATTCCTACGGGGCCGCCATTTTGAACCATCTCCTTTCGGCGGTCAATGCCGCCCGGCTGACCAAGCGATACAACAAGAACCGGTTGAAAAGGGCGGAGCTGGAGGAGAGCTGGCAGCTTAAATTCCTGACCACCCGCAACTGCGATATCGGTGTGGCCCTGGGAAAATGTTTTTAATTTCCGCAACTGAAAACACTGAAATATCAATATTCCATTTTTGTCACCTGAGATAACTTTTTTGCCTTTCAATTTGAAGGGTGACAATGCCATCTTACAGCTTGTTGGGCAGGGGAGGCATCTCAAGATGGCATTATTTCGGTTTTTTGCCACAGTTTAGCGGTATATTGAATCCTCCTGCTATTATTGCAAAATCACAGTCGCGGAGGATTTTTTAATTACTGGGGATGAATATCATGAAGCCCAAAAGGTATCTGCTGATCTTCGGCCTGGCGGTTCTTTCCTGCACCGCCTACATTGATCCGCCGCGGCCCTCGGTCAGGATGAATGAAAAATCGGTTGAAATAGCATTGCGGTATCCGCTCCAGATCTCGTCCCAGGTTTCTTCCCTGGCCGTCGACCGTTCGGGCAATGCCTGTTATACCCAGGCGGCCGGCTGGGTTCTGGCCTCGGCCGGCTGGGATGGAACGGAGCTTTTCCGTTCAGATCTGTCCCAGCCCCGGGATGTCCTTATAACCGGCGGGGCGGATTGCTATTGGCTGCTGAATAACCTGGACCGGAAAATAAAATGTTTCGACCGGAAAGGGCAGCAGTTATCCGAAGCTGGCTTTTCCGGCATCTCGGCCTCGACCGGCGCCGCCACCATCGCCGGCGACATCTATCTGCTGGACGGCATCAACGCCCAGGTCAAGGTGGTTGATCGGTCGGGCTATGAACTGAGGAGTTTTCGCATCGAGCTGTCCGGCGGGGGTGTGTTCCGGCCCGGCTCGATCACGGTTGACGTATCCAGGAATATTATGGCCCTGGCCGACTCTCGCAGCGGTATCGTCGTGCTCTACAACCTTTACGGCGCCAGGCACAGCTCAATGCAGATACCGGTGGGCAACCATGCCCAGGCGGCGGGCTTTGATTACCTGGGTCGGCTGTGGATCTGCCAGCCGGAACAAGGGATGGTCGGGGTGTATGTTTATGAAGGCGACCAATGGGTCAAACAGATGGGGGTTCCCTTCCGGAAGCCTTATGCCGTAGCCCTGAGCCCGTTCGGCAGCGGGGTTGTGGCCGAGGATGGCAACCTGGCCTTCGTCAAGTTCTAGGGCTATGCGGACCAGCACGGCCATAATCATTGCTGCCCTGGGCCTATGGTTTGGTTATTCCGGGGCGGAGAGCATCTCCCCGATCCGGAAAAGCATTATGATCGCAGGCGATCCCGCCGTGAATGAATATCGGCTGGGGGCGCCCTTTGTTTTTGCCGGCAGCGACAGCGTCCTGCTGGGTGAGAAGCGCCTGCTGCGCAATCTGGATTACGCCATCGATTACAACCGGGGGACCGTCTATCTGGCATCGCCCCTGGCCTGGGGGGATACCCTCGACATCTATTTTTCGGCCCTGCCGCTGCGGATACCTCCGCAGAGTCAATATCTGAAATTATTCCCCGATACCTTTAAACTGGTTTCTTTGCCGGCCCAGATGCCGCAGGCCGGATCTGATAGCCTGAATCAATGGCTGCAGGCCAGGGACGGACAGCTGAGGTTCGGCGGAAGCAAATCCGTGGGAATAAGCCTGGGCAGCGGGAGGGATCTGTCCCTGGACCAGTCACTGAACGTCAGGGTCAACGGGCGTCTGGGGGAGAACCTGGAGGTAAACGCCATGCTGTCTGACCAGGGGATACCGGTCAGCGGCAGCACTCAGGAGCTGAGCCAGATAGACAAGATCTTCATCCGGGCCAATTCCTCCAACTGGTCGGCCGTGGTGGGGGATTACGACCTGTCATACCACCGCCAGGAACTGCTCAATGTCCAGCGCCAGTTGCAGGGGCTGGATGCGGCCTTCTCCTACCGGGCCAATTCCCTGGGGTTCTCGGTGTCCAGCGCCAAGGGAAAGCCGGGATATGTCCGCTTCTCCGGCCGGGACGGGGTTCAGGGGCCCTACCAGCTTACCGTGCCGGAAGGATCCAATGCTTTCCGGGTGCTGGCCAACAGCGACCGGGTCTGGCTGGACGGGGCGCTGCTGCAGCGGGGGAGCGACCGCGATTATACCCTGGACTATGACCGGGGCCAGATATTGTTCACCCCGCGCCGGATGATCACCGATGATTCCAAGATCACCGCCGAATTTGAATATTCGTTGGAGAGCTTTTCCCGGGATCTGTATTTTGTCAGCAGCGACCTGTGTGCCGGAAAGAACCTGCTGATAAGCAGCGCCTATTACCAGGAATCCGATGACCCCAAACAACCGTCAGCCGGGGAGATGAACGATGTCTGGAGATCGGTTTTAACCGAGGCCGGGGACGATACCACAAAGCTTTGGGGTGACGGCGGATCTCCGGCCGATAGCGGTAACGGCGACTACGATAAACCGGACTCCGTCTATGTCTACGCCGGCAGAGGGCTGGGCCAATATGTAGTGTCCTTCACCTGGATTGGCTCGGGGAAAGGCGATTACCTTTACGACAGCGTACTGGGGGCTTTTGTATATGCCGGTCCGGGAAAAGGCGACTATGCGGCCCTGAAAAGATACCCCCGCCCCGAGGAGTTCCGGTCGCTGGGCCTGCAGCTTAAGACCCTTTGGAAGGGCGGCCGGCTGGCGCTCAACGGGGCCAGGACCTGGAAGGATCTGAACACCCTGTCATCGCTGGATGACGGCGACAATGCCGGCGACGGCGGCAAGTATGATCTGCTCTGGCGCCGGGATACCCTGGATTGGGGCGGCTTCGAAGTATCCGGCCGGGGCATATCTTACGGCAGCGATTTCCGGCCGGAGCTGGGCCTTGCCGAGGGGGATTTCGAGAGCCGCTGGGGGCTGGGGGGCTGGACCGGCCTCAACCGGCATGATCCCATGGAGGGGCAGCGTTCCCAGGAATATAAGGCCGGCTACTGGCCGGCCGGGTATCTTAAGGTCGGGGGAGGCTGGGGGCGGCTAAATCTGAGGGACGGGTTGTGGCTGCGCAAGTATCAGGGGATCACCAGTTTCAAGCCTCGGCCGGACCTGACCGTCTCCTACAATTACCGGAAGACCCTGCTGGGCAGGGCCTGGATCGACAGCCTGCTGTCTTCGGCCGGACGGCAGGAACACCGGACTGAGGCCGATCTCTCCCGGGGGATTATTACCTATCAGGCCGGGGCCGGAAATATTCTGGATGATTTATATTATCTCAGCGGGGCCTCTGCAGGCGGCCGGATAATGGAAGGTTTTCTGGGGTTTGCCTGCCGCCCCAACAAACTTAACTGGGGCAGCCGCTATTCCCGGCGCGAGAACCTGTTGCGCGACAGCCTGGAGCAGATCTGGCAGGGGACCAGCCATACCGATCAGGTCAGCAGTTTCATGAAGTATGATGCCGGAGGATCGCTGGCCTTGAGCCTGGAACATACCTATCGCAGCAAGGTCATCCGGCCGAACTCCTCGGGGCAGGGCCAGAAAAGCAACTTGGGGCTGCTGAGGGTGGATTACTCCGCCTGGCAGCAGTCTCTCCGGACCGGATTGGATTACAGCCTCAATGCCACCGAAGCCCGCCTCTTGAAGGAGGTGTATGTCAAGGTGCCGGACCGGGCCGGTGATTACAGCTACGACTCCCTTTCCGGGGCCTACTATCCCGATACCGCCGGAAACTACCTCAAGCAGATCCTGGAGGAGGGGCCATCCAGCCGGGCCAACGAGATCTCGGCCAGAAGCTATCTGCAGTTCAATCCGGGGCAGTACTTTTCTCCGGCCTGGTGGACCGGCTTCCGGCTGGACCTGGCGGCTCTTTCGGCAGTGAGGTCCCTGAGAAAATTGAACCCTGCCTTGTTGGCCACCCTGCCTTCTCTGGAAAGCCATCCCCAGGATATCTCCGGATCGATGGACCTGTCGGGGGATTTCGGCTACTATGCCGGGGGCGGATGGAACGCCAGGCTGCTGTACCGCTGGCGCAGGGACCGCGACAATCAGACCCTGTCCACTGCTACGGTGCGCCGTAGCAACGAGCGAAAAACAGAGTTCGGGTATCCCCTGGATGACAGGACCCGGTTATCGTTCTATCTGTCATCAAACATAGCGGAGACCTACAACGACCTGGTGGGCCTGGAAAACAGCGCTCGGCCGGATGTCATTGGATTGGAAGTGTTGCATAACCTGAGCCGGCAGCTTGATCTGAGCGCCAAACTGGAGGCCGGCAGGGAGAGAATTCAGCGATACAACCTGCCGGTGCCGGTCACGAACTTCCAGCATTGGTCGTTTTCGTCCGGGCTGTCCCGGAAGCTGTCGCTCTCCGGACAGCTTAAGGCTGAGGCCGGGGTGACCCACCGGAAAGCCGATCAGATGCTGGAGAACATTCCCCTGGAGTTCCGCTACACCCGCCCCCTGGATTGGACCAAGACCTGGCGGGCAACATACGATTACCGCATGAACAACTATTTCACCATATCGTCTTCCTATGACGGACGGAAAGAGGACGGTAAAAAGACCGCTCACAACGGGAGGATGGAGGTAAGGGCTTATTTTTAAAGCGAGAACACATATCCTGCCGGCGGCCATCCTGCTGACCCTGGCTTCGGCCGCCTGGCCGGCTATGGTCAGGCAAATGGATTATGAGGGGCAGTCTCCGTTCAGCACAAAACAGATGAATGCCATCATCGGCTTTTCCCAGGAAAGCGGCATGTCTCCGGAAAGCCTGCCGGCGGGGCTGAACAGACTGCTGGGGGAATTCAACCGGGCCGGATGTTTTCTGGCCGGACTGGAGATGGAATATTCGCCAGACAGCACCAAGGCCAAAGTGAAAATATCCAACGGCATCATTCCCAGCGCTGGAAATATAATGATCACCGGCAACAGCTATCTGGGCCAGAGCTATCTGGCAAGCCTGCTTTCTGCCCGGCCAAAGGGGACGCTTTCGGAAGGCAAGATACAGCGTGACATAGCGGCGCTGTCGCTGGTTTATGCCGATAACGGATTCCCCCATGCCAGAATAGCGGTCGGTGATTTCTCCCTGTCCGGCAGCCGGCTGGATTACAGCTATACGATCGAGGAAGGCCCCAGAGTGAACATAGACCAGATCAGGTTTGCCGGCAATGTCCAGACCAAAGAGTATGCTTTGCTGAGATATTTGGGCCTGGTTCCGGGAGAGGCCTTCAACCGAAGGAACATTGAAAAGGGCCGGGCCAGGCTCATCAAGAGCGGGCTTTTCCGGACGGTGTCCGAGCCGATGCTGACCGCCGGAGATCGGGCGGGATCCGAGAACCTGCTGATCGCTGTGGAGGAGGGACGGTACAATAATATCTTCGGAGCGGTGGGATATAACCGCGACGAGACCAGGCAGGATGGCTGGCTGACCGGCAGCCTTGACATGGCCTTCTCCAATCTGGGCGGGGCCGGGCGCCGGGCCAGGATCAGCTGGCAGCGCCTGCGCCAGGAGAACAGCCGGCTGTCGGCCGAGTTCTCCACTCCCTGGATTTTCTCTTTTGATATGGGCCTTAGCGCCGCGGTCAGCCACCGCATTGAGGACTCAACCTATACCCAAAGCTCGGGCAGGATGATGGCGGATCTTCCGGCCGGGGAGCATTTCACCGCCGGAGTGGGGGTCGAGGCGGTGCGGGTGGTGCCGGGGTCGGCCCAGCTAATCAAGCGGAACATCAAATACAACTCTCTGTGGTCCCTGGAGGCCGATTACCGGGACGGATCTGTCAGCCCCAGGGGTTTCTTATCAAAATTAGAGATTGAATACGGCCGTAAAAATTATTATGACCCTGCGGTCCAATTGACCGTCTCCCGGGTCAAACTGGACGCCGGCCAGGTCCAGGGAATATTCAGCAGGCAATCGATATCGCTGGCGGGGCATTTTAGGGCGGTCATCTCCAGCGAGCAGCCGGTGCCGCGGCCGGATCAGTTCTCCATGGGCGGGGCCGCTTCCCTGCGGGGCTACTGGGAGGAGCAGTTTATCGCCAATCAGCTGGCCTGGGGCAATCTGGAATACCGCTATTCGCCGGACCGCCGTTTGGAGCTTTTTCCGTTCTACGATCTGGGCTATTACTATGATCCCGAAAGGTCTCAGCGGGGCTACCGCTCCGGATACGGGGCCGGCTTCCGGATGGACACCGCCCTGGGCTGGATCAGCCTGGTCTACGGACTGGGCCGGGGTGACGGTTGGGGACAGGGGAAGGTCCATATCAGTCTGAACAGCGATTTCTAGGCGGTTGACAAACCCGGGCATTTTAAGTATAATGAAACCCGATGTCAGGTCAACAGTCGCTTTCGTTCACTATCAGGAACGAAGGTTTTTTAATTAATACAGGAGCGATCAAATGAAGCTGTTCATAGATACCGCCAATGTGTCCGAGATCAAAGAGGCCGCCAGCTGGGGGATCATCGACGGGGTGACCACCAATCCCAGCCTGATCGCCAAGGAGGGGCGCGATTTCGCCCAGGTGGTCAAGGAGATCTGCGCCATAGTGGACGGGCCGGTTTCGGCCGAGGTGCTAAGCCCCGATGCCCCCGGCATGCTGAAAGAGGCCGAGCCGCTGATCAATATCCACCCCAATGTGGCCGTCAAGATACCGATGACCCTGGAGGGGCTCAAGGCGGTCAAGGAACTGTCGAAAAAAGGCATCAAGACCCATATCACCCTGGTGTTCTCGGCCAACCAGGCCCTGCTGGCGGCCAAGGCCGGGGCCACCTTCATCAGCCCGTTCGTGGGACGTTTGGACGATGTCTCGGAATACGGCATTGGTCTGATCGAGGAGATAGTCCTAATATACGGCAACTACGAGCTACCCACCCAGGTGCTGGCGGCCAGCATCCGAACACCCCTGCATGTGCTGGACTGCGCCAAGATAGGGGCTCATATAGCCACGGTGCCTTTCAATGTACTGAAGATGCTGGCCCAGCATCCCCTGACCGACATCGGGATAAAAAAGTTCAACGACGACTGGGCCAAGGTAAAGAAATAGACCATGACGGTTCTCCAATTAAATAAAATCGCCCGACAGATACGCCGGGATATAATCGAGATGACATATAAAGCGGGCTCCGGACATCCCGGCGGGTCGCTTTCGTCGGCTGATATCATGGCGGTCCTGTATTTCGACATCATGCGGCACGATCCCAAGGAACCCAAATGGGAAAAAAGGGACCGGTTCTTTCTTTCCAAGGGCCATGCCTGTCCGGTGCTGTACGCCGCCTTGGCAGAATCGGGATACTTTCCCAAGAAACATCTGGCCACCTTCCGGCAGCTTAATTCTATCTTGCAGGGACATCCCCATCGCCTGAAGACTCCTGGAATAGAGATGTCCAGCGGATCGCTGGGACAGGGACTGTCCATTGCCGCCGGAACGGCATTGGGGTTGAAGATGGACGGTAATAGATCAAAGATATTCTGCCTGATGGGCGACGGCGAACTGCAGGAGGGTCAGATCTGGGAGGCGGCCATGGCCGCCGGACATTTCAAGCTGAATAATCTTATAGGCATCGTGGACTACAACAACCTGCAGATAGACGGCCCGGTGGAGAAGGTGATGGGCCTGGCGCCGCTGGCCGACAAATGGCGGGCTTTTCGCTGGAATGTTATCGAGGTTGACGGGCATGATATTTCCCGGATAAAAAGTGCTTTCATCAAGGCCGGGCAGTCAAAGACAAAGCCCACCGTCATCATCGCCCGGACGATCAAAGGCAAAGGGATATCATTCATGGAGAATCAGGCCGGGTGGCACGGCAAAGCACCGAACAAGGAAGAATATGAAATGGCTATGCAAGAGTTGAATGGCTGATTGGTTGAATTATTAAACAGTTTAAACTTGTTCAACCTGTTAAACTTTTAATCACAGATCGGGTAAACATGGAAACCATAAAAGCCATAATGACCCGGCGCAGCATCCGCAGTTATACCAACAAAAGGATTTCTTCTTCGCAGATCAAGAAACTGCTGGAAGCCGCCATGAACGCCCCCTCGGCCTGCAACCAGCAGGCCTGGCAGTTCATCGTGGTGTCGGACCGCGAAATACTGGCTGCCATTACCAAGATCCATCCCTACGCCCAGATGCTGAAGGAAGCCTCCTGCGCCATAGTGGTATGCGGCGATCTTAAGGCTGAAACAAGCAAGGATTACTGGGTGCAGGACTGCTCGGCGGCCACCCAGAATATCCTACTGGCGGCCCATGCTCTGGGCCTGGGTGCGGTGTGGTGCGGAGTGTATCCCCGGCTGGAAAGGGTGAAGGCATTCCAGAAATATCTGGGCATACCGAAAAGCGTTATTCCGCTGGCTCTGATTTCGATCGGTTATCCCAAAACCAAAGGTAAGCCGGTGAAACGCTATTCCACCAAAAAAGTACACCAGGATAAATGGTGATTAGTTTATCGATGCTTTGGTGGATTTCTCAACTTCTTTAACCTTAAAAACCTCTTAAACCCATATAGGCTGACTTGCTTTTATGCACTACCGCAAATTCGGCAAGGACGATATTCAGGTCTCGGTCCTGGGCTTTGGCGCCATGCGCTTGCCGCTTAGGAGTGCCGATCCGGGAGATATAGATCTGTCCCAGGCCACCCAGATGATCCGCTTGGCGGTGGACAATGGCGTCAACTATATCGATACCGCTTACGGATATCACAACGGGAAGAGCGAAATGGCGGTGGGCCAGGCCTTAAGGGACGGTTATCGTGAAAAGGTACGTTTGGCGACCAAGCTGCCATATTGGGCGGTCAATGCACCCGAAGATATGGACCAAATATTTGCCGAGCAATTGGCTAGACTGGAGACCGGGAAGATAGACTATTATCTGCTGCACGCTCTCAGCAAAACTGCCTGGGAGAAGCTCAAAGGCTTCAACGTGCTGGAATGGGCCCAAAGCAAGCTGGATGACGGGCAGATCGGCTCCCTGGGCTTTTCCTTTCACGATGGGCCGGAGATCTTCAGGCAGATAATTGACGAGCATAAGTGGGATTTCTGCCAGATCCAGTACAATTACATGGATACTGAAAACCAGGCCGGCGCGGCCGGCCTGCAATATGCCAGCTCCAAGAACATCCCGGTGGTAGTAATGGAACCTTTGCGGGGAGGTTCATTGGCGAATCCACCGGAGAATATACGACAGGTCTTCCAGCGATCTGGCATAACCCGTACCCCGGCCGAATGGGGCCTTCTATGGGCCTGGAGCCAGCCGGGGGTCTCCCTGGTGCTCAGTGGAATGAGCAACCTGGAGCAGGTCAGGGATAATCTGCGGATAGCCGAGAACTACGAGTCCCGGAAAATGTCCGAGGCCGAGATGAAGGTCATCGCAAAGGTGAAAAAGGCCTATTTGGATTCCAAGGCCATGGACTGCACCCAGTGCGGCTACTGCATGCCGTGTTCCTATGGGATCAATATCCCGGCCAATTTCGCCATGTATAACGAGGCCGAACGTTATAATAATTATAATAGCCCTAAATGGCAGTATGTCAATCGCCTCAAAGACGAAGAAAGGGCTTCGGCATGTACCGGCTGCCAGAGGTGCCTGCCAAAATGCCCCCAAATGCTGGAGATCCCGGATCTGCTGGAAAGGGTTCATAAAGCATTAAAACCACAATAAAATACAGTATCCAACAAAATGATACATAAATGGTTAGTAATATTTGTTAATGTTTCGCTTTTTTTGGATGTTCTTCAAGGAAAACGCCAACTGAGCAATTTTCCATGAGATTGGACGGTTCCAAATATGTCTGGGAACCAGGACCGGAGGCTGGTTTCGTTATCGAAGGTTATGGTGACCTGGGGCTGCAGCCTAAAACGATCGATATTATATTTCCCCTGAGACAAAGAACGGCGTTCCCTCTCCCGGGCCTGGAACTTAAACTAAGCGTAAACAACATTGCGGCCGGAGCAGAGACCGAGTTTGGCGATAGCTTGAATTCCGGACATTCCAGCGTTTCCTTCCGGCCTCCTCATCGCCCCACCACAAATGAAGGGCTGGTCCTGGCTTACGAGTCCAGTGAGCCCGGCGGTTATGCCAGGATCTTGATCGATGAAATGGATGCCAGGTATCGGGGCAGGATAAGCGGAACCCTGATATACGCCCGGCTGCCGGGTCTCTATTACGACATCAATTCCGGAGATATCAAATCGGCTCAAAAGCCCACGGTGATCGAGTTTTTCAACTGGCCTTTCTCGGTCATATTAGATAAACATCCTCAAAGATGATCATGAAGAATAATTTCCTGGCAAAGATAACGGAACTGAATTCCATGGAGCAGCAGCCGACCCGGTTCGGTTATGCCGACGCCCTGCTGGAGCTGGGAACCAGGGAAAAAAGGGTGGTGGTGCTGGACGCCGACCTATCAAAGTCCACTTTGACCAGCCGATTTGCCGAGAAATATCCCAAGAGATTCTTTGATATCGGCATCGCCGAGCAGAACATGCTGGGGATGGCCGGCGGCCTTTCTTTGACCGGCAAGATTCCTTTCGTCACCACCTACGGGGTCTTTCTGGCCGGGAGGGCCTGGGACCAGATCCGGACCTCCATTTGCTATGCTGATCTGAATGTCAAGCTGGCCGGGGCTCACGGCGGATTATCCGTAGGCCCGGACGGGGCCACCCACCAGGCGCTGGAGGAGATATCCATCATGAGGGTCCTGCCAAACATGAAAGTAATCGTTCCTTGCGATACCCGTCAGGCCCGGCTGGCCACCCTGGCGGCTGCCCAAATGTCCGGCCCGGTGTATATCCGGCTGGGGCGCGAGCCGATACCGGTCCTTACAACACAAAAGACCCCGTTTAATGTTGGTAAAGCCCAGATCATGAAGCCGGGCAGGGATGTCACGATTATTGCCTGCGGATTGATGGTTTACCTCTCTCTGTTGGCGGCTCAAAAGCTGACCAAAGAAGGCATCTCCTGCGAAGTGATCAATCTGCACACCATCAAGCCGATAGACCGGAAGGCGCTGATAGCTTCGGCCAAGAAGACCGGAGCCGTAATCACGGCTGAGGAACACCAGCTGGCCGGGGGCATGGGAAGCGCGGTGGCCGAGGTGTTGGCGCAGGAATGCCCGGTGCCGATGGAGATGGTTGGGGTGAGGGACACCTTCGGCGAATCCGGCCAGCCCTGGGAGCTGATGAAGAAGTATCACTTGATGGATGGGGATATTGCTAAAGCGGTGAAAAGGGCTGTTCAGAGGAAGAAATAATATTTGATTTTGATTGCTTCATCAGTCTGACTGCGGTATGCTAAACAAGCTTGTCAAACTCAGGGTGACGATTCTTTATATAGCCGTGGATTCCCGCTCCCCGTTTTCACGAGGACAAGCTTCTTGGGAATGACAAACTCAAACAAGTTGTATCTGTGCAAATCCGTTCCAATCTGTGTGAAAATAAATCTTAAACTTTAATATAGGCTGATCCAAATGTCAAAAAACCTGGTAGTTGTGGAATCTCCGGCCAAGGCCAAGACCATCAAAAAATACCTGGGCAAGGATTTTGAGGTCCTGTCATCCATGGGCCATGTGATAGACCTGCCGGCCAGCAAGCTGGGGGTGGACATCAAGGACGACTTCAAGCCCCAGTATGTGACCATCAAGGGCAAGACCAAGACCCTGTCCCAGATCAAGAAGAGCGCCAACGCCGCCGAAAAGGTCTACCTGGCCTGCGATCCCGACCGCGAGGGGGAGGCCATCGCCTGGCATATCTCCGGGCAGGTCAAGGACGCCAAGAAGAAGGTCCACCGGGTGATGTTCTACGAGATCACCAAGGACAGCATCACCAAGGGCATCGCCCATCCCGGCAAGATAGACATGAACCGGGTAGAGGCCCAGCAGGCCCGGCGCATTTTGGACCGGCTGGTGGGATACCAGGTCAGCCCCTTCCTGTGGACCACCGTCCGCCGGGGGCTTTCGGCCGGACGGGTCCAGACCGTGGCCCTGCGCCTGATCTGCGAGCGCGAGGACGAGATCGCCGCTTTCAAACCCCAGGAATACTGGTCGCTGGCCGCCCGGCTGGAGGGAATATCAAAATCTCCCTTCGAAGCATCGCTTTTAAAGATAGACGGCAAGAAGGCGGCCATCAAGGATGGGAAAACCTCCCAGGCCATTGTCAAGGAGCTGAATAAATCACAGTTCACCATCAGCAATATCGACGAAAAGGACCGCAAACGCTCCACCTATCCGCCCTTTATCACCAGCACATTACAGCAGGCTGCTGCCCGGGCTTACGGCTACAGCGCCAAGAAGACCATGATGCTGGCCCAGCAGTTGTACGAGGGCGTCGAGATCGGGGAGGAAGGCGCAGTGGGGCTGATCACCTACATGCGCACCGACGCCGTCCGCCTGGCGCCGGAGGCCATAACCGCCGCCCGGGAACTCATTGCCAAAAAATACGGCCCGGAATATCTGCCGGCCGAGGCCAACCACTACAAATCGCGCAAGGGGGCCCAGGAGGGGCATGAGGCCATCCGTCCCACCATGGCCGACCACACCCCGGAGTCGGTCAAGAATTTTCTCAACATCGATCAGTTCAAACTTTACGGCCTGATCTGGAGCCGCTTCATTGCCTGCCAGATGACCCCGGCAATATATTCCACCAAGGCGGTGGACATCACCGCCGGCAAATATCTTTTCCGGGCCACCGGATCAACCATGAAGTTCGCCGGGTTCCTGGCCGCCTACGGGGTGCAGGAGGACGACTCCGGCGAATACGCCGATTCCAAGATGCTGCCGGAGCTGACCCCGGACGAGGCTCTCAAACTGTTGGAATTATTGCCCAAACAGCATTTCACCGAGCCGCCGGCCCGCTACAACGAGGCCAGCCTGATCAAGACCCTGGAGGCCCAGGGCATCGGTCGGCCCTCCACCTATGCCTCCATCATCAGCACCCTGCTGGACCGCAAGTACGTGGATCGGGAGCAGAAACAGCTCAAGCCCACCGAGCTGGGTCAGGTGGTCAGCAAGATCCTGGTGGAAAAATTTCCCCATATCTTCCAGGTGCAGTTCACCGCCGACATGGAGAACGAGCTGGACAAGATCGAGCAGGGCAAGCTGGACCGCATCCAGGTGCTGAAGGACTTTTACGATCCCTTCTCCCGCGATCTGAACTCGGCCGAATCCTCCAAGGAGGAGATCAAGAAGTCCCTGGTGGAACAGACCGACATCAAATGCCCCAACTGCCAGAACCCGATGGTCATCAAATGGGGCCGCTTCGGGCGATTCTACGCCTGCTCCAACTATCCGGAATGCAAGACCACCAAGCCCCTGGAGGAGGAAGAGGAACAGCAGAAGGCGGCGGAGGGCGTGGTATGCGACAAATGCGGCGGGCCGATGGTGCTCAAACGGGGCCGCTTCGGGAAGTTCTTGGCCTGCTCCAACTATCCCCAGTGCAAATCCATCAAACCCATCTCCACCGGGGTGCCGTGCCCCGAGCCGGGCTGCGACGGTCAGCTGACCGAGCGCAAGACCAAACGGGGGAAGGCTTTCTTTTCCTGCAGCAAATATCCCGACTGCAAGTATGCGGTGTGGAACAAGCCCCTGCCCCAGAAGTGCGAGAACTGCGGGTTCGGGCATCTGGTGGAGAAATACACCAAACAGCGGGGGGCCTTTCCGGCCTGTCCCAAATGCAAGTGGGAGCCGGAGGTCAAGGTAGAGAAGAAATAGGTTTAATAGAACGCTGATTTTCGCTGATTTAATTAAAACCACCAAGGCACCTCGGGTGTCATTCCCGAGAAGTCGGGAATCCATGTATTAATAGGACGCTGATTAACGCGGATTTTACTGATCTGGTTGACTGCGAAGGTGCTAACGTCCTTGCGAGAAGTCATTGTTGGTTGACAAGAGCCTGCACTGAGCCCAGCACCTTGAATTGCTCCCGCAGTGAAGCAATCCATAGTTGTCATTCCTGTGAAGTCGGGAATCCATGTCTTAATAGGACGCTGATTAACGCGGATTTTACTGATCTGGTTGACTGCGAAGGTGCTAACGTCCTTGCGAGGAGTCATCGTTGGATGGCAAGAGCCTGCACTGAGCCCAGCACCTTGAATTACTTCCGCAGTGAAGCAATCCATAGTTGTCATTCCTGTGAAGACAGGAATCCAGGTCTTAATAGAACGCTGATTTTACTGATCTGGTTGACTGTTTGTGACCTCACCCCAACCCCTTCTATGATAGACTTACTTGTAAAAGGATGGTAATATCACAGAAGGTAGTGTAAACCAGGGGGGTGTTTACCTACGACTGTTCATTCAACAAATCTGGGTTGAGAACCACCCTACCCCTGTTACTTGATAACCCGGGGGAGACTGTTCCTTCCCAGAAGTAGAACCCAAAACTTTAATAGTAAGTTGTTCCAAAACGAGAACTGATAGAAGGCCAAGTCCCAGGTTCGAAACTGTTGGATAGATAGTATAAATTACCCCCGGAGGAAGAGCCATGGTGTACGTCGGAATCGATTGGGGAAGTGACCAGCACCAGATTGCTGTGGTTGATGAGCACGGAGAAGAGTTAAAAAACTTTGCCATTCCGCATCAGGCGGAGGGAATCGAAACACTTCTGAACCTGGCATTGGAACTGGCGCCGGATAAGAGCGGCATTTGCTTTGCCATAGAAACCAGCCAGCATGTCTTGGTGGATGTATTGCTGGAAGCTGGTTATCCGGTGTATCCGATCAACCCGAAGCAGTCCGAACGAGCGAGAGAGAACTACAGCGTTGCCGGCGCGAAATCCGACAAAAGCGATGCCCTGGTTTTAGCCCGATTCCTGAAGAACGATCACGGATGTCTGCGGCCGTTCAAACCTTCCTCGGAATCAGCCAGAGAACTGCGATTGCTCACCCGGGACCGGCAAACGCTGGTCGCGTTTCGGACCCAACTGGTCAATCAATTAATCAGTTGCCTGAAGGCCTATTATCCCCGGGCCTTGGAGCTGTTCAGCGAACCGGACTCGAAGATATTCCTGGCATTTTTACGAGAGTTTCCGATGCCAGAGGATGCCCGGAAAGTAACGTTAGCGCGGTTTACAATTTTTCTTAAGCGAAATAGTTATCCGGGGATGGCAAAGGCCGGTATGATCCATGAAAAACTTCATCAACCTCAGTTGCCAGTCGAACCATTCGTCATCAAAGCCAAAAGCAAACTGATGGCCAGTCTGGTTGTACAGCTTTCGTCGCTGAATGATCAATTAAAACAATACGACCAGAGCATTACGGAGTTGTTTGAGCAACATCCGGACAGCGATATCTTCCGGAGTCTGCCGGGAAGCGGTGGCAGCACCATACCCCGTCTCCTGGCCGAAATGGGTGATTGTCGGGAGAACTTCCCCGATGCCACGGCCCTGCAATGCCAGGCCGGGACAGCCCCGGTTACCAAGGCCAGCGGCCACAGCCATTATGTCCAGTTCCGATATGCCTGCAATAAACATCTGCGAGATGCGGTTCACAACCTGTCATTTGCCAGTCTCAAACAGTGTTTATGGGCCAGAGAATATTATAAGCGTAAGATGCGCCAAGGTAAACGGCATGCTGCCGCATTGAGGATGCTGGGCAATATCTGGTTAAAAATCATTCATTCGATGTGGTCCAACCATACGCTGTACGATGAAAAATTGTTCTTAGCCAGCAGGGCTAAACACAGTTTATTAACACACTCCTTGACATAGTAAGTCTCTCCTGATAAATCAGGCGAGGGGTTTTGTCATTCCCGACCTGATCGGGAATCCAGGGCTTAATGGGACGCTGATTTTCGCTGATTTAGCTGATCTGGTTTAACTACAAAGCGATGCACTGAGAGGTTCGGCAGACTCACTGTCCCCCTTGTCGAAGTGGCACCAAGGCACAAAATTTAACCCTCCCCGCATTGGTGAGGTCAAATAAGGCGGTTTAACAGCCGCCTTCTTATTTTATCCTTGACATATATCGGGTAAGAGGGTGTATAATGATTTTGTTAATTGTTGGGGATGTTGGAAAATCATGAACAACTTATATTGTTTCTTTTTCATTCTCTTTCTTGGTCTGTCCCAGGCCTTCTGCCAGCAGGCATACCAAAAACCGCCTCAAGCAGTGTTGGACGTTCTTAACGCGCCGCTTTCACCGACCGTGTTTATAGATCCCACGGCTCAAAAGATGCTGATGGCTCAGCCGTCGCTTTACCCTTCCATTGCCGATCTGGCCGAGCCGATGCTTCCCCTGGCCGGGGTCCGGGTCAATCCCCGCACCAACATGGAGCGGAGTTATATCTTTTACTGGGAGAGCCTGAGCCTTAAGGATATTGCCACGGGTAAGGAGACTCCGATACGGCTGCCGCCCGAGGTCAAACGGATAGAAGGCATCAAATGGAACGCCGCGGGCAACATGGTTGCTTTTATCAACGAAAGCGAGGGCGGGGCCGACCTGTGGGTGCTGGATGCCGTTGCTTGCCAAGCCAAGAAGATCGCAGGAGTCAAGATAAATCCCCTGCTGGATAATTACCTGAAATGGATGCCCGACCAGAAGAGCCTGCTGGTCAAGCTGATCCCGCCGGAGCGGGGCGCACCGCCAAAACCTTCGGACGTTCCCCCGGGACCGAAGATAATGGAGAGTTCGGGTTCGGCAACAGCCAGTAGCACCTACGAGGTCAGGGACGTGCTGAAAACCCCGGGGGACGCCGATCTTTTCGAGTATTACGCCACTTCCCAGCTGGCATTGATCAGTCTGCATTTCGGCAGGGTTGAATTTATAGGCAAACCGGCGATCTATGATGAGGTTGAGCCGTCGCCCGATGGGAAATATCTGCTGGTAAATTGGATCCATCGACCGTATTCCTACCAGCGCTCCTACGAACGTTTCCCTCGCGAGGTGGAGGTTTGGGACAACAAAGGAAATTTGGTTGATCATTTGGCCAGCCAGCCGCTGGCCGAGCAGGTGCCGATAGACGGAGAGATCACCGGGCCCCGGGAACACGCCTGGCGTCCCACCGCCGACGCCACGGTGATCTGGGCCGAAGCCCTGGACGGAGGTGATCCTGAGAACAAGGTCACCCATCGCGATCGCCTGATGCAGAAGCCGGTGGGCGGTCAGGCTAGTGAATTATGCCGGATCGAGCATCGCTACTACAAAATGCGCTGGATACAGCAGAGCGGGAAAGTACTGGTCTGGGAGTATGACCGCGACCGCAAATGGTTCAAGGTATATATGCACGATGTCGATAATGACGCCCAGGCCCCGCGCCTGGTGTGGGACATGAGCATCCACGAACGATATCAAAAACCCGGTGATCCGGTGATGATGATAATGCCCAACGGTGTAAACGTAGTCCGGCGCCAGGGGGATTGGTTATTCTTAAGCGGGCATGGCAGTTCTCCCGAAGGTGATCGGCCGTTCTTGGACCGGATGGATCTGAATACACTTAAGACGGAGAGGCTTTTCCGATCGGATAAAGGTTGTTACGAAACCTATTTTGCCTGGATGGATCCCGAGAAAGAAACCTTCATCACCCGGCGGGAGTCCCCTGCCGAGCCGCCCAATTATTTTAGGCGTTTATTGTCCGATAAACCTTTGACCAAAACTGATCCCGGTGAGGCATCCTGGAAATCTTCTTCTAAAGCCATAACAAAATTTCCCGACCCGGCCCCGGTATTGCGCAAAATAAAGAAACAGATCGTTACTTATCAGCGGGATGACGGGTTGCAGTTGTCGTTCACCCTTTACCTGCCGCCGGGATACAAAAAGGGGACCCGTCTGCCGACCTTGCTGTGGGCCTATCCCAGCGACCTGGCCCAAAAAGAGGCGGCCGGACAGCTGGAGGGAAGCTCCCAAAGATTCACCACCATCCGGGGGACCTCGGAGCTGTTCTTCCTGCTTAACGGCTATGCGGTGCTGGATGACGCCTCCATGCCGGTGGTCGGCCCGCCGGGCACGGCCTATGACCAATTCATCGAGCAGATAAGCGCCAACGCCAGGGCTGCGGTGGACAAGGCCGTGGAGATGGGCGTAAGCGATCCAAACCGAGTGGGAGTGGCGGGGCACAGCCACGGCGCGCTGATGACCGCCAATCTTTTGGCCTATACCGATCTATTTCGGGCCGGCATCGCCCGCAGCGGGGCCTATAACCACACCCTGCGGCCCTTTGGCTATCAGAATGAGAAGCGGACACTGTGGCAGGCCAGGGATACCTACATCAAGAATTCTCCGGTGCTCCAGGCCGACAAGATAAACGAGCCGCTGCTGATCATCCACGGAGAAATAGACGCCAATCCCGGAACGGTGCCCCTGCAGTCGGAGAAACTTTACGATGCCGTCCGGGGGGCGGGAGGCACCGCCAGGCTGGTGATGCTGCCGTATGAGAATCATGGATACATCGCCCGGGAATCGGTGGAGCATGTGCTGTATGAAATGCTTAACTGGTTCGACCGATATGTCAAGGATGCCCCGGCCGTTTCGGGCAATTAGATCACATCCAATCGCATTGTGAGGATAAATAAAATGAAGGTTAAATCCCCGGTGAAATTCTCCGGCATGGTTGGGATCCGGATGGATTCGCCCTACAACGTGGGAAAGGTCCGGGTGGAGGGTTTCGACCACCCCTACCTTAAACAGGGTGATTTCCAGGACCGTTATGCCTATGATCCATCAAAACACCGGCTGATCCTGATACGCTGGGATCCGGGGTACAACTTCCCCGGATTCTACCTGCTGATGCTGGACCTCAAAAAACAGAGAATCTTCCGGTCGCCTACCATATTCGGCTGCTGCCAAACCATGACCCTGGAAGAGGGTGGAGTGGTGCTGGAGATATTCGACCGGGGGAACATCATTGACAAAACCTTCAAATTGGCGATGATCAATCAGCATCTCACCCATGATCCCTGCTGAAAAGGAAATATCCGGACGATGAGACAGAAACTGAACCAGAGATTGCGCTGTCCGGACTGCCGGATGCACCTTGAATTGTGCGTCTGCCATCTTTCCCCCCGGCTGGACCTGCAAACCAGGGTGGAGGTGGTGATCCATTATGCCGATATCCGCAAGATGAGCAACAGCGGCAGGCTGGTCGCCCTGGCCCTCCCAAACAGCGCCGTTCATATCCGGGGCCTAAAGGACAAACCGGTGGAAGCTGCCACGGATAAAGAGTATCGGACCGATTTGGCGCTTTTCCCGGGCCATGGTTCGGTGGAATTGAACGATAAATTCCTGTCCGAAATAACCCGCCCCGTCCGCTTGTTGATCCCGGACGGTAGCTGGAACCAGGCCTCCAGCATGGTCAAGCGCGAACCGCTGATGAAGAATGCCGTCAAGGTGCATCTCCCGGCCGGCATCCAGGCCAAATACCGGATCCGCGCCCAGGAGGACCCCTTTAAACTGTGCACCTTCGAAGCCATTATCCGGGCCCTGGGGGTGATAGAGGGGAGCCGGGCCGAGGAGAAGCTAGACGCTTTCTTCCGGGTGTGGATCTACCGCAGTTTGTATATCAAGGGGCGGATCGCCAAGGCCGACATGCCGCGAGGAATGCTGACCGCCTAGCGCAAGAAAGTATTTTTCCCACGAAACACACGAAAGTCTGCGAAAGAATTTTCGCCGTAAAGTCCCAGCGTTTTAAAAAATACTTGTCTTTAACTCCTGGCAGGTCACCCATTCAACTTGCCTAATGTATCTGTTATCTCAGGGTGAAAAATAGATCCCGGCCCAATACGCCGGGGTTTGTTTTATCTTGATTTTTAAGGGCCATTTGGTGTATCCTTAAAATCTATGCAAACTCAAGATAGCAGGATCACCATCATCGGCGGCGGGCTGGCCGGTTGCGAGGCGGCCTATCAGGCAGCCAAAAGGGGGCTGGCCGTCAATCTTTACGAAATGCGCTATACCGGGAATGACCAGCCTTCCGAATTGCATACTCCGGCCCATGAAACCGGCCTGCTGTCGGAGTTAGTCTGCAGCAATTCCCTGAAATCCGTCGAAAGGACCAACTCTCACGGCCTACTCAAGGCCGACCTGGAGATGATGGATTCCCTTGTCCTGCGCTGTGCCAGGGAGACCGCCGTTCCGGCTGGCAAGGCCCTGGCGGTGGACCGGCTGGAGTTTGCCAAGCTGATTACGGCCAGGATCGCTGCGGATAAGAATATCAAAATTATCGGCCGGGAGATGACCGAACTGCCGGATGGCCCGCTGATCGTGGCCTCCGGACCGCTGACCTCGGAAAAATTGGCCAAAGCCCTGGCGCAGTTTGCCGGGATCGATAACCTTTTCTTTTACGATGCCATCGCGCCGGTGATATCGGCCGAATCGCTGGATCATAATAAGATGTTCCTGGCCAGCCGTTATTCCGACGAGCCGGGCCAGTACTGGAACTGCCCTCTTAGCAAGGCGCAATACCTGGAGTTCGTGGAACAATTAGTGAAGGCCGAGCGGCACCTTCCTCACGATTTTGAAAAGGGACATTTTTACGAGGGCTGTCTGCCGGTGGAGGTGATGGCCGAACGGAACGTCAATTCCCTGCGTTTCGGCATGATGAAGCCGGTAGGGCTTTTCGATCCGGCCGAGAACCGCCGCCCTTATGCCGTTCTGCAATTGCGGCAGGAGAACCGCGATGCCACCATGCTCAACCTGGTGGGCTTTCAGACCCAGCTGACGCAAGCTGAGCAGAGGCGGATCTTTCGGATGATCCCCGCGCTGGCAAAGGCTGAATTCTACCGCTACGGCAGCATCCATCGTAACACATATCTGAGGAGTCCCGGGTTGATCGAACCGACAATGCGATCTCGATCAAATGCCAATATATTTTTTGCCGGGCAGATCACCGGGGTGGAGGGATACGTGGAATCGGTGGCCACGGGATTACTGGCCGGGATCAATATTCACAGATATTCAACCGGGAAAGAATTGGTATCCGCCCCGGAGCATACCATGGCCGGCTCGCTGGCCCGCTATGTTTCCGATGTTTGTAACGCCAAAGGCTTTCAGCCCATGAATGCCAACTTCGGGCTGCTGCCGCCGCTGGTTGATCCGCCCCGGTCAAAAAAAGAACGATACGCCGCTTATGCCGAACGTTCGTTGAAGGCTATGGAAGAATTCATCGGCATTGTAAACCGTTGATCTAGGAGGATGGCCATGGAATACGGAAAGATTATCAAACAGGCCCTGGAGATAGCCTGGCGCAAGAAATACCTGTGGGTGTTCGGCTTTTTCGCCTCGATGGGCGGGGGAGGCGGGGGGAATTATAATAATTTTATCGATAAGGACAATGCCTCCGGGGCGGCCTCAGGCGTTTGGGACTGGATAACGTCCCATCCCGGTTTGGTGGCTGTGCTGATCCTGGCGGCCGTTGGCCTGTTTCTAGTCCTGATGGTTCTGTATCTGGTCTCCAAGGGCGGCTTGATCGGGTCCGTCAGCCGGATATCAAAGGACCAGCCCGATAATTTTGAAAAGACCCTGGGCTATGGCCTGCAGTTTTTCTGGCGGATGCTGGGGATCGATATCCTGTTCGGGCTGGGTTATGTGCTGATATTGGGCATCACAGTTCTTCCGCCGGTGATGATGATCATCATGGGCGGGAGCGCGGTCAAAGTGTTCGGGATACTGCTGATCATCCTGCTGATCCTGCCGGTGATCGCCCTGCTGTACTGCATCGCCATCATCGGCAACTTCAGCTACCAGATCGCCGTGATAGAGGATAGGAAGATATTCGATTCCATTCCGGCGGGCTATGACTTGTTCAAAGGCAACCTGGGCAGGTCGGTCCTGCTGGGGCTTATCATCATCGGGATAGCCATGCTGTACGTTATAGCTCTTATCATTGCCATGGTGGTACTGGCCATTCCGTTCATCATTCTGGGGGTGGCCAATCTCTGGGCGGGGTTGATCCCGGGCATCATCATCGGGCTTCCCCTGATTCTGATCGTAAGCGGGATATACGGAACCTTCAACAGCGGCTATTGGACCCTGGCTTACTTGGAGTTGTCGGCTCCGAAAAATGCTGAGCCTAAAACCGAACCGGCAATAATTCCCGATGTCTGATAAAAGGGTCAAAATATTGGTGGTTCGACAGGACCGTTTGGGCGATGCCATCAATGCCGTTCCTGTCCTGATATCCCTGCGGAAAACCAAACCGGAAGCCTATATCTCTTTCATGGTGGCCCAGCCGCTGGCCGAATTATTCGCCGGGCAGCCCTATCTGGACGAAGTGGTATCGTGGGGGAAGAATTTTTTGTGCCTGATCTATTTTTTACGCCAGGGCCGCTATGATGCAGTGCTGATGCTGCATCCCTCAAAGATTTTGGCCTGGGCGGCGCTCTTCGCCGGGATCAAGCTTAAAGCCGGGCTGGGATTCAGGCCGTATTATATTTTGACCGGGTTCAAGCCGGCGCATATCCCTCAAAACGATAGGGATGTTCACGAAACGGAGTATAACCTAGCCGTGGCCCGCAGCCTGTTCGATCTACCGGGAGAGATCGAACCCCCGCAGATAGTTTTGAGTGACAAGGAAATGTCCGAAGCTCGTAGTGTCCTGATGTCAATGAGTGTCCAAGCCCCCATCGCCATACTCCCCGCCAACCGGGGGTCCTCTGCCAACTGGCCGCCGGAGCGCTATGGCGAGCTGGTCCAGAAATTAGTGGATGCCAAACAGGAGGTGCTGATCCTGGGCGGGCCGGGGGAGGAAGAGATCCTGAAAAAAGTAAAAGGCAATACCAATGTGCCCATAGCCGGGCCGGAGCTGACATTGCGGCGGCTGGCTGCAATTTTGGCAAATTGCCGGCAGGTGACTGGCAGCAGCACCGGCACCCTGCACCTGGCCGCGGCGACGGGGGCCAAGACGGTGGGGCTTTTTTGCCCGGCGCCGGCCAGCCGCCCGGAACGCTGGAGACCGCTGGGAGAGGGGCATGTTCAGCTGGTGCCGGAGGAGGAATCCTGTAAGAACTGTCGCCCAAGCGCCAAGTGCGATTTAGAGAGAATTCAAGTAGAAAAAGTTTTAGAACATATATTATAATTTGGAAAAAGTTTATGCACAAGATTATTGTTATATCAGTAATGCTTGGCACGCTGTCTTTGACGGCACGAGGGCAGGTTATTGATAGTTCTGCATATTACAATAGCGCTGAATATTATAGGATTGATCTAAAACAAAAATATCTGAGTGCTAAAACAAGTGATAGAGTAATCATAGCAAATAATATAAACAAAGGACATGTTATTGCTTATGGCCACTATATTAAACCTCCTTATACAATTGAATTAACGGATACGATAGTCGCAATTAATAATATTATTGTTTACCCTGGGATGTTTCACCAGCATGATTATTACGAAGGTAAAAAATTAATAGCAAGTGTGGGAGTAATGTCAAAAAAAGACAAAGAAATTTACAATGACTTAACTTTGGTAATTGATTACTTTAATAGTATGGTGTATGGACCTAATGATAGCTATGACCCTAAAAAAGTAAAAGAAAAAGTGGTGAAATTTGCTAAAACGAAAGGCAATATTAAAAAAGTAAAAGTTGATAATAACAGCATAACAATAAAAACAAAAAATAATGCCGTGTTTACCATGTCAATTCCCGATGAACCGATAAAAAAATTAACTGAAACCGAAGAAAAAGAGAAAAACTACAATTATCTAAAGGGTGTTGCAAAAGAAACGGCTGATGATATTGTGAAACATTTATCAGAAAATTATATCGTTCTAACTGGCTTTTTAGGCGAAACACCACAGTCCCGAAAAAATATGTATTTATCTCGAATGTATAATGTGCTTAAACAAAGTAACGATAGTAAAGAAAAGGTGATGGAAATTAAACAAACATTTTTTTTGCCTTTAAGTTTATCAAAATTA
>JAGVNJ010000047.1 GCA_020053305.1 Candidatus Edwardsiibacteriota bacterium | reverse complement strand
TTACATGGCCTGTGTCACGGGCTTTGCACAAACAAGCAAGCCCACTTGACTGCAAAACCCGCGCCACTTAACGGCCACATCGCAAAGCCGCAAACGTTGGCCGCCATTTGATTCCTTTAGCAAATAAATATTTTACGCTAAAGAGGAGAACGGAAATGAAGAAAATGTTTTTACTTATAGGCTTATTCCTGGCGCTGTTTTCTATTGCTTATACAGACACTATCTGTATAAACAGCTCATCAAATTTAGATGGCGAAATATGGGTCGGTGTTCAAGAGGTGCCAAACAATACAAAAGAAGCATTTACTAACTTTCCCCATTTTACTGTTGGTGATTTTTGGAATTGGATTGCATTTCGTGAATCATATACAAGGGCATATTTAAGTTTTCCGATAGATAGTATCCCCATTCCATTACGCAAAGTAACAATCATAGACACAGCCATATTATATGTTTATCAATTCTCTATCCACGGTAACGATACAACAGGTTATTATCCCAAATGGACGGGTATTCCTGGTGGTGATACACTTTTGTGTATAATAGATCATATTATGTATGGTGACACTTTAGACACTTTAGACTGGACAGCTGGCGACATAGGTGACCCACAAACATTAAATTCTCGCATCGGAGTTATTTCTTCAGACACTCTTTCAGGCTATAAAAGCCTCTATGTTACAGATAATGTTATAGCTGATATTTCTAATAATAGAAATAAAAGTCAATTTAGAATAAGATTTCCTATAAATACAGATTGGGATTCACGTGAAGATGATATTATGTTTTGGTCTGGTGATAAAGATACACTGAAGCCATATCTTTATATTGTATATACACCCGATGGGGTAACATCCAGAGAAGAAACCGAACGAATTTTACACAATTCTATTTGCCAGAATATACCCAACCCAATGCACAATAAAACGCTTATTAATTATCAAGTTGAGAAAAGTTCTTTCGTTACTTTAAATATTTATAATTCATTGGGCCAACTTGTAAAAACATTAATTAATGATTATCAAGGATCGGGTAAATACGCTATTTCTTGGGACGGTAAAGATAAAAACTGTTCATTTTTGCCTTCAGGTATTTATTTTTATAAATTAAATATTGGTGACTATAACAATACAAAGAGAATTGTACTAGTTCGGTAAAATATGTATTTGTATAAAACGGCGTCCAACAAACGGGTTTGCGTCTCGGGCAAATCCTTCGAATGCCAAGCACGGTGCGTTACTCAGGACAGGGTCCGGCACGTAAGCCCAAGCCCTCGACCACATGGGCTATGTCATGGTTCTTGCTGTAGCAAGAACTCATGCCATCCGCCGCGGCGGACGCCCACATGCGCAAACCCGCAAACGTTACATGCCATACCCTCTTTTAACGGGAATATATGTTTTATAGCCAACCCCAAATAATAACCAATTACGCTCATTTTGGCCTGGATTCCCGATCAAATCGGGAATGACATAAAAGAAGCCTCCGCCTTAAGCGGAGGCCTGCTATTAACCCAAGAATAAACTATGTACTGTCCACACTGCGGCACATTAAACGACCCCGCTGCCAAACGCTGCACCCAGTGCACCGGCCTTTTGCCCGAGCTTAACAAAAAGAGCCTCTGGCAGCAGCTCTACCGGCCGGGGCAGGGCTTGGGCTGCCTGCTGATCATCGCAGCCCTGGCCATCGGCAGCCTGTTCATCATCATTCCCCAATACCGGCTGTACAACATGCAGGTCAACCTGGCCAAGGAATCCGTCGTCAAGAACAACATGCGGCAGCTGCGGGTGGCCCTGGACCAGATGGCGGTGGAATCCGGCTATTACCCGTTAAGCCTGGAACCAGGCAATGCCGGGGAGGAAGACCCGGGACTTGAGTTCATTGCCGCAGTAGCCCGGCAGCTGCGCAACCCGTTTGACCAAAGGGAACCGGCGGTGGGCGAGTCCGAGTTCGAGCCCCCGGACTGGAAATCCTTTAAGCCAGGACAAATAGTGTATGTGCCGCTGGATGTCAGCGAGGGCCGGGCCACAGGCTGCGCCATATACGGGGTGGGCAAGAAGGGATTGTTGGAAGAAGCGCTAAGAGGAGGGTTTTGATTATCTTCTAGCGATGCCATAAATGACATCGCTAATAATCATCAACCCCGATAAATCGGGGTCATATGGTAGGTTTCGTTAGAAACCTTGCTGATACCTAGCGATAGCCTTAAGGCTATCGCTGATTGAGAAGTGCTGCGCAGCAGTTTTTGAACCGCCCTCTCCGCTGCGGTCAGGGAATGACATTACCAAGCCCCCGCTTTGGTGGGGGCTTTGGCATACTCCGGCGTTCCGGCACTGAATTTCCTCACCATCTGCCCGCAATTGCTGCCTATCTCATTCTCATCCCTAAGCCACATAATATTTAAAACACCCTCTTGACTTATTATTAGTATATGTATATAATGTACATATACATGATAAGCGAGTGAATCAATGTCTCTTTTTTCTCAATTTAGCTCTTTTGATTGGGACAAGGCCAACCAAGACAAGAATTGGCATAAGCACAAGGTGGCCTGGTGGGAATGCGAAGAAGTTTTTTTCAATCAGCCGCTGTATATCTATCACGACCAGTTTCATTCACATAAGGAAGAGCGGTATTACGCCCTTGGCCAGACCGGCAAAGGACGACTGCTTTTCGCAGTATTTACCCGCCGCGGGACTAAAATTCGAATAATATCGGCTCGCGATATGCATAAAAAAGAAAGGTTGTTATACCATGAAAAATCTGAAACCGATACCAAAATTTAAAAATGCCGCCCAAGAGGATAAATTCTGGGCCACTCACGACTCTGCTGAATATATAGATTACAGTAAGGCTGAGATAGCCTTTTTTCCGGAACTCAAATCATCCAACAAGACCATTTCCATCCGGCTTCCGGAATCGCTGATAGAATCGGTAAAACTCCTGGCCAATAAGCAGGATGTGCCATACCAATCAATGCTTAAAATTCTTTTAGCCGAAAAGGTCCGGGAAAAACTGCTGTCGAAAACCCATTAAGTGATTCGTTTTTGCATATTGTTATTCTGGATTCCCGGTAAAGTCAGAAACGATGTTCGGAAAGCCCCCGCCTAAGCGGGGGCTTTCTCATATTCAGGCATATCTGCCTTGTATTTCCTCACCATCTGCCCGCAATTGCTGCCTATCTCATTCTCCTCCATATTCCCTATCGATTCTATAACCTGATATCCCAAAACAGAAAACTCTTTCGCCTTTTCCGCCACCAGCAGCTTGGCTCTTTCAAAACTATTGACACATTCCAGCAGATTCTCCCCTGCCGTGGCGGTGGGATTTAACGGGGTGAGTTTTATGGCAAAATATTCCGGATCAAAATAATCCGTTATCCGATCTGCTTCCACCGGGATCCCCGGCGACAGGGCGAAATTCAGGGACGGCTTGCGGCGGCCGGGACGGTAAAACCTTTTTCCCAAGTCGGCCACTTGCGGCCAGCTCATTTTGGGGTACGGAATCAGTTGTTCCCGCATTTCCGGATCGGTGGTGTTCATGGAGAACTGCAGCTGGATATCGGAGAACCTCTGCGAGGCATTCAACAACGATTCGAACCACTGCCCCCGCCCGGCCGGGGCCATGGTGGCGATGCAGGGCATGGCCCCGGGATATTCCTCGGCCAGCCAATGAATGGCATCAATCACCGCATCATTGAGGGCCGGCTCGCCCATCCGGGCGAACTGGATCTTGAGCTTGCCGCATTTCCGGGGATCCAGCTCCGGGCTCTCCTCAAATACCCTCTTAATCTGGCCTATGATCTGGCCCCTGTCCAGATTGCCTTTGAAATTTCCTCCGGCATCGCACATCAGACATCCCACCGGGCAGCCGAACTGGCTGGAGACCACGATCACCCACTTTTTGTCCCTGCCGCCGACCAGCGGATCGCAGGAATCGACGAACTCCACCATCAGGCCGTTTTTTATCTCGGCCAGATATACGTTGGCCAGGTCCTTCCTTCCGTTCTTTCCGATCATCCTCATTTGCTGTTATTCCTTATAAATTCATATGCTTCCATGGTTCTTCCGATGCCGTCGCCAAAGGCAATGGCCGCCTGCTTTTGCCGCGGGTGGGCCGCATCTCCGGCCCAGAATATTCCCGGGGACGTTTTGCCGGACATCAACGATGCTCCCGGGCAGCTGCCGATGGCAGCCAGGCAGTGATCGTATTGTCTTTCGAGAATTTTTTCCCCGGTCTTCAACAAGACTTCGATGCCGTTATCAGCCTCGGTGATCTTTCTGACCATGACATTGTATTGCACGGATGCTCCCAAAGCCCTGGCTTCCCGGCGAAGCGAATCGAAAGCCCTGTCGTTTTTCCCCCTGATGGCAATGGTCACCTCAAAGCCGTTTTCTGCCAGGCTGCAGGCCTGATCGAAGGCCGCCTCGCCGCCGCCGACCACCAAAATTTTCCCCTTTCGCTTTCCCCAAGGGATATCCGTCCACCGGTAAAACAGCTTTTTGCCTTCCAATTCCTGCGGAACAATAGATCTGATGAGTTTTTTGGGCAAAAGACCGGTGGCTAATATTACCGCCTTGGCTTTATATGGATTTTGTTCGGCAGCAATGACGAATATGCCTTTATCATTTAAAATGGAAGAAACGGAGCCGGTGATTATATTTACACCGCTTTCCCGGGATTGAGCGATAAGGGAACGATACAGTTCTTGTCCTGAACGTCCGCCGTCACCAATCAGAGGGAAATTTTCCACTTTTCGGGCCAGCAGTAATCGGCTTTGCGGCTCTTTCTTTTCGATGACGGCATGGCTCAAGCCCATGTGCGCCGCCTGGATCCCGGCCCCCAGCCCGGCCGGCCCGGCCCCGATGATGAGGAGGTCGTATGTTTTCATATCTTCTTTGGACTCCCGCTGGAGTTTATCCTGAGCGAGGCCGAAGGGCGGGAATGACTATGCAGAAGTTTTGACAGCTCAACTGTCTGACTGAAACCGTGCTTTAAGGCAAGAAGCGCAGCGTTGTGGTACTCTTTGCTCTTGGAACAGCAGGCATCTGTCACTATGGTCGACCGGTAGCCCAGCATGAAACCATGGCGTACGGTGGTGTCCACGCACAAATGGGTCATCACCCCGCAAATGATCAGATGGTTGATCTTCTCTTTTTTAAGCAGACTATCGAGTCTGGTTTTATAAAACGCCGAGAAATATTCTTTTTTCAGTTTATGGGTGCCCGGTGCAATATCCAATTTATTATACAATTCGCTTTCCCATCCTGCCGGCAGATGCTCCCAGCGTTCAGCCATGATATTGCCGGGCTTTGTGGGTGCGGTATGGCTGGTATAAATGACCGGCCATTTTTTCTTCCAGGCTTGTTCTATCAGCATGTTGATCTTCGGAAGGATCTTTTTGCTGTCCGGCAGATAGGCCGGCGAATCCTTATCGAAAAAATAATTCTGGACATCTATCACTAATAAAGCATGTTTTCTCATGATTTCCTTTCTGTTTTGCCGGGTCATTGAGAAATTACCGGTTCACCCCAAACGGAGCAATCTATTTTATTTGGATTGCTTCATCAGCGAAGCAAGCAGAAAAACTCGCAATGACAAAACCAAATAAAAAGCCCAGGCCGCAGATGCGGTCTGGGTGGCTTAAAAGCCTAGGTCATAACCGAAACACTTGTTTTACTCACCCATTCAACCTGTCAAGCACGAAGGCAACCTCGGGATGATAACTATTGTCATCCTGAGGGCACTTCAACGCAACACCGGATGAAGGATGACCAAGGTATTATTTCAATGGCTCTCGGAAAGCTCCAGCAAAACGCCTTTGGTGGACTTGGGATGCACGAAAGCGATCTTGTGGCCTCCGGCCCCCACCCGGGGAACCTTGTCTATCAACTGATAGCCCTTGGCGGTAAGCTCTTCCAATGCCTTTTCGATATTGTCCACCTTCAGCGCCAGGTGGTGGATGCCCTCTCCCTTGGCCTCGATGAACTTGGCGATGTTGCCGTCCGGCGCGGTGGATTCCAGCAGTTCCAACCGGCTGTCCCCCACCGGGATGAAGGCCACCTTCACTTTTTGGCTCTCCACCGCTTCGGTGCCTTCCATTGCCAGGCCCAACCCCTCGGTATATAACTTCAAAGCCTCGTCGATGTTCTTGACGGCGATGCCGATATGATCGATCCCTTTGACATGCATGGAAAATCTCCGAATATATATTTTATGTTTTATTCACGTAAACCGTCTGGGTGGGATAGGCAAATTCAATTTTCTTTTTGGCAAAGGCCTCCATAATGGTCAGGTTAATTTGTTGCTGAGTATCCATGTATTTGAGATAATCCCCGCCCTCCACGTAGTAGACGATCTCGAAGTTCAGGCTGAAATCCCCGTAGGAGGCAAAATGCGCCCGGTCGAAGATGGCTCCGGGAATATTTCTGATGATCTCCTGGATCATGCCCGGGATCTCCTTCACCTTCTTGGCGGAGGTGTTATAGGTGACCCCGATTTTGAACAACACCCGGCGGTTGATCATCCGCTTGTAATTGCGCAGACGGGAATTGGTCAGGTCGGTATTGGCAAATATCAGCTGTTCCCCGCTCAAACTGCGGATCCGGGTGCTCTTGATTCCGATGTGCTCCACCGTCCCCATGAATTCGCCCACCACCACGAAATCGCCGATCTCGAACGGGCGGTCGAAGAAGATGGAGAAGTAGCTGAACAGGTCGCCCAGCACCTTCTGGGCAGCAAAGGCTATTGCCAGGCCGCCGATGCCCAGCCCGGCCATCAGGGCCGAGATCTTGACCCCGAAATTGTCCAGCAGGATTATCAAGGCCAGACTCCAGACCACCAGCTTCAGTACGGTCAATATCCCCCGATAGGCCGCTTTCTGGGAAGCTTCATCCCCACCCCGTTTCTTCCAATAGGTCTCAACGGAATAAACCGCCAGGGATAGAATGAACTTGGCCGCCAGATAGGTCAGGATCACGGACCCGGATATGTTGATGATCTTCTGGACCAGCGGGGAGACCGTCAGGTTCTTGGTGCTGAGATAGACTGCTCCCAAATAAAGCAGGGGAACTATCTTTTTATCGATGGCTTCAACCAGGCGATCGTCGAATTGACCCTCGGTTCGGGCGGCCACCCTTTTCAGCCGGTGAACCACTATGAGGTCGGCGATTTTAATTACAATAACTAAGCCGGCTAAAATAGCCAGGCTGATCAAATAATCCGAAACCTGGTTGTTGAAATAACTCAGTTCTATAAGCTCTCTGATCATCGTCTCCCTTTTCTATTGCCGGGCATTTTTCTGGAATTTATCCTGATCCCCCGCACATTCATATCGTATACCAAATCATCACCAAGAAGTGCCCTGAAAACAACTGTGCTTCGTTCTATCCGCCTCCGTCGGCCCCCTGCCCCCATTTATCCCACATGGTCTCCAGTTCCAGTTCCCTTAATGCCTCCCGGGCCACGGTATGAGGGTCTATGAATTTCAAATAGACCTCCTCTATATTGTCCCTGGTGGTGATGTCCTTGGTCATCTTGTCGTGGGCCCACTTGTCCAGCTGGTTCAGGATCAGGGTATGGACCTCGGTGACGGCCCGGTTTCTTCGGCGGACCTCGAACTTGCCGCTGTCGTGAAGATACTTCTTGTGCTGTTCTATGGCCTGGGCCAGCTCCCCGATGCCGATATTATCCTTAGCGGTGACCTTGAGGATCGGCGGCACGAAATCGTCCTCGGTCATGTCCCAGGTTGAGAGCAGCTGTTCGATGGCCATGACGCTTTTTTCCACCCCGTCGCGGTCGGCCTTGTTCACCACAAAGATGTCGGCGATCTCCATGGTGCCGGCCTTCAGCACCTGGATATCGTCCCCCAGGCCCGGCACGGTTACCAGGACCGTGGTGTCCACTTGGCTGGCCACTTCGATCTCGGATTGGCCTATCCCCACCGTCTCGAAGATTATGATATCGTATCCGGCCGCATCCAGTATCTTGGCGGAATCGGCCGTGGCCACAGCCAGGCCCCCCAGATGCCCCCGGCTGCCCATGGAACGGATGAACACCCCGCTGTCGGTGGCGTGGGCCTGCATCCTCACCCGGTCGCCCAACAGGGCGCCGCCGGTGAAGGTGCTGGAGGGATCGATCCCGATAACGGCCACTTTTAAATCCAATTTGCGGTAATAGGCTATCATCCGGTCCACCAGGGTTGATTTTCCCCCGCCGGGAGGGCCGGTAATTCCCACCAGATAGGCCTTTCCGGTATGGGAATACAGGGACCGCATCAGCTCGACGGCCTGGTAATCCTCGTTTTCAGCCAGGGTTATGGCTCTGGCAATCGAGCGGATGTCCCCGGCCAAAATCTTTTGAACCAACTGCTTCACGGATTTTATAAATATATTATCTTGAAAAGTATAACTCTCTTGGCGATATTTATCAAGGGCGCAGGTCAGTTTGAATTGATGTAGTCTATCACCGATTTGGAGGTTGCGCCGGGGGTGAATATCTCCTTTATCCCCGCCTCCTTCAACCCCGGGATATCGTCGGACGGGATGACCCCTCCGCCGAACACCTTGATATCCTCCGCCTGCTTCTGTTTCAAAATTTCCACCACTTTGGGAAACAGGGAGTTGTGGGCCCCCGAAAGACAGGACAGCCCCACCCATTGTACGTCCTCCTGTATGGCCGCACTGGCGATGGCCTCCGGAGTCTGCCTCAAACCGGTATATATCACTTCGAACCCGGCGTCCCGTAGTGCCCGGGCGATGAACTTAGCCCCCCGATCGTGCCCGTCCAGGCCCGGCTTGGCGATCAATATTCTGGTCTTTTTATTTGACATATATGCCATTTCTCCATGATGATTTATCCGCCCCTCTCGTTCCGATTTTGCCCGGCGAGAGGATTGACCTTTTTACAGCACCACCGATTCCCGGTATTCGCCGAATTCCTCCCGCAGCACCTGGCAGATCTCCCCCAGGGTGGCATACTGCTTGACAGCAGTTAAAATGATCGGCATCAGATTGTCTTTGCCTTGAGCGGCCTGGCGTATCTTTTCCAACGAACTTTGAACAGCTATATTGTCGCGCTTGGCCTTTATCTCGTTTATTTTTTTTATCTGAGCCTCGGCCACCGCCTGAGACACCTTAAGCAGGTTTTTCATCGGTTCTTCCTGAATGGTAAATTTATTGACTCCCACCACTACCCGTTCTTTACTCTCAACATCCAGTTGATAGCGGTAAGCCGACTCCTGGATTTCGCTCTGAATATAGCCTTTCTCCACCGCTCTGACCATGCCGCCCATCTTGTCTATCTTATTTATGTATTCCATGGCAGTCTTTTCGATCTCGTTGGTTTTGGCCTCGATATAATACGAACCAGCCAGGGGATCTATGGTGTCGGCCACCCCCGATTCATAGGCTACGATCTGCTGGGTGCGCAGGGCCACCCTGACCGAATCCTCGGTGGGCAGGGCCAGGGCCTCGTCCTTGGAGTTGGTGTGCAGGCTCTGGGCGCCGCCCATGACCGCCGCCAGGGTTTGAATAGTCACCCGGACTATATTATTGTCCGGCTGCTGGGCGGTCATGGTGGACCCGGCGGTTTGCGAATGAAAGCGAAGCATCAGCGAGCTGGGCTTTTGGGCATTGAACCGTTCCTTCATGATCCTGGCCCACATTCTCCGAGCCGCCCGAAACTTGGCCACCTCTTCGAACAGGTTGTTGTTGGCATTGAAGAAGAACGACAGCCGGCTGGCGAAATCGTCCACGTTCAACCCGGTATCCAGGGCGGCCTGAACATAGGCGATACCGTCGGCCAGGGTGAATGCCACTTCCTGGGTGGCGCTGGCACCGGCCTCCCGGATATGATAACCCGATATGGAGATGGTGTTCCACTTGGGCACTTCCTTGGCGCAGTATTCAAAGATGTCAGTGATCAGCCGCATGGAGGGCTTGGGGGGGAAAATATATGTCCCCCGGGCAATGTATTCCTTTAAGATATCGTTCTGGATGGTGCCGTGGATCTGGGAGGAGCTCACCCCCTGCTTTTCGGCCACCGCGATATACATGGCCAGCAATACCGAGGCCGGGGCATTGATGGTCATGGAGGTGGAGACCTTGTCCAGGGGGATGCCATCGAACAGGATCTCCATATCGGCCAGCGAATCTATCGCCACCCCCACCTTTCCCACCTCCCCGGTTGACATCGGATGGTCGGAGTCGTAACCGATCTGGGTGGGCAGGTCGAAGGCTATCGACAGACCGGTCTGCCCCTGGGCCAGAAGATACTTGTAACGCTTGTTGGACTCGGCGGCGTCCCCGAAACCGGCATACTGGCGCATGGTCCAGAACTTGCCCCGGTACATGGTCGGCTGAACGCCGCGGGTGTAGGGGTATTGCCCGGGAAAGCCCAGTTCTTTTGGATAATCCACCTCCCCGACATCTTCCGGGGTATAAAGCCGGTTGATCTCGGCCCCCGAAGTAAGCAAAAATTTCTCTTTTCTCTCGGGATATTTGGCCAGCAGCGGTCCAACGCTGTTAGACTGCCATTCGGCTATCTGCTTTTTCAGATCGTCAGTGACGAGGGCTTTATTAACCATAGACGGTTGGGGAGCTTGGATCTTTTTGCCGGCTCTTTTTATGGCTGGCGCGGGCTTTTTTTGTCCCTTCTTTTTAGCGGCAGTTTTAACGGGTTTCATATCTTCCCTGCAATATATTAACTGATATGTTTCATAACTTATAAGTGATTATTATAACACTATGGATATAAAAAAGCAAAAATATTTTAAAAATAAAAACGGGCTGCAGATAACTGCAGCCCAAAGGTTTTGCCGGAAATTGGAAATGATTATTTGATCATAATTAACTTTCTGGTAGCGATGAACTCCCCGGCCTTAAGCTGGTAGAAGTAGATGCCGTTGGCCATGGCATTGCCCTTTAACCCTATCTGGTGGTACCCGGCCGGTTTCTGTCCTTCGTTGACTGTCTTCACCAATTGCCCGGCCACGTTGTATACCTGAAGCTGGACGTTTGAGGCTTTGGGCAGCTGGTATTTGATGACAGTCTGACCGCGGGAAGGATTGGGATAAGCCGCCTGCAGGGCGAAGGTTTTGGGCAGGGCCGGATCACTGGGATTGCCCGCTACGCCGGTAAGGTTGCGGAGATGGATCACCCGCTGGCTGGTGGCGGAGTAATTGAAGGTACCGTTCGGATTATACGCATGGTCCTGCGCTTCTATAAAATAGGACAGGGCTGCCGTATCGCCGAAAGCCACCGCCTGGGCCGGGATCACCCCCACAAAGGTGTCGGCCAAGGCCCTGGTCATGCCGGTGTAGGCCTTCGCCGGGTTGTAGTGAAGGTAGACCGTGTCCAATCCCGAAAAGTCGGTGATCACCGCTTTGACCGTATAGGGCCCGTAGCCATCCAGCGAATCGTTATCGTCGGCCAGACTGTCCCACCAAGCAACCGTCGGGGCAGCATAGTCTATACGGTAAAGAACGCTATTCAGGATGTTGCCGGTAAAAGGCGTACCCACACCAAGATTATTGGTTGCCGCACCTTGGGTTTCCAAACCGAACCGACGGTAGATATTTTCCCCGTAAAAAGCGCTGTCTGCTTCCCATAAATAATTCTGGGTGGCCCAGAGTATTGAAGAATCGGTGGTCGACATATTTGCAGCACATTTCCAAAAAGATTGAGAGGTTGCCAGCGAGAAATAGGCATTCAGGGGTTTTGTCTTAGTGCCTGACCACCTATTGTATGTGTAGCCACCCCTGTTCTGGGTGCCAGCGGGTATCATTTTATCCCAAGGCACGGGATTAGGCTCCGTGCAGACCACGTTTGTGTTCTGCTCCACCGTCTGGTCTACAACCACCGCCCGGCCGGCGGTATAGCAGGCCAGGTACACCTTGCCGGTGACGGGGTTCACCGCCACCTGCCTGGGCCCGGCGGGTACCGCCATGGTCTTGACGCTGCGGCTGGCGCAGTCGATGATGCTCAGGCTGCTGCCGTCGCTATTGGAAACAAAAACCTTGCCGGTCACCGGATCGGCCGCGATCCATTCTGGGTGGACCCCCACTTTTATAGTGCTGGTGCCATTGGTTACGCCGTCGATCTCGGTCACCGTGCTGTCATTGTAGTTGGTAACGTATATCTTGTTGTTGGCCCGGTTGACCGCCACCCCGGACGGCCAGTTGCCTATGGTCACATTGGTGGTGCCGTTGGTGGCCCCGTCGATGACCTTTACTATGCCGGATGTCTGAAGGCTGGCAACGTATATTTTGTTGGTCACCGGATTAACATCCATCTTGTACGGCCGGTTGGAAGGAATGGACGTTATCACCGTATGGTGCGCCCCGTCGATCACTGTCACCGTATTGCTGACATCGTTGCCCACATAGATCCGGTTGGTGGCCGGGTTGACCGCGATGGAGAAGGGCTTGGATCCCACCGGCACCGAGGTGGTGTCCCAGTCCTTGCCGTCTATTACCTTGACCCGGTTGGCCGAGGCCAGGAAGCTGTTCACATAAATGAAGTTGGTGAGCGGATTGACCGCCACTATGGTCGGCAGGGTGTCCACGATTATGGTCCTCTCCACCGAGTAACTGGAGCCGCTTATCACCGACACCGATTTGCTGCCGGTATTGCAGACAAAGGCCTTGTTGGTCAGGGGATTGACAGCGATCATCCGGGGGTCGTCGCCCACTGCGATGGTCAGAGTATCGCCGTTTGCCTTGATCACGGTCACGTTATCGCTGTTGCTGTTGCTGAAAAATGCGTCCCCGCTGATGGGGTTGACAGCGGTGAACTGGGTTCCGCTCTTGGCTACCGTAATGGTGGTGTCGAAATCCGAGCCGTCTATCACCGCCAGGCTGTCGGGATTGCCGGCCTCCATGGAAACATATATCTTATTGGTGACTGGGTTTACCGCAAAGGGCCCGGCGCTATGGGCTAAAACCACGGAATCGCGCACAACCCCGTTCCGCCAGTCAAGTATCATTAAGACAGGGATGGCGCTGTTGTTGCCCACATACAGTTTGCGGGTAATGGGATTGATGGCCATTCGCCAGGGATTGGTTTTTACCAGCACCTCGCTGTATACGGTATTGTTTTCGCAATTGATGGCCGTAACAGTGCCACCGTAAAAGTTGGTCACATAAGCCTGTTTGGCCGCCGGATCGGCTACTATTACCACCGGATAATCGCCCACCAGGATTTTTTTGCTTACGGAATTATAGTTGCAGTCTATCACCGCCACGCTGTCTTCCTCGGTATTGACCACATATGCCGCATTGACTGAGGCGCAGACCGCCACATCGTAGGCTCTGTGCCCGGTATAGATCTGGGCGTTGGAGGTTCCGGCCAGGGTCAGCGCCGTGATCGAATCGGATACTTCGTATGCCACATAAACAAAGTCCATCACCGGATTGAATACCATGATCCGGGGACGGTCTTTGACGGCTACATCCCGGAGAAAAATATCGCCCTGATAAATGCTTATGGTGTCGCTGTCGTAATTGGCCACGTATAACCGGTCATTATTAGCATCTATTACGAGGGAGACTGGATTGCGCTTTACCGGTAATTTATTTATTGTGGCTCCCAGGGTGTCTAACACCACCACCGTGTCATTTGTAGCCGAACCATTGATGGACACATACAGTTTGCCGGTTATGGGATTAACCGCCAGGTACTGGGGTTCTATTCCGACCGTCCAGGTTTGGACAGCATTAGCCCGCCCGTCAACAACCGTAACCGTACCGCTGCTGTAATTGGTGGTAAAGGTTCTATTACGGGCCGGATCTATGGCCACGTTCCAGATGGTATTGCCTGCTCCCACCGTGGCGGTCTGCCAGTCGGCCAGGGCCGGCAGGGCCAAAAGACCCACGGCCAGCGCCAGCATTGCCAGTTTACTCCAAATTCTCATGGGTGACCTCCTTGATAATTGTGGTTTGTTGTTATTTTACCGGAAAAATACTTTCAGTATCCTGCCAGGCTTATCTCGCTTATGGACATAGCTGGGCCGGACACCCCGGATTCCTGCGACTCGTCCGGCTTCAGGCTGATCCCCAGACCCCGCCGCTGTTGGTTGGTGGTGGCCGGACGGGCCTGGATAACCCTGACGTACTTGCGGATGGCCTGCTCCACTGCCGCCCGTTTCTGTTCCTTGTCCTCGGTGGCCAGCCTGGCCGCCTCCTGGGCCGACTGGTGCCTGGTAAAGGCCTGGCTCCAGGCGTTTCTGGCTTTCTGCAGTTCGGCGGCTTCCCGGTCGGTCAGGCCAAGTTCCGACCGGTGCTTGGCGCTGTATTCTATGAAATCGGCCACCCAGCGGTCAAACACGCTGTCCGGGCGGGGAAGATAATCCGGCATTCTTTGTTCTCCCAGCTGATCGGTTATTCGGGAACGATAAACCTGTTCCTTGTTCCGTTCTTTTTATTCTCCTGAACCAGGGTTCAGTATATAACACCGATTCTTAGTTTTTTCTTAGTTTTTGGGGGACAAAAAAGAGCCCTCTGTCGGGCTCTTTGAAGACCAGATTTAATTAAATGCTTATCCAATCAGCTCAGGAAACTATACTATCAGTGAGCATCGCAGTTGATGGCGGTTAAAAGCTTGTCTGCATGTTTGAGGGCTTGACAAAAGCCCGAGTTCAGGCAAGCCCGCCAGCAACGAGAAGCGCAGCGCGGGCCTGCTGTAGCTTTTGCGAAAGCATGGCACGGATAGTATTTTGCGACGAGCTTTTTTCTTTTTGGTTCTTTTTCTTGGTTGGCGACACAAAAAAGAAAAAGAACATAATTGGGTTAAATCTACGGTTTTGACAGCCCCATTATTTTATCTCTACTTTTCCTGAGCAAGTTAGATAGTCATATTTAATTATTACGGCCTATTTCTTTGGCGCCATCACCGTCTTATAAATTTCCACGGTCTCGGGAGCAGGCTCCGCCTTCAACTCCTTACGCAGTGCTTTTTCAAGTTTGGCGAACAGGGCCTTGGCTTGGTTAAGATCGCCCTTCTCCCCGTAGATCTTGAGCAACCCCCGGCAGGCCTCTTCGCACAATTCATCGCGCCTGATGGCCAGTTCATAACACTCCCGGCTGGTCTCCAGCTCTCCGTCCCGGAGATGCAGGGCCCCCAGTTTTAACAACGCCTTTTGGTGCAGATCCTCCAGCCGGCGGGATATCCCCTGGACCCAGTCCTCCGTCCAATCCTGGCAGAACTCTCCCCGCTTAAGGGACAACGCCTGGGCCATGATCTTTTTGGCGGCAGCATGGTCACCGGCCTTTTCCGATTCCCGCGACCCGGCCAAAAGCTCCTCAAAGGCCAGGACATCGGTCTTCACCGGCAGGCCGGGGCCGAGCCGGTATCTTCCCCCCTCCTTTACTATTGCCTTGCCATAAGATCGCCCGATGCTTTTCTGCAGGCCCTGCCGCACCTCGAACAGCACCAGGTGAAAATTGTCCACCGCCGGCTTGGGCTTGACCCTGGGCCACATGGCCTGCAGGATCTCGTCCCGGCTCAGGCCCCGCTCCCCATGATAGGCCAGAAGACACAACAATTGTAGGGCCTGGCGCCGTAAGCCGCTGGTGATCTCCTTTTCGCTCTTGAATATCTTGGGCGTTCCCAGCAGTTCTACCCGCAGACCGGATTCCTCTTTGGCCGGACCTTTGACCTCTGCGGACATGAAGGAGGGAATGGTCAGCAGATAGGTTTTCTCTATCGTGCATTTCTGGGCCAATTGGCCCAGAACCGGACTGGCCCTCAGCTCGCAGGCCAGCAGTCCGTCAAAGCCGTAGTCCCGGGACAGGGTGACCGCCTTTTGGAACCAGCGCTCGGCCTCCTTCGGCTTTTTCAAACCGGCCTGTATGCCGACCTCGGCCAGATAACAGACTATCTCACCCATCTTGCCGAAATACTTTACGGCCTGCTCTCTACAGGAATCCAGGGCCTCCCGGGCCGGGCCGTACTGTTCTTTGAATATCCCTATCAGCGCCTGCTCCATTAAGACCGCGATCCGGTCCAAAGGCCCCAGCGGCTGCTGTTTCATCAGTTCCAAGTAATGCAGGGCTTGTTCCGGGTCCCCCCGGTAGCGGGAAAGGCGGCTCAGCTGGCGGAGGGCAATGCAGACCGACCGGGTCCAGTTCATCTCCTTGAAAATATCGTGGGCCCTTTCCAGGTGTTTTTGGGCCTGGTCCCATTGTCCCTTAAAAAGATACAGGTACCCATAGCCGAACTCCAGCATGGATTCGGAGAAAATGTCCTCATAACCCCGGCACACCGCCCGGCCCTTGTTCAGGCATTCCCCGGCCCAGTCGTACCGGCCGTAATCCAGGGCCACCTTGGCGGCGTTGTGAAAGTACGAGCCAACCAGGTGCGAGTAATCATCCCCGATTATTTCGATGAGGCCCTTGTAAATATTGAAAGCCTTGCGCTTCTCCCCGATGCTTTCCCACAGGACCGACTGTTTCTGCTCAATGTAAACCGCCTGCATTTTGTTGGAGGTTCCTTTCAGCAGTTTCCGGGCCTGGTTCAGGCAGGCTTTGGCCTTGTTGGCATCTCCCAGTCCCTCCAGCCATACCTGAGCGGTAAAACCAAGAATGGAGGTCTTCAGGTCGCTGTTCTCCGGCGAGCAGCATTTAAGGGCCAGCTTAAGAACTGTCAGGGCTTCCTTAGATTCCCCCTTGCGGTGCAGTACTATGCTTTTTTCGTAAAGCACATAGGCCCGGGAAGAACTTTGGGCCGTTTTCCCCTGCAGTTGTTTTTCCGCCTGCCGGTAAAGGTTTTCGGCCTGTTCCAGCTTGCCCTGCTCCTTGCACAGCACCGCCTGTACCGCGTAAAGCCAGGGAAACTCGTCATAGACCTTCGGGGCCAGGCGCTCCAGCCAGGAGCGGAGCAGGGCGAACTGGGCCCGGTTGATCAACCGCTCCCGGTCCCGGTCTATCAGCCGCACCGCTTCCCGGTGCTTGTCAGCGGAAAGATAATGCCCGATGGCCTTGGCGGATTCGCCGTTCTTTTCGTGGTGCTCTGCCGCCCGGGCATGAAGCCCGCACCTCTCGGCCGGGTCGCCCAGCTGGTCGTAAAGGAATTCCCGGAAAAGCCGGTGATACTTATATTCCCCGGAGCCGGTCCTAGTGACGAACAGGTTGCTGTTGACCAGTTCCTCCAGCTGTACTTCGGGTTTATTGACCTTTAGGACATAGCGGCAGGACTCGGCGGTCATGCCGTCCAGTACCGAACTCCGTTTTAAAAAATCCCTTAAGTCCTCTTTCTCCCGGTTGAATATCTCCCCAGCAAAATAACGGAACAGATCGCCGTGCTCTTCAAAATATGTGTTCAGCATTTCCCGCACCGAACGCCCGTCCCGGCCCGCGGCCTGCAGTATCAGCTGGACCCCGGTGATCCAGCCTTCGGTCTTCTGGGCCAGGCCTTTGATCTCGGTTTCCGAAAGACTGATCTTATAGAACTGCTCCAGTAGGGATCTGATCTCTTCCTCGGTGAATTTCAGCGATTCCCGGCTCAGTTCGGCCAGGTCGCGTTTGGCCCGCCATTTGGGAAGGGAGGGCAGCGGCGGTTCCTTGCGGGAGGCTACCACCAGGTGGACGTCCGGCGGCAGATGGTCGATGAAATAATCCAGGGCCTGGTGCACCTCGCTGTCGTCGGACAGGGAGTGGTAATCGTCTAAGAAGATGAACAACTCTTCATTGCGTTTTTCCACCAGCTCGTTCAACAGCGTCCCCATGGCCAGCCGGTGGTTCTTGCCGATATCGGTGCCCCGGTCCACCAGTCCCTGGCACCGCTTGGCCAGCCCCGGTTGCAACCGTTCCAGGCCTAAGATCAGGCTGGAGTAAAATGTCACCAGATCGCTGTCTTCCGGCTCCAGGGAAAGGAACACCCCGGGCAGGCGGGCCTTTTCGCTGAGCTGGGCCAGCAGGGTGGTCTTTCCGTACCCCGCGCCGCCGGTTATTACCAGCAGTCGGCGGTCCAGGTCATTGGCGATGTTATCCACCATATGTTCCCGAAAAAGCGTGCCCGGTTTGATGCCGGGCATCTGCATTTTTGCAAACAGTGGCTCGGTTGTTTTGTAGCCCGGCGATACTGTTTTCATAATACATTTAAATGTTATTTATATATATGACAATTTTTGATTATATCAATACCACGATCAAAAAGCAAAAATATTTAATTAATTTTATTGACAAAATAGCCCTAATCAATTATTCTTAAGAAAAAGCAATTGGAACGATGAACCAATACGTCAATATCTATTTTACCCAATATCTTTCACCTTTAGGCAAGCTATATCTGGCCGCCACTGACAAGGGTCTGCTTAACATTGCTCCAGCAAAGGGTTCCGAACTGTCCTTCCTGGTAGACCTGCCGATAAGGCATTACAATCTGGCACGCAGTGAAAAACAGTTCGGGCCGATCAAGAAACAATTGAACAAGTATTTCCGTGGGCAACCGGTAATTTTCAAATTCCGGGCCGACCTGAGCCACGGCACAGCATTTCAAATAATGGTCTGGAAGAAATTGTCCGCCCTGCTGCCCGGCCAATTGGTCACTTACGGCATGCTGGCCCGGGAGATCGGCCGCCCCGAGGCCTCCCGGGCAGTGGGCCAGGCGGTGGGGGCCAACCCCCTGCCGATAATCATCCCCTGTCACCGGGTGATCGCCTCCGACGGCTCGCTGGGCGGCTTTGCTTGGGGAACAACTGTAAAGAAAAAACTGTTATCCATTGAAGGGATACGCTTATGAAAAAATCAGCCAAGTCGAAAGAAAGAAGGAAGTTTATAAGGCTGCCGGTGGAAATAAGGGTAAAATATAAAGCCCTTAAGGAGATCATTGACACCAGCGGGTTAAAACCGGCCAAGGTTAAAAACCTGAGTTCCGGGGGGGTGCTTTTTCATTCCGGCAAAAAACTAAGCAAGAACGATACCCTGCAGTTAAAACTTGATTTTGCCAGGGGCAAAAGCAAATATGATTTGGCGGCAATCGGACAGGTGGTGCGTTGCAGCGCATTGAAAAACGGGCAATATACCATCGGGGTGCGGTTTTTGGAGATATATTCCGACGACCTAATTTTGCTGAAAGGATATATTGAGAAGAAGGCAACGAAAGCCGATAACTAATATATTCTATTTAAAATGAAACGGGGCGATATTATCGCCCCGTTTCATTTATTTCGCCTTTTGTAGGCCCAGCCTGGGCAAAGATACCAGCCAGGATTGTCGCCGTTATAAGCAATTAAAATTTTACCTTATCGCCGGCCTTGATCCCGTTCTGTTCAAACCATCCGGCATTGGTCTCGATCACGTAAAGGGCCGGGGCCAGCGACCGGTAGCGCGGTCCCTCGTCCAGCGGTTTCATGGTCCGGATATTGATGATCACCCCCTGTTCGGAGATAAAGGCTATATCCAGAGGCAGATAGGTGTTCTTCATCCAGAATGACTGCATCTGGGGATGCTCGAAGATGAAAAGCATCCCTTCATCCCCCGGCATAGTTTTCCTAAACATCAGTCCCTGCTCCCGGGATCGTGGGTTATCGGCCACTTCCACCCACAGGACACTCTGCCCCACGGCAAGCTTGATTCTTCCGGGGCGCTCCGTCTGGGCCTGGCTTGTTTTATCAGGTCTGTAGGTTTTTTCGGCATTTTGACGGCACCCGGCAAACAATACAAACGCCAAAGTTGTTATAATTATTCTTGAATATTCACTCATTTTTCCTCTTGACCTGTAAATTATGGGGCATCACGGGTGGGGGCGGTATCTGGTCCCAAAAACAGGTCATAAAATATTTTGGAAATGGCTGGATTTTATCATGCTGCCGTCCAACAAGCTTGACCGTTTTCTTTCCTGTTTAACGTAATCGGCCGATCCCCAGATTTTTAACGAATCATCTGAACGAGTATCGCTGCCGCAGGTAAGGATCTGCGGTCCCAGGCTCAGGCAGCCACAGGTCTCGATCTTATGACCGGGCAGCAGCCAATAGTCTGGGGCTTTCCCCTTGGGATTTATTATCATCAGCGTGCCGTCATTTTTCTTTCCGGTTTTTGACTTAAGGCCCACCAGCAGGCGGCCGTCAAAACAGGCGCTGAGGCTGGAGACCGTGCCGATACCATCAGTCGTAACAGTCTCCGCCTGGCCCGTCCGGTGATCAATGATGGCGATCTCCACTGTTCCTCCTGGACCGGACCGGCCGACAGCCACCCTTCCGCCGGGATCTCTGCAAAGGCACGTTCCGCCGGCCAGGCCGGTATCATATGACCGGGCCGAATTTCTCCCGACTTTCCAGACGATCAACCTGCCGTCCTGATCCAGGCAAAAGGCCCTTTTGCCCGGACCCATTTCAATCGCCGTAATGTTTCGGGCTGATAGTTTGGCCCCGCCGATCAGCCCTTCCTCTTGGCTCCACAGGCGGATGCTGCCATCCGAATGCCCGGTGGCGATCAGCTGGGCGCTATTTGAGGCGATGGCCGTAATCATCGGATGATCATTTTCCCAATTGACCACGGTCCCTTTACTTAAAGATGTGGTTGCCAATCTACCGGTGCCGTCAATGGACCATATTTCGTCTCCCAGCACGGCAATACACCTGATATCTCCCCCGGGCAGGCTGTGATATTTTAGGCGATCGCCAGTTCCATGGAAAGCCCCCACCTGGCCTTCCTTTCCACCGAAGGCCACCTGCCCGGGGCCCATCAGGGCAAGATAATTTACTGAGATACCGGCGGTTTCAATTGTTTCCAGAAGATGCCGGTTGGCCGTCGAATTGCTGTTATCCCTTCTGACGAAATGTTTTTCGCGAATCTCAATGACCTGCCGTTCCCCGACAGCTGTCTCCGGGAACATGATATCCACGGCTTCTTCCCGCCGCCGGACCTTCATTCCGCTAATCGTCAATCTTCCGGTCACCCTGCCGAACCGTCCCAGCCTGATGAATCTCCCCCAGTTCTCGATCTTCCGGCGCTGAAAAAGTTCCCGGATCTCTTCCCGGTCCGGGCGGGCGGGAAGGGAGTTCTCCAGCTGGTATATCAGCACCCTGCCGTCCCGGTGGAATCTTGTTTCCCGAAGGTTGGGTTCCTCGACATATGACAGGCAGGTGGTTACGTTCTCCAGCAGACCCTCGCGCTCCTCGAGGTTCATCCGCCGGGTAGAATAGGTGGCCCGGAATTTCAACAGCACATCCAGGCGCTCCTGTTCGTTGAACAGGCTGACCAAGTGGTGGAAATAAGCGTCGTCCCTCCAGCCGTCCAGGATGATCAATTTTTTATCCCGCTGTTCATTCATGAATTGTTCAAAATATTCTTCCGGACGGTCGTCCTCCTCCGACAGGGGATAGTTCTGGTAGAATTGCGGCAGGACGCGTTTTTTCAGGAATTTCAAACCCAGCATCCGGTTAAAGATATCATTATGGTCCGCATTGTCCCGGGCCAGATACAGAATATCCTTGGAAGACCAACGGCCGAACCCTTCGCTCAGGCACTGGCAGAAATAGGTCTTGCCGGTCCCGGAATCACCGGTGACGGCCATTATGACCGGCGGCTGTTTTTCCATCAAATGCCACAAGGTCTCCGAAAGTTCATACAGCCCCTGCCGGCTTGGCTGCAGCGACAATAGCTCCTTCCCGGCGGTGTCATGCAGCTGCAGCCGGGCAAACAGTCCCGGCAGCTCCAGGTTTTTCAAGCCCGCCTGGGCCTCTTCCGATACCCGGACCAGCCTGTCCTTTGTCAGTTCCAGCAAGACCGCAATGATCTCCGGCTCGATATCTCCGGCATCCTTCAAACGGGCCCGGCCGATTTTTCCCAGGGCCCAGGCCAGGGTGGCCTTTACGTCCCGATCCTTATTGCTTGCCTGGCCGGTAAGGACCGGGATGGCCGAGGACGAGGTTCTCTCCTGTTTGCCCAAAGCCCAGATAGCCTCCCGTATTTCCAGGGCCGATGATCTCAACTGTCCATCGGATTCTAGAACGTCCCCGGGCGATCCGGCCTTCAGCTTTTCTAGCAGGGTTTCGGCCGCCAGGGGTTCGTCCAGGCGTCCCAGAAGATACAGCAGGCTGGCGCTGAGATTGTCATGTCTTTGGTCCAGCCGTTTCAGGAGATCGGCCGCCGTCTCGGCGCACCTTCGGTCACGGGCCTTTCCCAGGATACAGGCTGCCTCATACTGGATGCCGCTGGATATCGGGATATCGGGATGGCGCAACAGCCCCAGGCAGGGCCTTACCATGTGCTGCAGCCGGTCGACCGGCCATGTCACGGCACCGTCCAGCTGTTCCAGGATCAGTTCGTAGGCCTCGCTCCTGAGCTTCGGGTCGGATGGCCCGGCCAGCAATCCTTTGATCCTACGATTGAGCCTGTCTTCTTCGGCTAACAGCCGGGATATTTTGACGAATATCTCAGAACCCTGCAGCAGATTACCGAGCAGAAGGTCGGGATGCCCGGGCGGTGGATCCGTCCTGGCAGCCATCCCCCACCGGCCATAAGCTTCCTTGATTTTTAAGACGTATTCTTCGGACAATCTTCTGCCCTGCTGGTCCCATTCGGCCACCGGCCGGCCGGCGTTATTTTTATAACAGGCGAATTCTATCAACTGGCATAAGGCGTTCAGGAAGGTTGCCAAGACTGCCTCAGGGCTGGAGGTTGCCGGGCCCTGGACGAAGATATCTTTTATGACCTTCCAATCGGACTCCCTGGCTGTCAGGGCTGTTGCCAGATTTTCAAGCTCGGCCTGTTGCCCGGCGCCGGCCCTCTCCCATAGCCGGTACCACAGTTCAGCGGAGGCCTTTTCCCATACTTCACCGGGGTCTTTCTGCCAACGCCCCTGCTCGTCCAGAAAGGACATCCTGCCCGGTACATAATCGGCCAAAAGTCGGTTGAGAGCACCCACGATTTTTTTTATGCGGGGCGCCGGCACCTTATCCCGCTTCACAGATTCATGACCAGCAGGCTGTTAAGGTTCTCCTCCAGCTGGGACGGACTCAATTTGATCAGCCAGCCCCGGCCGTAGGGATCCCGTTCCAATAACGACAGGTCGTTCATAATCCCTTTGTTTATCTTGGTGATCTGTCCCGATACCGGCATCCACAGACGGTGGGAACGTTTCTTGCCGTCGCTGATGGCGGCATAGGCCTCCCCCTGGATAATCTTGTCCCCCACCTCCGGCAGTTCGATGCCGGAGACCTGGTCCAGCCCTTTTAAAAACATATGATGGGCGCCCGCCGTCACCAGGCCGTCCCGGCCCACCTGGGCCCAGGAATTGTCCGGAATGCAGTACAGGTGCGGCTGATGCGCCTTTATCTTCGGGTCGGTTTCGGCGCTCCGGGCTGTTTTTCGGCTGGCTTTTACCCGCTGGACCATATTGCGCAGGTCCTGGGGGGTGAAGGGCTTGGGAAGATAGTCAAAAGCCCCCGATTTTATCGACTCCACGGCCGTTTTTATCGACGGAAACCCGGTGATCATGATGACGGCTGTCCGGGGACGCCTCTTTTTTATGGTCTCCAGCACCTCCAGTCCGGTTATGCCGGGCATCATCAGATCGGTTATCACCAGATCGTAGCGTTGCTTCCTATCCTTTTTCAGGGCTTCCTCGCCGCTCAAAGCGGTCTCCACCAGGCTGTTCTTGTTCTCCAGGACGCTGGCGATGCTTTTACAGACCGGCAGCTCGTCGTCCACCACAAGTATCTTTAATTTTGCGGACATCGTTCTATCCTCTATTTACTGATTATCACTTATCGGCAGCCGTACCAGCACCCTGACGCCCTTGGTTTTTTGGTTGATGATCTCAATAGCTCCGTCGTGCTGCTGGATGATGCCGTAGCTGATGGCCAGCCCCAGCCCGCTGCCTTTGATGCCCTTGGTGGTGAAGAACGGATCAAACACCTTGTTGACGATCTCCTTTGGGATCCCGGAGCCGTTGTCCTGAAATGATATTTCGGCCTGACGGTGATTGCTGGAAAGTTCGGTTGTCACCTTAAGGGTTCCGCCCTGGGGCATGGCATCTATGGCGTTGACTATGATGTTGGTAAAGACCTGTTTGATCTTGTTGGCATCAATCACCGCCCGGGGCAGCCGCTTATCCAGGCTGGTCTTCAGATCGATCCGGCTAAACAGCAGCTGGTTCTTGAAAAGCTTTAGCAGCATCAATATCAGGCTGTTGATATCCTCCGGCTTTTTTTCCGGCGGGCTCTGCCGGGAGAACTCCAGCAGCCTTTTGACGATGGAGCTGCAGCGGGATGTCTCGTCTATTATCAGCTGAAGGCTTTCCTTGGTCTTGGAGCGCCCCTTTATCCTTTCCGACATCAAGTGGCTGTTTATCAGTATCGAGGTCAGGGGGTTGTTGATCTCATGGGCGATCCCGGCCGCCATCTTTCCCAAGGAGGACAGCTTCTCGGTCTGGATAAGCTGATCCTGGGCGGCCTTCAGCTCCTCGGTCTTTTCGCGGATCCTCTGCTCCAGGGTCAGGTTCAATAACTTGTATTCTTCGGTGGCCCGCTGCAGCTCGGCTGTCATCTGGTTGAATGACTCCGAAAGCTGTCCGATTTCATCCCGGGATGATATTTGAACCCTGACCGAAAGATCTCCCCCGGCCACCTGGCTGTTGGCTGCCACCAGGTCCCTGATCGGCCCCACGATCCGTCCGGCCAGGTAATTGGCGGAGAACCATAACAGCACCACCGTCAGGCCGGCTATCACCAGGAAAAGGGCCAGGGTCCTGTTCCTGAGGTCGATATAGGGCGCTTCCAGCATGCCCACATACAGGATGCCCACGATCTTCCCGTTGATATTGCGGATCGGCTCATAGGCCGTCCGGTACCAGTCGTTGACCACGAAGGCCCGGCCTATCCAGGAAAGCCCCCGAGACATCACCTGATCATATACTTCCCGGGAAACCCTGGTCCCCACCGCCCGGGCCCCGGAGGTACCACGGACATTGGTCGCTATCCTGAGGTCGTTCAGAAAAATGGTGGTGGTGCCGATATCCTTGCCCTTATATTTTTCCCCTTTGTATACTATGTCCTTGACCTTGTCGACGATCTGGTGGTTGTTGTTCAGCAATTTTCCGCCGTACAGTGTCCCTATGAACTGACCCCGGGCATCAAACAGCGGGGAGGCGCCCATGATCATCAGGCCTGATGTTTCGACGGTGTCCATTATCTTGCGGGCCTTGGGGGTGGGGATCATATCAACCCGGGCGGCCCGGGCCAGGTCGGCCCCTTCTTTCTCCAGCTCATGGGCCGGAATGCTTTCGGTAGCGGCGGCCGGCAGTTTGTTGCGCAGGACCCAGTCGATCAGTTCATTATAAGGCCTGTCGCCGAATGAGTCCGGGTTCCGCGACCGGATTATTACCCGTCCCCTTGAATCGGTGACCGAAAGCACATCCAGCTGTTCGCTTTCCTTTATTTTCCGGAACTCCCGTAAAAGATCTTTCCGGCTTGACCGCTTGACCGCATCTATCAGGTCGTATCTTTGGGCCAACAGGTACATGGTGTTATTCACCATTTTTCCTTCCTGCTGGTAGATCTCCCTGGCGGTATTGAGGTCCAGCCTCACCTTGTCCTGAGCCTGCCCGATGACGGTGTTGCCGATGAGGATGATGCCCACTAAAGCCGACAGGGAAACCCCCACCACTATGATGCTGGAAAAGCTCAGTATAAGTTTGGTCTTTAATGACAGTGCTTTGGGAAACATATTCCTTCTCGTTTGATAGATTATTGTCCGGTTGAATATCCGCCGGACCACAAACCGCGGTCTTATTTATTAAGGTTGAATATGACCATCCTCAGGGTGGTCATCTCCTCGATGGCGAATTTGGCCCCCTCCCGGCCCAAACCGCTGTTTTTATTGCCTCCATAGGGCATGTGGTCGATCCGATAGGATGGAAAATCGTTGATCAGGATGCCGCCCACATTGATCCTTTTGACGGCCGTCAAGGCCCGGTTGATATTGGAGGTGAATATGCCGGCCTGCAGGCCGTACTGGCTCTGATCGCAGCTGTTTATGCCCTCTTCAAAACTGGATACTTTTTCCACCACCGCCACCGGGCCGAAGATCTCCTCCTTGACCACTTTCATTTCCGGGGTGGTATTGGCCAGAATGGCAGGATAATAGATACTTCCTTCTTTTTTACCGCCGCATAACACCCGGGCGCCTTGGGCAACAGCCTCTTCCACCCAGCCCTGGACCCGGTCGGCCTCCGAGGATGCTATCATCGGGCCGATGTCGGTATCGGCATCGACCGGATTGCCGATCTTCAGTTTTTTGGTCCCCTTGATGAATTTGTCCATGAATTCCGCATGCCGGTCCTGATGCACGTATATCCGCTGCACCGAGATGCAGACCTGTCCCTGATTGTAGAAGGCCCCCAGTATGCAGCGTTTGACCGCGTAATCCAGGTCCTCGACATCCCGGTCGATCACCACCGCGCTGTTGGACCCCAGTTCCAGGGTGACCCGCTTCAACCCGGCGTTCCTGATGATATGCTCGCCCACCTCCCGGCTTCCGGTGAAGCTGATCTTGGATACCCGGCTGTCTTTTATCAGCATCTCCCCGACCTCACTTCCCGGCCCCGGCAGTACGCTTATGGCTTCAGGGGGCAGGCCGGCCTCAATGAAAGCCCTGGCCAGCTCTATGCCCGACAGCGGCGTGGCGGTGGCCGGTTTAAGTATCACCGGACAGCCGGCGGCGATGGCCGGGGCCACCTTGTGAGCCGCCAGGTTCAGGGGGAAGTTGAAGGGGGTGACGGCCGCCACCACCCCGATGGGGTGCCGTTCGTAGTGGCCCACCCGGCCTTCGCCCGATTTCCCGGCGTCGATGGGCATGGTCTCGCCGTGTATCCTTTTAGCCTCCTCGGATATGTATTCGATATTCTCGACGCACCGCTCCACCTCGGCCCGGGAGTATCTTAAGGGCTTGCCGGCCTCCCGGGCGATTGTGACCGCCAGCTCCTCCTTTTTATCCTCCAGAATGCCGGCGGCCTTCCTGATGATCGCCGCCCGGCGATGGGCCGGCAGGTCGGCCATGATCCTTCGGGCATTGGCGGCGCATTTCAGAGCCCGGTCGGTTTCAGCCGGCCCGGCGATGAATACTTCCGCTATCGCTTGGTTGGTGTATTTGTCGAATACCTTCTGGGTTTTGGAGGATTCGGTCTCCCGGCCCCCAATGATCAGCTTATAACTATCCTTCATTCATTGATCCTTCCTTGATTGCCGTTCGATCCCAAAGATTTTCAGGCTGCTGAAGTAGCAGCTGCCGAATCAACTGAAACGGCCTGCTTTACCGAGAGCTTTTTTGCCAGGCCAAGGATGAAGCCCAGGGCCACTGCCAGCAGGGCGGCCACCACCACCCGGAACTCCGGAGGCAGCAGGTAATTTATGGTCTGCACCGGCAGCCAGAACCAGATGATAGACCAGCCCACCACGGTGAACATGTTCTTCCAGTCGATGTTCACAAAGGTCTCGATCAGCGGCCAGCGGGAGATCAGCCTGTTCCTTTCGATCAGGGTGTCGGTGATCCGGTGAAAGACCATGAAGGGGAAGGCAAATATCAGCTGCATGAAAAATGATTTCCAGAAGGCCTCCAGCAGCCTGATGTTCCGGCCTGGCAGCAGGCCGTTTCCCAGCAGCCCGTCTATGCCGTAGGAAAAAAGCGGCAGGATGACGGCGAAGACCAGACCCAGAAAGGCCCAGATAATGATCCGCTGATGGAGCCGGATCCCCTTCAGCCGCCAGCGTCCGGTGACCACCTTGGTACCCAGCAGTTCCCCCATGGTCCCCAGCAGGGCGAATTTGACCATTCCCATAATGAGGGGATGGGCTTTGGTGATGATCACGAAGGCTTCCCGGCTGCCGGGAAAGGACAGGATGCCGGCCACCCCGGCCAGCAGGCCCAGCCAGATCACCGAGATAAGCAGATCCATAGGATGCTTCCCTTTTCGGTTAATAATAGATTGAGCACTAAGCTAACTGTATAAATATCAACTTAACCGTTATTTATCAATATCACCTTCCTTGTCTGAACCCAACAATTTGCTTACACCTGGCAAGCAATTAGCATATATTTGCTAAAACTTTGTTTGGAAGTAATACCATAATCAGTAATGTTACAAACGCCATTATCTAATATATTTTCATTTACAATAGGTTTTGGGTCACTCCTTAAACAGACAGACTTACTGCAGGAAACTCCTCATCTTTTGATTCCTGTGGAATTATACCGATACATATCTTCAGATAAACGCCTGATTTCTCCATCAACATCGTTTTCACTAATATATTTAAAAATTGGCAATAATGTGCTGTTAGTGCTATGCCCCAAACATTCCAATGCGTTTATCCTGATCACTTTATCTTTATCCCAAAGATATTTATAAATGTACTCTACAGACCCAGCTGGGTCTAACCTAGCCATAACTTCTATTGCTTTTATTCTTATTTCATTATTAAAACCTGATTTTATATAATTGTTTAAATACGGCAATAAAACATCTGACCGAGGGGTAAGATCGTATTCCATCTTAGGTTTAATTAAGATACTATCCAACAAATTAATTATTGCTTCCTCTTTATCTTTCTTATTTTTTAAAGCACTTATTATCGCTATCGCACTTTCCTTTTTCTTTTCATTATTACAACTAGCTATTATATTATCCAGTGTGCTTATCGAAATATTATATTTATCATCAAAATCACTTTTGCTTAAACCATTTCTGAAAGAAATAATTTCACATATATCTCTTTTTTCAATGCAATTTGATAGTACCAAAGCCGCCATAATTTTTATGCCAATTATCGGGCCAACTCCAATTTGATATGTCTCTGGTGTCTTGTATCTAACATCACTCGGATATTTCAATATATTCATCATCATATTAACACAACTCCGTCTCTGCATCTTAAACAGAACATGAAAGGCGTTTTGCGTGGAATCTAAATCAATCTGCTCACCTGTGGTAATTTTTTTAACCTCATTTATAGAAGTGTGATACAGTATCTCATAATCTCTCTTATAGTTATTCAACAATGAATCCTGAATCGATGCTGTCATCAATGTAGGTATCAACAACAGATGTATGAATTGCATTTTCATTCTCCTTTGGTTACAAAGCCCATCAAGTAACGCTGTGTATTTTGTTACTTATGTTAGTGGTTGGAACATCAAGTAGGGCTGAACCTGCTATGTGGTAAAAGATACGGTTTATCAAGGCAGGTTAATGGTAATAGTATATTTTCAAACCGGAGATAAAGTCAAGCATTAATTGCCGGTCTTTTCCCGGAAACCAACTTCCCGTGCTGTTTAAAAAACAGAACCTCCTGAATCAACAGGAGGTTCTGTTTTACTGGGATTTCATCACAGCATTCCTTTTATCATTTTAATGACCGGATCTATGGCCGCTCTCACCTCCGGAGTGATATCCTCGCTTACCCGGCGGTTTTCCAATATCTCCACCGCTATGATCTCTATCCGCTCCGGGATCTTCATGTTCAGCTTCCGTCCCAGCTTCAGGGAGGTAAAGAAACCGACATCATGAACCCCGGCGCTGCGCTGGGTGCAGTCGAAATCCTCCGGCCGGAACCGGATGATCTCTCCGGGCTGATGCAGCCCGGTCTTGATGGAATCGATAATTATGGCCGATTGGTAACCCTGCAGCATCTCCAGGATGGCCAGCCCGCCGCTCTCGATCGTCTCAACATCTACGCCCGTAAATATTTGGTCCTGTTTGATCCTTTCGGCGATGATCAGGCCGATGGCATCATCCGAGGCGATGGCGTTCCCCATCCCCAGGATCAGGGTTTTACCCTTTTCGCTCAATTGCTAATCGCGCCGCCACTCGTTGGCCAGGCTGCCGTCGGCATTATGAAGCTTGACTATCAGCGGCATCTCGCCCGGCAGAGTGTTGGTGGAGCAGGCAAAACAGGGGTCGTAGGCCCGGAAGGCCATCTCCACCTTGTTCAGGATCCCCTGGGTGACGTGGCCGTCCTTGATCAGCTTCTGGGCGGCGCTCTTGATGTCCAGGCACATGGCGGCGTTGTTGAAGACGGTGGCCACTATCAGGTTGACGTCGGTCAGGATCCCGTTGGAGTCGGTCTTGTAATGGTGGATCAGGGTGCCCCGGGGAGCCTCCAGTATCCCCACCCCCTCGCTGGGGGTCTCGGTGGGGATGGTCCTGATGTCCGGCGAGGTTATCTCGGGATCCCGGATCAGCTCCAACTGTCTCTCGGCCGAATACATCAGCTCGATGATCCGGGCCCAGTGCATGGCCAGGGTATGGTGCACCGGCTTCCCACCCAGGGTCTGGAACATCTTCTTATATTCGGCATCGGCCAGCGGGGTGGCCATTCCCTCGGACACGTTGAGCCGGGCCAGGGGGGCGGCCCGGACCACTCCGCTTTCCTTCCCGTCGACCAGACCCTTCCAGCCCACCTTTTTAAGGAAGGGGAATTTGAGGTAGGTCCAGCTCTCCACATGCTCCCGGACATGGTCCAGATAATCCTGCTGGTCGAACTTGGCGAATTCCTTGCCATCGGGATCCACGATCCGGATCTGGCCGTGATAGAAATTGGGACGGTTGTTCTCATCCACCATGCCGATGTAATAGGTCTTCAGCTTATAGACGTCGCTCAGGATCAGGTCGACGTATTCTTGGTTCTTGAGTACGATGTCCTCAAAGGCCTTCAGGGTGAACTTGGCGAATTCGATGGTGGAGATTATCCATTTCTCCATCTCGTCCCGTTCCTCTTTCTTCAGGGCCTTGCTCATGCCCCCCGGCAGGGCGCACACCGGATGGGTGGCCTTGCCGCCCAAGATCTCCTGTATCTTCTGGGCATAGGCCCGGTGCTTGATCACCTCGGTCCCCGCCTCCAGGCCCACTTTTTCGATGACCCCCAAAATATTCCGCTTGGCCGGGTCGGCCTCCGGGCCCACGATGAAATCCGGCGCGCCCAAGGCGTAAAAATGGGCGATGTGGGAATGCACAAAATGGGCGTTGTAGAACAACTCCCTCAGCTTCTTGGCGGCCGGGGTGGGATCGGCCTTGTAGACGTTGTCCACCGCCTTGGCCGAAGCCATATGATGGGCCCCGGGGCAGACCCCGCACAGCCGGGTGGTTATCCGGGGCATCTCCTCCACCGGGCGGCCGATGCAGAACTGCTCGAATCCCCGGAGCTCGGGGATTTGAAAATAGGCATTTTCCACATTTCCCTGGTCGTCAAGAAAAATATCTATCTTCCCGTGGCCCTCCAGGCGGGTGATGGGATCTATGGTTATCCTCTTCATGGCTTTTCCCCCTCTGTTCTTCTGGGACTTAAGATGGCATTGGCGCCTCCAAAGCGATAGAGCGTCCCGGTTGCGTCTACCATGGAGTTGATTATCTGGTCGGCCTTTTGCTCGTCATCGAACTTGACGATGCTGGCCAGGGCCGACAGCATCTTGGCCCCCTGGTCCTTGATGTCCTTGGCCGGCCCGAAGCAGCCCCGACAGGGCATGTTGACCTTGATGCAGGCCGCCCCGCAACCGCTGCGGGTGGCCGGGCCCATGCAGATCAGCCCCTGCTCCAGCAGGCATTTCTTGCCGTCGGGGATCACCTGGAAGGGCCGCTTGATATCGTTGATCACCGGTTTCTCGGATTTCTCCAGGGGGCACTCGTCGCACAGGGTCTTCTCTCCGGCGATGGTGCTTCCCGCCGGTGGCAGCTTGCCGGTGACGATGGCCTCCACCGCGGTCATCAGCAGATCAGCTGGAGGAGGACAGCCGGGAATGGTATATTCCACCGGAACGATATCGCTCAGCTTGTAGACGTGATTGTAGAACTCGGGGATGGTGATCTCCCCTTCCGGCATTTTGGTGGAGGGCTGGGGATACACCCCCTGCGGGTTGTCGGTGGAGACCGTGGTTTTATAGGCCTTCTCTAATATCTTCTCCCGGGTGGTGAAATTGGCCAGGGCCGGAATGCCGCCAAAGGCGGCGCAGGCCCCGTAGGCCACCATCACCTTTGATTTTTTCCTCAGCAGCTTGGCCAGGTGCTCGTTCTCCGAATTCCGGATGGCGCCGTTGAACAGGCAGACATCCAGAAAGCCGTCCTCCATGGCCTCGACGTCCTTATACTTGAAATCCATGGCGATGGGCCAGAAATAGATGTCCGCCGCTTCCACAATCTTGAGTAGCCGCTCGTGGGTGTCCAGCACCGAGACGTCGCAGCCCCCGCAGGTAGCCGCCCAGTACATGCCCAGTTTTAATTTTGCCATATTATTTACTCCTCCTTGGTCCCATCGCTCTCAGGTCTTCGGTAAAGGTGTTGATCACCTTCACTAACTTGGCGCCCTCGGCCGCCGAGATCCATTCTATCCGGAGCCGGTGGGGATCGATGCCGAAATCGGGCAGTATTTTTTGCAGCATGGCCACCCGGTTGTGGGTCAGCTGGTTTCCGGTGACGTAATGACAGTCGCCGTAATGGCAGCCGCCGATCAGCACCCCGTCGGCCCCTTTTTTGAAGGCCTCCAGAATATGCTGGGGATCTATCCGGCTGGAACACATCGACTTTAAAACCACTCCGTTGGGCAGGTATTTCATCCGGCTGGTCCCGGCCAGGTCGGCCCCGGTGTAAGTGCACCACTTACAATAGAAGCAAATCATCTTCGGTTCAAACATTGCTCTCCTCCAATGCGGTGGATATCATCTCATAAAATTGCTGGTCGGAAAAATTATTCTGCTGGGTGGCCCCCGAGGCGCAGGCCGACACGCAGGCACCGCATCCCTCGCAAAGCACCTCGTTGACCCTGGCCACTTTTTTCTCTTTATCGTACTCCCGGGCGCCATAGGGGCAGGCCGGGACGCAGATCCGGCATCCCGAGCAGAGGTCCTCGACCACCGTAGCCACGATCGGCTCGTGCTCCAGATACTTTCCGCTGAACAGGGCCGTCACCTTGGCTGCGGTGGCGCTGGCCTGGGCCACGGCCTCCGGAATATCCTTGGGGGCCTGGGCGGCGCCGGCCAGGAAGAATCCTCCGGTATTGCTTTCCACCGGCCGCAGTTTGGGATGGGCCTCGCTGAAGAATCCAAATTCGTCCACCGCCGCCTTCAGCTTCTGGGCCAGTTCCCGGGAGTCGGTCTGGGCGGTGATGGCCGAGGCCAGCACCACCAGGTCGGCGGCTATCTCCACTTTTTTGCCCAGCAGGGTATCCTCGCCGCAGACCATCACCTTGTCGCCGTCCCGGTAGATCCGGGAGACCTTGCCCCGCAGATAGACCACCTTCTCCTCCTCGATGGCCTGCTGGACGAACTCTTCGTACTTCTTGCCTCCCGCCCGGATGTCTATGTAAAAGACATAGGGCTGGCCGTCATGCACCTTGTGCTTGTAGAGCTTGGCGTGTTTGGCGGTGTACATGCAGCAGATCTTGGAGCAATAAGGAAAGTATTTCTCCGGATCCCGCGAGCCGGCGCACTGGATGAAGACCACCTCCTTGGGAGTCTTGCCGTCCGAGGGCCTTTTAACCTCCCCCTCGGTGGGCCCGGAGGCCGACAGCATCCTTTCGAACTGCAAACCATCTATCACATCGGGAATGGTGCCGTAACCGTACTCGGCGAATTTGCTGACCGGATGGACCTCGTATCCGGTGGCAATGACTATCGAACCCACTTGCTCCTCGATCATCTCATCCTGCTGCTCGTAATTGATGGCTCCTACCGTACAGACCTTGGCGCACACCCCGCATTTGCCGGTTTGGAAATAGGTGCAGTTCTCCCGATCGATCACCGGTTTGTTGGGGACCGCCTGGGGAAAGGGGGTGTAGATGGCTTTCCTGAAGGCCATCCCCCTCTCGAACTCGCTGGAATTGTTCTTGCTGGGGCATTTTTCTGAACACAGCCCGCAGCCGGTGCATTTATCCCGGTCCACATAGGCGGCCTTCTTTTTGATCCGGACCTTGAAATTGCCGACGTAGCCCGAAACATCCTCCACCTCGGAATAGGTATGAAGGGTGATGTTGGGATGCTTGCTGACGTCGACCATCTTGGGGGTCAGGATGCACTGGGAGCAGTCCAGGGTGGGAAAGGTCTCCGACAGCTGGGCCATGTGACCGCCGATCGAGGGCTGGCGTTCCACCAGAATCACCGGGTATCCGCTGTTGGCGATGTCCAGGGCGGCCTGGATGCCGGAGATTCCGCCGCCGATTACCAGGGCTTTTTTGGTGACATCCACCTTGATGGTCTCTAGGGGGCTGTCGCCCCGGACCTTCTCCACCATGGTCCGGACTATCTTGATGGCTTTGCTGGTGGCCAGGGCCTTGTCATCGTGGACCCAGCTGCACTGCTCGCGGATGTTGGCGATCTCCACCTTGTAGGGGTTGAGGCCGGCCCGCTGGGCCGCCTTCCTGAAGGTGGTCTCATGAAGGGTGGGGGAGCAGGCGGCCACCACCAACCCGGTCAGCCCCTTCTCCTTGATGGCCTTGATCACCAGGTTCTGCCCGGGATCCGAGCACATGTATTTATACTCTTCGGCATGGGCCACATCGCGGTAGCCGGAGATGGCCTCAGCCACCTTCTTGACATCCACCGTCCCGGCGATGTTGAGGCCGCAGTGACAGACAAAGACTCCGATTTTTTCCATTAAATTACTCCTTGATAGTAAACTCGGATTTCTAATATCGAAACCCGAAACAATGCCCTAATTCTGCCATCACAAACCGAATTTAGCATTTGTTTTGTATTTCGTAATTCGTATTTATCTTATCGTGCCCAGGTAGCAGGTGGTTATCTGGTTCTTCCTGACATCGGGATTGCCGTAATCCGGCAGCAGCATCGGGGAGACCCTTCCCCCTCCGATGCCGGCAGCCTCCAGCTCCTGATGATATTTTTTGACATGCTCCAAACCCAGCTTCCCGTCCTTGGCCCCGCTCTTGACAAATTCCGCGGCCGACCGTCCGGCCCGCCGGCCGAACACGCAAACATCCAGCAGAGAGTTACCCATCAACCGGTTCTCACCGTGGATCCCCCCGGCCACCTCTCCGGCGGCATACAGCCCGGGCAACGAGGTCTCCGAGCGGGCGTTGATCTTCAGCCCGCCGTTCTGGTAATGCAGGGTGGGGTAGGTCAGCATCGGCTCCTTGGAGATGTCGATGTCGTGCCGCATGTAGAGTTTCCACTTGCCCACGAATTCCTTCTCCACCGTGCCCTTGCCCTTCAGGTCGTCGATCATGGGCGAATCCAGCCAGACCCCGACCTTTCCCGAGGGCGTGGCGATGCCCTTCTTGCGCTCCTCGCATTCGCGGATGAAGGCTGCGGCTTCTACGTCGCGGGGCTCGCGCTCGAACACGAACTGCTCGGCGTCGATGTTCAGGATATTGGCGCCCATGCCCCGGAATTTCTCGGTCAGCAGCAGTCCCTCGATCTGATCGGGATAGGATACCCCGGTGGGATGAAACTGGACGGTATGTAGAAAATTCAACTCCACCCCGGCCCGGTAGCCCATCACCAGCCCGTCGCCGGTGGCCCCGTAATGGTTGGTGGTCATGAAATTCTGGATGTGGAGCCGGCCCGAGCCGCCGGTGGCCATGATCACCGCCTTGGCTTTGATGGTGAAGTATTCCTCGGTCTCGTGGTTATAGGCCACCACCCCGGCGCACTGGCCCTGGTCGTTAAGCACCAGCTCCACCGCCGAGGTGAAGTCGATGACTTTGATGTCTTCGGGGAAGTTGAGGGCCTCGTCCCGCAGGGTCCGCATGATCTCGGCCCCGGTAATGTCGGCCGCGTAATGCATTCGCTTGCGGCAGGTGCCGCCGCCGTGGATGGTCAACAGCCGGCCGTCCGGGTCCTTGGTGAACATGCAGCCCAGGGACTCCAGCCAGGCCAGGGTTTCGGGCGCGTCGCCCACCAGGGCCTCGGCCAGCTCCGGCACGTTCTTGAAATGGCCGCCGCCCAGCACGTCCAGATAGTGATAGTAGGGAGAGTCCTTGTGCAATTTGGAAGAGGACTGGATCCCGCCCTCGGCCATCATGGTGTTGGCGTCGCCCACCCGCAGCTTGGTCAGAATCAGCACCTTGGCCCCGTGTTCCTTGGCCATGATGGCCGCGGCCACGCCGGCCCCGCCCCCGCCCACCACCAGCACGTCGGTGGTAAAGCGCGGGTTCAGGTCGACCTGGTCGGGGTTTACCCGGCTCTTGGACTCCAGCTGATCCACTATCTCCGGGGAGATGGCGTAGCCCTTGTTGACTCCGACCCCGATGGAACGCTTGGAGGTTTTTTTGCAGTCCGGGTGGAAGGCGTCCAGCACCGCTTGGCGTTCCTCCAGCGACATGGCCGGCATTTCCTTGCCCTCTTTCTTCCGGCGGACCCGCTCCGGCCTGGTGGCCTCGACCTTTTTGATCAACTGTTTCAGTTCAGGGGTATATGGCATTTATAACCTCCTTGAAAGATTTCGCAGATTTACTATTGATTACGCTGATGTATTGACAAATCGCTTAACTTTGCAGCTTTTATTCCCGAAGTTCACTAACAACCCGACTTTTAGCTTGGTTGCTTTTAGGTAAGATATGGTTTGATGCTTGAATACTTCCGGCAGATAACCGGTCACTGCTTTAACCTCCAAGACCACAGTATTCTCTACCAACAGATCGACGATTAGTTGCCCGACCTTTTTATTTTGAAACATGACTGGGAAGCGTTTTTCTGTTTCATGCTGTAACCCTTCATTCCCAAGCATGATGATCAAAGAATTGTGATATACTTTTTCATTGAACCCCGGTCCCAACTCGGAATGAACCTTGAAACAACAGGATATGATTCTTTCTGTCAACGGGTCGTTCTCTGGCATCCTAATAATCCTTGATTTATCGGTGTAATCACGACGTAATCAACGGAATCACAAATAGTCATTAGATTTCGGGGCCCATTCGTCGGGCGTGTTGTCCGGCTCGGCTTCCCGGGCCTTATACAGCTCCTTCAGCTTGTTGACGTCAGCCTTCTTCAGCTGGTCCAGCCCCTCATTGAACTTCCCAGCCTTCACTTGCTCAACCTGTTTGGCCAGATGCTCGGCCCGCGGTGTGATCTGCGAGCCGTACAGCCGCCGGGCCAGTATGGCCACGTTGGCGTGGGATATCTCGGCCGGACAGCGGGAGGTGCACAGCCCGCACATCACGCAGTCGAAGGAAAGCTCGGCCGCCTGCACGATATCCCCCCGGATGACAGCGTTGATATAGTCCATCACTTCGATGGACATCGGGCAGGACTTGGTGCAGGTGTTGCAGGACACGCACTTGAACACCTCCGGGTACAGGGCCTTGAAGGTGTCGACAGCGGCCTTGACCTTGTTCAGGTCGTGGATGCCGCGCTTGTTGGGGAAGAAAGGCAGGACGGCCAGGTACATGCCGGGCTGGGCCATGGCCTGGCAGGCCAGACCCACCTCGATCTTGTAGCTGTCGGGCAGGCGGAAGGCTATGCCGCAGGCCCCGCAGATGCCGCCCCGGCAGCCGCAGCCCCGGGTCAGCTGATAGCCGGCATACTCCATGGCCTTCATGACAGTTAGGGTGTCCGGCACCATGTACTGTTTGCCCATCACGTGGATGGGGATCAGGTTTACTTTGGTTTCCATTTATACACTCCCAAATAGATTTTTTAACCACGGAAACACAGAAGGACGGAATGTTTTTTTATTCCGTGCTTCAGTGGTTAGATAATTGATTTCGCTTTCAGCAGCGGCCGGGGGTCGATGTGATGCAGGTCGAATTTACAAACCTCCGGCCCCAATCCCAACCCCAGGGCCAACAGTTGGGTAAAGTATAATATGGGGAGATCGTAAGCCTTGCCGGTCTTTTCCAGGATGTTCTTCTGGCGTTCATCCAGGTTGAAGAAGCACAGCGGACAGCTGGTGACAATGGCCTCGGCGCCGTTCTTTATGGCCGACGATATTATCCGCTCGGCCTTGTCGGCCACCACCTCCTGGTCCATCACGGTGTGATAGGAACCGCAGCACTCGGTGAGACAGGGATCGTACACCGCCTGGGCTCCCAGGGAGTTTATCAGATCGCCCATGATGGTCGGCATCTCCACATCGTCTATGGCCGCGGCCTTGGGGCGGGTCAGCAGGCAGCCGTAATACGATGCCAGCTTAAGCCCTTTCAGCGGCCGGGATATCTTTTCCTTGATATTGGCGAAGCCGATGTCGTTTTTCAATATCTCCAACAGGTGCAGCACCTCCACCCGGCCCTTATACTCGGCATCCTTGTCCTTGGTGAAGAAGTTGATCTTCTCCAGCTTATCCCTGTCCTTCTGCACCATCAGGTTGGACATCTTCAGGGTATGGTAACACATGCTGCACAGGGTGGTCAGTTTATCCCGACCCAGCTCCTGGGTATGGACCAGCAGCCTGATCGGAGCCACGTGGTTGATCAGATTATCGGAGGCCAAGGAATAGACCGTGCCGCAGCAGTTCCATCGGGGCAGCTCATCCAGCTCCCAGCCCAGGGCTTTCATCGACTCCCTGGCCGAAAGGTCGAAATTCTTGGCGGTGTTGGAAAGGGTACAGCCGGGATAATAGGAAATCTTGTTCATGTAAGCTCCTTTAAACCACGGAAACACTGAAGAACGGAATTCATAGGACAACCCGCTTGATTTTCAGTGTCTCTTTTGCGAAGTTAAGTAACAAACCGACCCGAAAACCTGTCGCTTTCAAATATGAAATGATTTGGGCGGTATGAATATCATCAAATGCGGTAACAGCTTTCAATTCAAGAACCACCTTGCTCTCGACCACTATGTCAAGGCGATGCTTGCCAACTTCGGCCCCTTTGAAAGTTACCGTAATTTCTTTTTGTTCTTCGATGGATAATCCGCGTCGTTTCAGTTCGGCTGTCAGGGCGTTCTGATATATCGACTCAAGATATCCTGGACCAAGAACCGTATGCACTTCCACCGCCGCATTCAGAATCTGATCCGTTAGATCTTTATCGATTAGATTACCGTTCGGGGGTTCCCTCATTTGGCAATCCTCTGGGATTTATTTGGTTTTTCCGTGATTCCGTGGTAATAACTACCCCGACTGCTTGCGCAGACAACTGATTAATGCAATTTGGGGGACCTCCTCCAATATCTCTTTCGGTATTTTATTGCCATCCACCCGGTCCAGCCTTTTTCTGACCAGCAGCTGGCGCACCGCCTCCATCACCTTGGCCAGATCGATGCCCTTGGGGCATCTGACCCCGCAGGTAAAACACGACAGGCAGGCCCAGATCGATTCGGAATTCTTCACCTTTTCGTGCTCGCCCATCTGCAGCAGTTTCCAGATCTGGTTCGGGGCGATGTCCATCCGGTCGTGCATGGGGCAGCCGGCCGAACAGGATCCGCACTGCATGCAGCGGAAGACTTTTTCGCCGCTGAGCTCCTCGATCTTCAAAAAAATCCTGTCGCCGATCCTATCACCGCTGAGCTGAAGGGTGTCGTTGGTCTCGACCGGGGTATAATTCAGAGGTGCATTGGCCATAATCGTTCTCCCAATTTATATCTTTAGTCTTCTGCAAAAGTACCCTTTGCCACAGAAACACTGAATTCCCGGAATAATAATCATGGAAAATATCGGGTTTAAGGTCCTTTTCTTGGTATTTTCAGTAGTTCCGTGTTTCCGTGGTTTACCCCAGTTTACCCGTTCAGCGGGGCCAGTGGCGGTGGTTAGTTTTACAGAGGTCTCATCCCGCTAAACAAAAAAGGATTCAATGAAAATGTTGGCCGTCAAAGGTGATATTGAATCCCCTTCTATTATCCGGGAGCACCTTCCGTGCAAAATCTCCGTTTTTTAAGTTTACCACATAATTATAAAAAGTCAATAGGAGACTTCTGTAAAAGTGTTTTGACACGCTTGCGCGCCTGCCGTTGGCCGAGTGGCCGTTGTCTCGATACGCTTTAATGCTACTCGACAACCGGCAGTATCGAGGCCAGACAAGCACGGAAACACTGAATTTTCGGAATAATAATCATGGGGGAAACAGGTCTCAAGCTCTTTTTTAGTATTTTCAGTAGTTCCGTGTTTCAGTGGTTAGTTTGGCAGAGGTCTCAGATCATAAAACGCTCTTCAACGTCTTGCCCATCTCGGCCGGGCTTTTGGCCACCTTGATCCCGCAGGATTTAAGGACCTTGAGCTTCTCCTGGTAGGTTCCCTTTCCCCCGGAGATGATGGCTCCGGCATGCCCCATCCGCTTCCCTGCGGGGGCGGTGGCCCCGGCGATAAAAGCCGCCACCGGCTTGTCGAAATTCTTCTTTATCCACCGGGCGGTCTCCTCCTCCATGGACCCGCCGATCTCGCCGATCATCAGCACCGCCTTGGTCTGGCGGTCCTTCTTGAACAGTTCAAAGGCGTCGATGAAGGTGGTGCCTATCACCGGGTCCCCGCCTATTCCTATGCAGGTCGATTGCCCGATCCCCATCTGGGTCAGCTGGTTTACGGCCTCATAGGTCAGGGTTCCGCTTCGGGAGATCACTCCCACCCCGCCCTTCTTGTGGATGGAGGCCGGCATGATCCCGGCCTTGGCCAGGCCGGGGGAGATGACCCCGGGGCAGTTGGGACCTACCAGCCGGGTCTTTTTGCCCGCCAGATAGCGCTTGACGAACAGCATGTCGCCCACCGGGACCCCCTCGGTGATGCAGATCACCAGCTCCAGCTCGGCATCTATGGCTTCGATCAGGGCATCCTTGCAGAAATTGGCCGGAACGAAGATCATGGAGGCGTTGGCTCCGCCTTTCTCCCTGGCCTGGGCTACGGTGTCGAACACCGGGAAGCCCTCATGAACGGTTCCGCCCTTGCCGGGAACTACTCCGCCCACCACCTTGGTTCCGTATTCGGCTGATTTAAGGGTGTGAAACGTACCGTGCTTTCCGGTAAAACCCTGACAAATCAAACGGGTGTTTTGATCAATTAGAATGGCCATAGCTCTCAGCCTCCGCTACGATTCTTTTAGCCGCTTCGTTCAATGATCCGGCCGGAATTATTTTCAATCCGGATCCGGCCAGTATCTTCCTTCCCTGTTCCACATTGGTGCCGTCCAGCCGGGCCACTATCGGCACCTTTACCCCCAAACTTCTGGAGGCCGACACGATCCCCTCGGCGATCACGTCGCATTTCATGATCCCGCCGAAGATATTCACCAGGATCCCCTTTACATTGGGATCGCTTAAAATGATCTTAAAGGCCTCGGTCACCTTTTCGGCGGTGGCGCTGCCGCCCACATCCAGGAAATTGGCCGGGCTGCCGCCGTGTAATTTGACGATATCCATGGTGGCCATGGCCAGGCCGGCCCCGTTGACTAAGCAGCCGATGGTGCCGTCCAGCTTGATGTAGCTCAGGTCGTATTTCGAGGCCTGGACCTCGTTGGGATCCTCCTGGTCTACATCGCGCAGTTCCATGATCTCGGGGTGGCGGCCCAGGCCGTTGTCGTCAAAGTTGACCTTGGCGTCTATGGCCAGAAGCCTTCCGTCCTTGGTCTTCACCAGCGGGTTGATCTCCACCAGCGAGGCGTCCTTCTCGATGAAGAGATTGTATAGTCCCCTCATGATGCCGGTCAGCTGCTTGGTTTGGTCCCCGGAGAACCCCAGTTTCCCGGCCATCTCCAGGCCATGGAAATTCTTGAACCCGCTGAAGGGATCGACGTGGATCTTGATGATGCTGTCGGGCTTTTCCTCGGCCACCTTCTCTATCTCCATCCCTCCCTCGGTTGAAGCCACAAAGACGTATTTGCAGACCGCCCGGTCGATCAGCAGGCTGAGATAATACTCCTGGTCTATGTTCACCGCCTCGGTGATCAGCAGCCGGCTGACCAGCCTCCCGCCGGGGCCGGTCTGGTTGGTGACCAGGTTCATCCCCAGGATATTTTTGGCCTGCTGCAGGGCCTGATCCTTGCCCTGGGCCAGCTTTACCCCGCCGCCCTTTCCCCGGCCCCCGGAGTGTATCTGGGCCTTGACCACATAGCCGGGGCCCGGAAGCTGGTCCAGCACCCCGGCGATCTCTTCGAGCGACTGCACCATGAACCCCCGGTCCACCGGAACGCCGTAGCTTTTCAGCAATTCCTTGGCTTGATATTCGTGGACGTTCATCTAACCTGCTCCCAATGTTATACGGATAATTTTTGTCATTTTAAGCCATGCCTAATCTGGGAAAATTCATGCCGAGCCGGATCAGGCTTCGCCCAGCTCAGCATGTTTTCTATTATATTATTACTTCGGCGAAAGTGTTTCCATTCGCAAGTAAACCAATGCTGTATTGCTCACGCCGGTCCGCCAGAGGCGGATTACCCTGAGACTAGCGAAGGGGCGCACAGGCAGGACAAGTTTTACCGCTTGCGCGCCTGCCGTTGGCCGAGTGGCCGTTGTCTCGATACGCTTTAATGCTACTCGACAACCGGCAGTATCGAGGCCAGGCAGGCACGGAGCCTTCGCTAAAGCGAAGGCACGCAGTAGTTAGTTTCTCAGAGATCTCAGCACCTCAGGCTTTTTTAAATTTCTTGGGGCCTTCCTTATACAGGTCATTCCCCTCCGAATCGGTGGCCACGATGGCCGGAAAGTCTTCCACCTCGTATTTGCATACCGCCTCGGGTCCCAGCTCCTCGTAAAGGATGGGGGTGGATTTCTTGATGGCCTTGGAGATCAGGGCGGCGGCCCCGCCGATGGCGGCGAAATACACCGCTCCTTTTTCTTTCATGGCCTTGATGACCTCTTCGCTGCGCTCGCCCTTGCCGATCATGCCCCGCAATCCGGCTTTCTGGATCATGACCGGGGAATAGGCGTCCATTCTATAACTGGTGGTGGGGCCGGCGCTGCCGATGGCCTTCCCCGGCTTGGCCGGAGATGGTCCCACGTAGTAGATGATCTCGCCCTTCAGCTCCACCGGCAGCTTGCCGTCCTTCTCCAGGGCCTCGCACAGTCTTTTATGGGCGGCATCCCTTCCGGTATAGATGGTGCCTGTGATCAGTACCTCGTCGCCCATCTTGAGCGACCGGGCGGTCTCCTCGGTCAGGGGGGTGGTTATTTTTTTGGGGTTTGCCATAATGCATTTCTCCTATCTCGGATAATCCGAAATTGGACGCTGATTTTCGCGGATTAACGCAGATTCTTTACAATGCAATACCCGTTACTGGGGGCCGGGTAATTGCATCAAGTGGCGATATAAGTATTATTCTCGGCGTTCATCTGCGTCCAAAATTAATTTTGCAGGTTACTATAATACCCGATGGGCATGCCGATGGGCATGACAGTTGACATTTACCGCCACCGGCAGCGAGGCCAGATGGCAGGGGTGATGCTCGATATGGATGGCAAAGGAGGTGATATTCCCCCCCAGGCCCTGGGGGCCGACCCCGGAATTGTTGATCCGGTGAAGGATCCTCTGTTCCAGCTGATCATACCGCTCGTCCGGGTTGGGAGCATTCAGCGGCCACAGCAGGGCTTTCTTGGCCAGATAAGCCACCTTCTCGAAGGTGCCTCCGATGCCCACCCCCACCACCGTGGGCGGGCAGGGGTTTCCCCCGGCCTTGACGATGGTGTCCACCACGAAATCGATCACCCCCTTCTCCCCGGCCGACGGCGGCAGCATGGCCAGCCGGCTCATGTTCTCGGCGCCGCCGCCCTTGGGGGCCAGGGTGATGTCCAGCTTGTCCCCGGCCACGATGTCCAGATGGATGATGGCCGGGGTGTTGTCCCCGGTGTTCTTTCGGGCGAACAGGGGGTCGTCCAGGGATGATTTCCTGAGGTATCCATCCTTGTACCCCTGCCGCACTCCTTCGTTGACGGCATCCTTGAGCAATCCTCCATCAACCTTTACATCCTGGCCGATGTTTATGAAGAACACCGACAGGCCGGTGTCCTGGCAGATGGGCACCCTTTCGTCCTTGGCGATCTGGGCATTCTCCAGGCATTGCTCCAGAATGGATTTCCCCAGGGGCGATTCCTCCTGGGCTATGCCCTTCTTGAACCCGTCGACCACATCCTGAGGCAGGTCGTAATTGGCCTCCAGGCACATCTCCTTGACCGCGTCCACTATCTTTTTGTATTCGATGGTCCGCATTATGCGTCTCCTTATGGTTAATTTATCCTTGCCACAGACGCCGTTGGCCAAAACCGGCAGATATAAAGGCCTGCTATGGCGTCGGGCGAGGCGCAAAGACACTGAGTTTTTTATGATCCCCATTTATTGGGCCGCCGGGCATTCGAATAGGCATTCGAATTTTCTCTGCGCCTCGGTGTCTCTGTGGTAAAGGTTATTTTATCTGGGCGATAGCCCGCTTGACCGCCGCCTCCAGTAATTCCACCGGCGGTTTTTTGATCAGGCCCAGCTCCATCATCTTGTCGGTTATCTCCCGGGCCTCTTTGATATCAGTTTCGGCCTTGGCGAAGGCCTCTTCGGCTGTCAGCTTCACCCGGGCCACCCCATCCTTGATGGCCTGCATGGCCACGTCGCGGGCCTCGGTGGGAAACACCTCGGCGTCGCTCATCTTGGGGATGATGTTGTCCGGCGACAGCACTTTCTTCTCGGCGTAGTCGGCCAGCGAGTGGGCGGCGGCGATGGCCATGTTGTCGGTGATCTTCTTGGCCCGCACCATCAGCGCTCCCTTCAGGATGCCGGGAAAGCCCAGGGAATTGTTGACCTGGTTGGGGAAGTCGCCCCGGCCGGTGGCCACGATGTAAGCCCCGGCCTCTTTGGCGGCGTAGGGGTATATCTCCGGCACCGGATTGGCGCAGACGAAGACGATGGATTTGGGAGCCATCGACTTGATCCATTCCGGTTTGATGACGTTGGGCCCCGGGGTGGACAGGGATATCAGCACGTCGGCCCCCTTCATGGCCTCCTCCATGGTCTTGATGTTCTTGGGATTGGTCTTCTGGCAGATCTCCCACTTGCGGTAATGGGCCGGGGCGTTCTTGATGTCCTCGCGGAATGAGCCCAGGGTGCCCTTGGTGTCGAACATGATCATATTCTTGGCGTCGCCGCCGTCGGTCTCGATCAGGCGGAAGATGGTGGTGTTGGAGGCCCCGGCGCCGTAGAATACGATCTTGACCTCGGACATCTTCTTTCCCACTATCTTCAGGGCGTTGATCAGTCCGGCCAAAGTAACGCAGCCGGTTCCCTGGGCGTCGTCGTGCCACACCGGAATGTTGCATTCCTCGCGCAGGGTGTCCAGCACTTTGTAGCAGTTGGGCTGTGAGATGTCCTCCAGGTTGATGGCCCCGAAACTGGGCTCGGCCATCTTTACAAAATCTATTATCTTCTGAGCATCGTGTTCGCCCTTGCTGTTGCGACTGTCCATGCACAGGGCCACCCCGTCGCAGCCGCCCAGATATTTCATCAGAAAGGCCTTGCCCTCCATCACGCCCAATCCGCCGGGAGGGGTGCAGTCGCCGTCGCCCAGCACCCGGGTGGAGTCGGAGACCACCGCCACCGTGTTGCCGCGGTTGGTGAGTTCGAAGGAGGCGTCGTTATTGTCCCTGATGGTGGTGGAGATCTTGGATACGCCGGGCGTATACCAGATGTTGAACCAGTTGAAACCGTAGACCCCGGCCTTGGGCACGGTGATCATCTTGCCGCCGTAATATTTATGAAGGTCAAGGGCCAGCTCTTTAAGCAGAACCGTTTTCCCCTTGGCCAACTGTTCCTGGGTAAAACCCTCCGGAAACAATTCTTCCAGATTTTTCAGGGTCAAATCGAAATTCGCCATAGCCTGACTTCCTTTCATATTTAGTAGCTTCGGTATTTGGTTATATTATATTAAAACACAAACAGGGCGCTTTTGTAAAGAAAAAAAACCTCTCCGTCAGCGATGGTGAAGTGGTTTGTTAGATTCACATATTGCCAGGACTTTTTTACCTGCTGCCCTTGGACCTTCTGTTGCCGGACAAGAAAGGCTCTCCGGCTTGACCGGGATCCCTTGGTCGCGCAGCAACTGGCGGGCTTGGTATTCGTGAATGTTCATTGCTTAATTGGTTTTATCGTTTTGCTGACCTCAGCAAAATGATCGGAAACTGGATACCCGCTGTTCTTGCAGGCCAGTATCACCCGTTCTAATACCTTGGCAAAGTTCCTCCATTGGACATACTCAAGTACCGGAGCAAGCTCTCGGGCATACCAGAATTCATTCCTAAAATACGATCAGTCAGCACTGTATAGCATTTTACGAATTAAATATTTATATTTACTTTTTTTTATTAGCTCAGCAAAAACTGTCTCTATGGGAATAAATATTACTTCCTTTTCTTTTATTTGATTGTCTTTTGGTCCAAAATAAAACAACTTTGTATTGGTTGATTTATACTTCTTTAAATGTTTAATTTTATTATTTATAGCATTTATATCTGTCCTTCTGTATGTTACCTGTGCAATAACATTTTCTTTTTTCTTACTTATACCACGAATATCAATGTCTTGCAATGTTCTGCCGATTGGTAATAAAAGTAAATCAATATAATGTTTGTAACGCAAATATTCATAGCATAATATTTCTAAATATTCCGGAGCTATTGAATCAACACTAAATGATAACTTGTTATGTTTAAGAATTGATTCTAAATGAGTCTTAGCTGAAGGCCAGCCGGTAATTGTCCCTTGGCGAGGTTGAATCGCAGCCAATAACGGAAATTTGTTGTATGAAATAATTTTTACTTTATGTAATTGTACGGTTTTTAATTTCAGGTTGCCATATTTTACTGTTTCAATTTTAGCACCTTTCTTAATTATGCCAATTAACATTCTTGCTTTATCTAAATCTCTGTATGCGGCAGCAACTATTGAACCGGTGTTACAACAGTTTTGGAGACGTGTTAGTGCAAGTCGCCCAGCAAATTCATAATCCTTTGGGTTGGTGCTGCTTATATTTTTAAAATGAACGGCAATACGTTTTTTAGACCATAGATCACGTAAAATATATTTTCTTTCTTTGCCTAACTTATGCCTAATAAATATTTCTTCCATATAATACCTTAATTGTGGGTTGTACTACGAAATCGAATATTTATATTCTCTCTTAAACCACCCGGTTGGTTTCTATCCCCTTTTCAAAATCCGAAATATTCCTAAAAGTCACTTCCAGCTTCCTCAACAGCGCCTCATGCGTCTTATAGCCCAAATGCGGCGTCAGCACTGTGTTCTGCGCGGTCAGCAGGGGGTTATCCTTATCCGGCGGCTCGCTTCCGAACACGTCCAGCCCGGCGCCGGCCAGTTTACCATCGTTGAGGGCCTGGGCCAAAGCCGCCTCATCCACCAGCCCGCCCCGGGCGGTGTTGATCAGATAAGCCGAGGGCTTCATTTTGGATATCCGCTCCGGGTTCATTATATGCCTGGTCTCGGCGTTAAGCGCCAGATGCAGGGAAACAATGTCCGAGTCTTTTAAAAGATCGTCAAGGCTGCAGTATATCCCGCCAAGATTTATAAACTCATCACTCGTTGCCCGGTTGTAACCGAGCACCTTGCATCCGAAAGCGGCGAACAGCCTGGCCGCGGCCAGCCCGGTGGCTCCGGTGCCGACTATCCCCACGGTCTTGCCTTTGAGCTCGACCCCATCGGGAAAGGCGAAGAATGTTGCCTCCGGCTGGCGAACGTGGGCATCGCCCTTTGGTATATTGCGGAGAAGCGACAAAGCCAAACCCAGCGCCAGCTCGGCCACCGAGTCGGTGGAATACCCCGGCGTGTTGTAGACCGCGATCCCCTTTTCCCGGCAGGCCGCCAGGTCCACGTGGTCGTACCCGGTGAAGGAGATGGAGATCATGGACAGCGCGCAGTTGCGGATGGTCCGGCCGTCTATCGGCAGGCTGCCGGTGACCAGATACTTGGCGCCGCCCACCAGATCGGCCAGAGGCTTGCCCTCGGCCAGCTCGGAGCCTTTCCAAACCAGCGTATGACCCGGAAGCAACTCGGCAAAGCGCTGCTGCACTAATTCCCGGGGGACGCCCAGCGTCTGGATCAGTATGACTTTTGAAGGTTTGTTCATTGATCAAGAGATGGAATATTACTTCGGCGGATAAATAGCGCAATGTGTCATTCCCGCGAAGCTTGTCCTCGTGAAGACGGGGAGCGGGAATCCAGGCCTGGATGCCATTTGGAATTTATCCCGCCACGCCACGCCAAAGGCGTGCTCCGCTTTTAGCGGGGCCACGGGCACTTGATGCGGGA
>JAGVNJ010000009.1 GCA_020053305.1 Candidatus Edwardsiibacteriota bacterium | reverse complement strand
TTGTCCGGCATCTGTTCCATGGTATTCTCTCTGTTCTGTTTCCGTGAGTATACCATAGATTCCCGATACTAACCCATCCTTAACAGCGAATAACCAAAATTAAACAAAAAATCAAGGAGAGATAAAATGAAAAGGTTAATGTTGGTTGGAATCTTCATGATGGCTTTGGTGTTTCCTGCTATGTCTCAAGGCGCCGTTTTATTTACCGAAAATTTTGACTATGACGCCGGGGTTTTAGGCGATAGCGCCGGGCAGGCTAATGTCAGCGGCGGGAACTGGGTTCATTTCTCGGGTGGCGGCTTGTTGATTGAATGCGTTGACGGAAACTTGGCCTACCCTTCATACACCGCATCCGACATAGGCCGGATGATACAGATAGTCCGCCACACTCCGGGAGCGACAGCCGAGGATATTTACCGGCAGTTCACCACCCAGACCCCGGACATTACTCTCTATGCTTCGTTCCTCTTCAAGGTGACCCACGACTCCATGTCCCCGGACACCGCCACCCACGGCCAATATTTTACCATGTTAATGCCGAGTTCCTCGACCACCATCCACTTCGGCCGCGTAACCACCAAGATGGGCAGTTCGGCGGGAAAATATAAATTTGGACTCAGGGCTACCAGCAGCAACTCTTCGACCCTTTGGACCACGGGCGAATATGATGTGAACACCGCCTACCTGGTGGTCCTGGCCTATGAATACATCACCGGCAACACCAACGATGTGGCCAAACTGTGGATCAATCCCTCGCTGACAGGGGCGGAGCCGCCGGCCGATCTGACACAGACCTCGGCCCTGACCACCGACCCCGTTGATATAGCCCGCCTGGCCATCCGCCAGGGTAGCACCACGAGCACTAGCTTGGTGACCCCTTCCGCCGATATTGACGGTATAATAGTGGCGACCACCTGGGGAGAAATAACCGGGGTATCCGGCAATCCGCCATTTTCAAATTCCGTTTTCAGCCTGATGCCCTGCTCACCCAACCCGGCCAGCCGCGACGCCAGATTCTCATTCAGCCTGGCCAATCAGGGTAAGGTTGACCTGTCGGTGTTCAACGTGCTGGGGCAGAAGGTGGCCACCGTCTACAGCGGGCAAATGGCGGCCGGACAACATAGCATCAGCTGGAATCTAAAGGGCCAGAACGGCCGGCAGCTTCCCAACGGTGTTTACTTCTATAATCTGAGCGACGGAAGCCGCAGTTCAACCCGCAGACTTCTGATCCTGAAATAAGGGACCGGCCATAAAATAAAGAGGAGAGAAATCGTTTTACTCTCCTCTTTTTTATGTATATTGACACCGGTGCTTTTATGAGTTATCATCTAACAATCATATATGAATAACATATCCAAGAGATTATCCCATCTCTCTCCCTGGCTGTTCCTGCTGCCGACGCTGCTGATCGTCCTGGCCTTTCGGATGGCGCCCATGTTGTACGCCCTGTGGATGAGCCTGTTCGACTGGGGTTTGGCCGGGGCCAGGAAATTCCTGGGGCCGGGGAATTATATCTATCTGTTCAGCGACAGCCGGTTCGGCCAGAGCCTTTTGAACACCCTGTTCTACGTGCTGGGGGTGGTCCCGGCCAGCCTGTTTATAGCCCTTTTCATTGCCGTCCTGATAAATCAAAAAATAAAAGCCGCCGCTTTGTACCGGACGGCTCTGTTCCTGCCGGTGATAACCTCCACCGTGGCCATCTCCCTGGTCTGGAAATGGATATTCAACCCCCGATTGGGTCTGGCCAACCAGGCGCTATCCTTCATAGGGATCAAACCTTCGCTATGGCTGGAGGAGCCGGCCGGAATACTAAACGTCCTATTAGGTCCGCTGGGGCTGCAGCTTCCGGAAATTCTGGCCGGGCCCAGCCTGGCCATGGTGGCCATCATCATCATGAGCATCTGGCACTCGTTGGGATATAATATCATCATCTTTCTGGCCGGTCTGCAGTCCATTCCCGAACATTACTACGAGGCGGCCTCGCTGGACGGGGCGGGGAAGTGGGCCTCTTTCCGCCATGTCACCTGGCCGATGCTCTCGCCCACCACCTTCTATGTGCTGCTGATGAGCACCATCACCTCTTTCCAGGTATTCATCCAGATATACGCCATGCAGGGACCGGTGGGGGGGAACCCGCTGGGCACCACCCGCACCCTGGTCTATTACCTCTATGAAAAGGGTTTCTCCGATTGGCAGATGGGCTACGCCAACGCGGTGGCCTTCGTGCTGTTCCTGATCATCCTGGCCCTGACCATCATTCAGCGGAAAGTGCTGGAATCGAAGGTGCACTATCAATAAAGTTAAAAGTTGAAAGTCTAAAGCTTAAAGTATAAAAAGCCTGGCACACCGAGAAAACTTGCTTGCTTGGCATGTTGAATGTGTGAATCTGGAAGAATGCCGCCCGTCCGGCTTGTTGGACAGAAAGGGTCCTCCGGACAAGAAAATAAAAATTCATAAAGCATACTGCTTGGAGCAGTTATTAGTAGACCGAGGCAAAGGCCGTGAACGGCCTAAGGCAGGATACAGTACATGCTCTTAAACCAGTCCTTCCACCTTCGCTTAAGCTGCTGCGGACAAGTAAGGGCTGGGTTAAGGACACCCATTAAAGGTAATCAGGGCCATTCATGGCCGTATGTCTTCTATTATTTGCTCCGAGTAATAACAACAATCAAACAACAAAGAAAAAGTTGGTTAATAAATCAAAGTGAATAAAAACGGTCTAAAAATAATCGTATATCTTTCTCTGACGGCCATCTCGCTGGTGATGATCTTCCCGTTCGTCTGGATGATCCTGACCTCGCTCAAGACCCAGCCTGAATCCCTGCTGATACCGCCGCGGATATTCCCGGCCCGGCCCCAGCTGGTGAACTACCTGGAGGTGTGGCGCCAGATACCGCTGTTGAGATATTTTTTGAACACCATCATCATGACGGTGCTGACCCTGGCCGGGGTGCTGGCCACCTCCACCCTGGCGGCCTTTTCATTCTCCTTCAAAAATTTCAAGGGGAGGGACCTGACCTTTCTGGCCTTGCTGGGGATGATGATGATCCCCCAGCCGGTGTACCTGGTTCCGGCCTACGTGATCCTGGCCAAGCTGAGATGGCTGGACACCTTTTACGCCCTGATCGTCCCCTGGACGGTGAACATCTTCTCCATCTTTCTGGTGCGACAGCATTTCAAGAGCGTGCCCTGGAGCCTGTACGAAGCCTCCAAGATGGACGGAGCCAACGATCTTAAATTCATCTGGCACATCCTGCTGCCGATCTCCAAACCGGTGCTGGTGACCATCAGCCTGTTCTCCATCATCGGCAGCTGGAACAGCTTTTTATGGCCCCTGATCGTTACCAACAGCGAGAGCATGCGCCCGCTGCAGGTGGGGCTGGCCTATTTCTCCCAGGAGCAGGGGTCGATGTGGCCGCTGCTGATGGCCGCCTCCACCATGATAATCCTGCCGCTGGTGATCTTCTACATATTCGCCCAGAAACAGATCAACCAGAGCTTCGTCTCCAGCGGGCTGAAGGAATAGAACGTTGCCCACGAAACTGCCATTGGCGGGGTGCCGCCCAAGGCGGTAAAATATACAAAATGCGTAACTGCTCACCTACTTCCCGTTATGATGGGAGACCTGTCCGCCTATATGGACTTCTTGCTAATGGCGGAGGGATGACATGTTTTCAGCCTCGTAGAGGCGGTCTGTTTGTAAAACAAACGTTAACACCAAAACAGAACTCCGTAGGAGCGACCTAAAAAATGCCCAACACCTATTCACAAATTTACATTCAGATAGTATTTGCGGTTAAAGGCAGACAAAACCTCATCGGACAACGCCATCGCGAAGAGTTGCACAAATACATCAGCGGAATCGTTCAAAATCGCGGGCATAAAATGCTGTCAATATTTTGTATGCCCGACCATACCCATCTGCTTGTCGGATTAAAACCATCCATCGCCATTTCCGATTTGGCAAGAGACATTAAGGCAGGTTCCTCCAACTTTATCAACGGCAGAAAATGGATAAAAGGCAAATTCAATTGGCAGGAAGGGTTTGGCGCATTCTCCTATTCGAAAAGTCAGATTGATGATGTGATTAAATACATCTTAAATCAAGAAGAGCATCACCAGAAGAAAACTTTCAGAGAAGAATATATTGACTTCTTGAAAAAGTTTGCAATAGAATACGATGAACAATATTTGTTTGAATGGATTGGATGAACAGGCCGCTCCTCTGGAGCTTTTCTGTTGTGCGGCGTATCGCCATTTTACAAACAGTTTGCTCCTACGGAGCAATACTACAGAAGCAACAATTCAGTGATACATATATTTTGGCCATCGCCAAAGTGATTCTTTCCACGGAGCGGTTCTTTAGACGGGAGAGGCTGAATAGTTGCCAAAAAGCGCAAAATGTTTTACACTTAAACCATATGAAAAAGTATCTATTCCCGATATTGCTGCTGATACTGGCTTCGGGCGGATGCCAGCCGCCATCATCCGATCAAGTGGTGATGTGGCATGTGATGGGCGGTCCGCTGGGCAAAACTTTGGACTCGATGGTGGCCGATTTCTCAAGAGAAAATCCCGGTCAAAAGATAGACCCCATCAGCATGGGAAGTTATACGGCTCTGTCCCAGAAACTGATGGCCTCGGTGGCGGCCGGCAACCAGCCGTTATTGGCCCAGTCCTATGAGGCCTGGACCAGCCAGCTGCTGGAGAAGGATGCGGTAAAACCTTTCGGCGATTACCTTGCCCAAGCCGGCGACACCAATTATCTGACCGATTTTTTCCCGGTGATGCTGGCTGAATGCTCCCGGAACGGACGCCTCACCAGCCTGCCCTTCAATAAAAGCGTCCCGGTGTATTATTATAACCAGGATCTGTTTGCCAAAGCCGGGATGGATCCGGAGAGATTTCCGGACACCTGGGACCAATTCATAGAAGCCGCAAAAAAACTCACCCTGGACAGCAACCAGGACGGCACCCCGGAACAATGGGGCACCGCCTTCCCCACCGGTGCGGCCTGGATGTTCCAGTGTCTGGTGCTGCAGAACGGCGGGGAGATATTCTCTGCCGATGGAAAAAAAGTGGTGTTCGACAGCCCTGAGGGCATCGAGGCCCTGCAATATTTGGTGGATCTGGTTTATAAGCACAAGGTGGCCTTCCTGACCACCGGATTCGAACACCAGAACGACTTCCTGGCCGGCCGGGTGGCCATGATCCAAAGTTCCTCAGCCTCTTTGGCTTATATGGCATTGCAGAAGATTCCCTTTAATATGGGAATAGCTCCCTTGCCGATGAAAAAAAGGCGGGCGGTGGTGCTTTCCGGCACCAATATAATCATGTTCCGCAAGCCCGAGGAGGAGTTGATGGCCCGTGGCTGGGAGCTGGTGAAATGGATGATGGAGCCGGCCAATACCGCCCGCTGGTCGGCCGAGACCAGCTACCTGCCGGTCAGAAGATCCGCCCTGAATGAGGAAAGCTTGAAAAATAAATTTGCCAGCTATCCCGGATTAGAGAGCGTCTACCGGCAATTGGAATATGCCCATCCCGAGCCCAACGCGGTGGTCTGGAACATCGGGCGCTCCATAATGGACGAGGATGGCCTGCAGCCGGCTCTGAAGGGATTCAAAACTCCGGCCGAGGCCCTGCATAAGGCGGCCAAAAAAATAAACCAGCAGCAGGGGGAGGAGCCGGGCAGTCCCTGGGTGGCGCTGATCCTGCTGATAGTCATTGTGGCTTTGTCGGCGCTGGGCTTGATCGGTAAGTTTCGCAAGCCCCGGATATGAAATAGAATAATATTATAAATCAGGAAGGGAAACAACATGGCCTTAACTAAGACCTGGCAAAGGGTGCTGCTGACCGTACCGCTGCTGTTTTTGATGGCTGCCGGATCGGGAGCCACTCTGCTGATGGAGGAGAACTTCAATTATGCCGTCGGGCAGCTGACGGACAACGGGGGAGGCGCCAATGTCAGCGGGGGCAATTGGATTGATTTCTCCGGGACCGGCAATTACATCCCGGTAACAGCCGGTAGTCTCAGCTATACCGATTATCCATCATCCGGAACCGGCAATAAGATCTCCATTGTCAGCGTGACAACGTCGGCCGAAGACGTCTACCGCCAATTTAGTGAACAGTCTGCGGGATCTAACGTCTATGTCTCGTTCCTTGTAAATCTGGCCAATACCAACGGTCTGGCAGCAGACACCAGCGCCAACGGCGACTATTTTGTCAGCCTGCAGCCCAGTACCTCGACCAGCTACATGGTTCGTATAACCGTCAAACGCAGCGCCACCTCCGGCATGTACCTGTTGGGTTTGCGAGCGTCAGGTATAACCGGGAGCGCCAATGCAGTATGGTACAGCTCCAATCTGAGCCCCGGAACCACCTATCTGGCGGTTTTCAGATATTCGTTGGTGGCCGGCGATCTTAACGATACCTGTCGCATGTGGATCAATCCATCATTGGCGGGGGCAGAGCCGGTTCCGGACCTGACGCATGTTGCCACTCTGGGAACCGATCCAGCCGACATCGGGCGGATCGCCATACGACAGGCTTATAGCTCCGGTCCCCCGGCAATAGCCACCCCCAACGCCGATATCGACGGCATCCGGATTGGCACCAGCTGGAATGATATCACCGGTTTAAATCCCCAAGTATCATCGGTTTTTCCGCCTACTAATGCCGCCAACATCAGACCCGGCGCCGATATCACGGTGCAGTTCAACCGACTGATGAACGCTTCGACAATTGATACTACCAGCTTTCGGGTTACCGGGCAGCGCCAGGCGATTTATTTGCCTGATTCCATACGTCCGATTAGTAATGGTTCCACATTTACGTACTATATCGCTGACAGCCTGTTGACCAGGGACACAGTAACCGTCACTCTCAAGGCCAGCATTACTGATACCAACGGCATTCCTTTGTCGGCTGATTATACCTGGCCTTTTTATACCCTGGTGCCGGAAATAATAAAGCCGTCTATCGCATCCACTGTGCCTGCTCATGGGTCCGGTAACATCAAGGCAAGCAGTCCGATCATTATTAATTTCAGTGAGCAGATCGACACCTTGACCGTTGATACCGTGGCGATACGTGTGCTGGGCCGGCGAGTTTCACGATATCAGTCAGATTCTGTCAGGTTCATGAACGACGGGGCCACAGTCGCCTTTTATCCCAAAGATTCGCTTTCCTATCGGGATACCGTTACCGTAATGGTGCGGGCGCCACTGGCGGATTACAGCAGCAACCTTATCGCCGACACCAGTTTTTACTTTTCCACCAAGCTAAACCCGTCTGTGCCGATATCGGAAATCCAGTATCCCGGCGGCAATTCCCCGCTCCTCAACAACATAGTTACTATTGAAGGTATCGTGACATCTCCTTTACTGGACAAAATGTCGACCGACATCACCTTCTGCGTCCAGGATGACACTACTGCCTGGAGCGGCATCTGGGTATGGGACCCGGGCAAAGCAGTCAACAGAGGCGACCGGGTACGGCTCACTGGCACAGTCAGCGAATTGTACAATCGCACCACCATTACATCTGTAAATTCGTATACGGTTCTGGCGACGGGTCAGCCGTTGCCGCCACCGATATCAGTTACAACATCCACAGTGGGAACAGCCGGCACCGCCGAGGCGTATGAAGGAGTTCTGGTTAAAGTATCAAATCTGGTTGTTACCGCAATCCCAAATAGTTACGGAGAATGGACCGCTTCCGATGGTTCTGGTAATTGCAAGTTTGATGATGCATCGGGATATTCCTATGTGGCCGCTTTGGGAGATAGCCTTCGTTCAGTAACCGGCGTACTTGATTATACTTTCAGCGAATTTAAAATACAGCCACGGGATGGCGAGGATATAATAGATAATTTTGCCCCCTACATCAAAAAACTAATAGCTACCGATACGGTGCTGTTTGTGATCACCAACAAACCGTTGAATAGCGCTACAATCAGCGATTCTACTGTTAACATCGTCGGCAATATCGGCGGGGCCCGGCAGTTTACAATGATCAACGATACAGCGTTATGTCTATTGCGGCTACGTCCCACTTTAGCGCTGGCGCTAAGTGAAACGCTACGGTTGACGATGAAAGGTACAATACAGGACGCATACGGTGCGACCCTCGACGGCAATGCTAATCGTGTTTCCCAAGGTTCACCGACCGATGATTATATGATTTCGGTTGTAATCAATACTAGGGCGCTATCGGTGGCCGAAGTACAAAGACCAGGGGTTGACGGCTTCAATTCCGCTTATGAAGGACAGATGGTAGTTGTGTCGGGAACATTGACAGGACCTGATTATGTATTTACCAGCAGTACCTCGAGTACCGCCAGTTGGTACTTGCAAGATGCAACCGGCGGGGCCAATATCTACGGAGGCAAGAAGGGCAATTATCGGACGCTTGGCCGCAATTATATAATCAGGGGCCGAGTTACCGAGTATAACGGTGTGACGGAAATTGCAGCCGACTCTATGATAGTAAAATTAGGCACAGTGAACAGCCTGATCGCGTCGCGAACTTTGATCTACAACCAGCTGCTGGGCGAGAGCATCGAGGGCCAATTGGCCTCGGTGGAGGGGACCATCGGCAGCATTCCGGCCTATGCCGGCGGCGGATACAACATGGAGATGCGCAACGGCAACGCCCCCATCGCGGTCAGGATCGCCGAGATCAGCGGATTCGACCTGAGCCCGATGACCTACGGCGCCAAGATCAGGGCCACCGGGATAGTATCGCAATATGACAAGACGGCGCCCTACAACAGCGGCTACCAGCTGGTTCCCAGGTTCGCCCAGGAATATTTTTATAACGGGGTGCTGTATCCGCCCGACATCGAGATCCTGACTGACAGCATTGCGCCATCGGCCTCCGGGCAGATAGTATCAGTCAAGCCCAACCCCTTCTCGCCGGAATGGGGCGAGGTGGCTGAAATAGAAATAAACGCACCCACTACCGATCACATTACCCTGCGGATATATGACCTGAAAGGACGGCTGGTAACGACAATTTTCAACAATGTTCCCGGCGGACATAAGACTCTGCTGGATGGCAGTGTATGGAATGGAACCGATAATTCCAACCGCCGGGCCAATATCGGGATATATATCGCCCACCTGAGGAGCGTTACCGCCCAAGGGGGCATCTCCGATAAAACCAAGATAATCGTGCTGGGCACGCCATTGAAATGAAGGATGCAGATATGAAAAAGATTCTTTGGCTGGTATTTATTCTGGCCCTGGGGCTGGGAACGGCCCGGGCGGCTTTCGAGGACTGGCAGGTGGGCATCCGTCCCAGCGGTATGTCCGGGGCCTATACCGCAGTGGCCGATGACATAGACGCCGTCCGGTGGAATCCGGCCGGGCTGTCCAGCCTGGACTCCTGGCAGGCTTCGGTCTACGCCAAGCGGCTGTGGGGCGTGGCCGGCCTCACCAACCAGACGGCCACCATCGGCCGCAGTTTCGGCCAATGGGGCGGGGCGGCGATATCTGCCCAGCAGGTGGGATGCGACCTGGAGACCGACCAGGCGGTGACCCTTTCCCACGGCTTCGACCTTAACCGCCAACTGGCCTTCGGCTATAATTTTAATTTCTACCGGCTGTGGCAGGAGCGCTTCGGCTCGGCCATGACCATGGGCATTGACATCGGCCTGCTGGCCAAAGTATACCGCAGCTGGAGGATAGGCTGTTTCGGCCATAACCTGAACCATCCCAGCCTGGGGAAGCTTTACCAATACGACCTTCCCAGCGGTGTGAGCATCGGTCTGTCATACATTCCGTTCAGCGGGGTGCTGGCCTCGGTCGAGGCCGGCAAGGATGCCGGCAGGATAACCCGCTATAAGGTGGGGTCCGAGTACGACCTGTGGCAGGACAAGCTGGCCCTCAGGGCCGGCATTCTGAACGAAGGCCAGCTGACCCTGTATTCCATGGGCCTGGGCGTGAAAGCCAGGGGGATATTAGTGGGGTATGCCTTTGAAGGCGGGCACCAGGCCCTGGCCGGGACCCATCAATTCGCCCTGGGCTATAAATGGTGATATCCATGAAGATAAATTATAAAATGAGATCGCTGCGGAACCAACCGCGGAAACACGGAACTACTGAAAATACCAAGGGAAGGGACTGGAACCCGTTGTGTCCAATGTTCATTATTAAAAAAATTCAGCGCTTCCGTGGTAAAAAGCACTTTTGCAGAAGCCTAAACCTGGTAATTGTCATTTTGCTGGCAGGACCTTTCCTGGTATGTCCGGCCCCTGCCCAGCAGGTGGATTTTTATCAGGAAACGCAGGTTAATATTTTACCGGAGGACACCCTGACGGTGGGCTCCGGCATACAGCTTGATCTGAACCGGGCCACCCGGGAGGAGATCTCCGGCCTGCAGGGCATCCCGGCAAAACTGGCCGAGGACATCTATACCTACCGCTTTGAACGCGGGGCCTTCGCCAGTTTTTACCAACTGATGGAGGTTCCCGGAATGACCCCGGTCCAGCTTAAAAAACTGCGCCGGCAGGTGGCCGTATTTCCCTCCGCCGACACCTCCAGGGTCACCAGGTATATCGCCGAGTTGCAGGACAGGCTGGCCTCCGAGGAATCTCCGGGCTACGGGGCCATCAACGAATGGGAGGAGCTGCTGCTTCATCCCATGGACATCAACCGGGCCACCATCGACCAGCTGCTGACCCTGCAGAACGTGTCGCCCATAGACGCCGCCGCCGTGGTCCGGCACGTCAAATACTCCGGCCGGATCAAGGATTGGCGGACCCTGCAGCGCAACATAGACGGCCTGTCCCGCTACGGTTTCACCAACATGAGAAACTATGTGGCCGTCTCGCCCCAAGAGGAAAAATTTTATTTTGACGGCAACTACCGGGTCCGGCTGACCTCGGATGACCGGCTCGACCCGGGCGATGAGGACGATTTCAGGTATCAGGCGGCCTCGCTTAATGCCGCCCTGGAGGCCTTCATTCCGGGGGCCGCCATATATGATACTATGACCACCGACAAGATTTTAGGCCAGCACGGCTGGACCGAGCCGGAAATAGCCCAGCTGAAAAACCGCCTGCAATCCGAGTATGACCAGTTGAAATATGCCCGCAATGACCTGGCCGTTCAGCACCGTTTGAGGATGGACCTGGGCGGGGATTTCAAGCTGGGGTATTTTCATCAAAAGGAGCCCTTCGAGACCGAGGGCTTCACCAAGGCCTACGTGGCCCTGTATGATCTGTCGCCGATAGACAAGCTTTTCATCGGCAATTACCGTCTGACCTTCGGGCAGGGGCTGGCCATGGACAACCGCTGGTCGGCCGACGAATCCATGGTGCGGCGCTTCTCCCGGGGGGCGGGGGCCTTCGGGGACATCACCTCCAACGAGGAATTCGCCCTGAGGGGCGCCGCGCTTCAGTCCGCCATCTGGAACATCAAGCCGACCTTTTTCTTTTCCTCCGATCAGAAGGACGGGATACTGAACCGGGACGGCACGGTCAACACCTATTTTACCCCGTCCCCCCGATACCCCTGGTACCGTGATGTGTTCAACGAAAAGACCTACGGGATGAACCTGAACTGGGACCTCTCCGGCGCCATGTCCCTGCCGGTGGGCACCAGCCTGGGCTTCACCGCCTTTGAATGCAAGTACGACAAGGCCTTCCGGCCCGATGCCTCGGAGCTGGACCTGCCGGGGGACAAGAACGACCTGTCGGACCCCAATTTCACCCAGCTGTGGTCGGGAAACGTCCGGGGGGTTAAATCCGGAAATTTCCGGACCGTGGTGGACAACCTGTCGGTGGAGGGGGAGCTGGCCCATCTTAACAGCGGCGGCTGGGCCTATCTGTGGAAGACCCATCTGCAATACGAGACCCTGTACCTGCTGCTGCTGCGCCGCCATTACGACGTGGACTACGATAACCCCTATTCACGAGGCTTCTCCGAGCAGACCAAGTTCGATGACACCATCCTGGAGAAGGAATACCGCTTGATCGACCCGGTCTACAAACAGCTGGTCAATTACCCGGCTCCCAAGGCCGAGGACGGCACCTATATTGAGACCCGCTGGCAGATCAGCCGCCAATTCACCATAACCCGGGCCTATATAGATTTCTGGAGAAACCTGGCCTATGGACTGGACAATGTCCGGTTCCAGGGAGAGCTGGAGTACCGCCCGGTATTTCCTTTGAGATTCAGAGTTAAACAGAAATACCAGACCAAATACCTGCCCAAGAGCGCCGAGGCCACCAAGTCCAACACCCGGGAGACCACCCTGCGAACCTTCTGCACCTTGACCGACCGGGACTATTTCAACGTGGAACTGCGCTACGGCGAGGTCCGGCTGACCCCCTCGACATTATACGGCAGCAACACCCTGATGAGCGGGGTTTATTTGGCCTCCAACTGGCAGCATAATTTTTCCCCCAATTGGGATATGAAAGCCGGGATATCCAGTTGGAGGACCGATGCCATGTCCCAGTGGATATTTGAGGACGCCGGGATAGACTTTCTGGACGGCGACGGCCTGAAATATTTCATCTCGGTGTCCGACCGCCTCTCCGACAACCTCCAGGCCAGGCTGAGGATCCGGGGAAAGGATACCCGCTATGAATACAACAACATCTACGGCCCGGACTACGTATATTATTTTACCGAATTGCCGGCCGAAGTGGTCCGGGATTTTACCGATCGGCGCGATCTGTGGAAGGTGGACCTGCAGCTGGATTTCAGATGGTAACCGGGAAATATAAAAGAAATCATCCAAAGGAGATATAGATGAAGACACCAATAAAAACAGCGCTGCTTGCGGCGGCAAGCTTTTTTGCCGCATTCGGCAGCGCCCGGGCCGGGCTGTTGGAATACACCCCCTACGGGTCGCCGGCATCCAGCTATAATGCCACCGGAATGGCCCTGAACCTGAAGGGGGTAGCCCTTCCCGGACAGGGATTGCTGGTCAATCCGGCGCTGATAGCCGAGACCGACGGTCTGGAGGCCCAGCTTACCGCCGGCGTCAACTGGCGGCGGGAATACCGTTCCATAGAGGTGTTTGACTCCTATGCCAATTCGGTGGGCCTCAGGACCACGGCCATCAACGACCAGACCGATTACAACCTCCACGGGGCCGAGGTATCCTATGCCTCCAGCTTCCGGGGTTTACCCAAGATGGCTCTGGGCTTCGGCATCAGCCGGGAGTACGATTTCAACTACCGGTTGAAATCCGAGGAGCGGGACGCCTTTTATTATCTGACCAGCCTTTATGAGCAGATTGCCGAGGGGGCGGTATACGGATACAGCGGAGCCCTGGCGGTCAAACCGTTTTCCTTTTTTTCCGCCGGGCTGGGATTGACCAGGCTGTCGGGCGACCCCAAACTCACCATCACCGAAAATTTCGAGGACCCGACATACACCGACATCAGCATCGGCTATAGGCATAATTACCAAGGCTACCGTTTTTCAGCCGGGGCTTTCGGGCAGGTGACCCCGCGCATCAACCTGGGGATAAGCTGGAAAAGCAGCGCCCGGGTGGAGGGGCCGTTCTCCTACAGCAACAACGACACCACCATCAGCGACCGCCAGAAGGTGGGGCTGCCCAGCAGTTACGCAGTCGGGGCGAGCTACCGCCCCGCCAATGATTTTCCGGCCACCGTCAGTCTGGAATACGAGCATACCCCCTGGCAGAATCTGGAGGACAACCTGTTCTCCTACGAACCGCTGTCGGCGGTCAACAGGTACGGCTTCGGGATCAGCCACCGGATGAAAAACGGCCTGCCGCTTCGCTTCGGCCTGTCTTTTTCAAATTCATACCGCTCATCGTCCATCGGACTGGCCCGGGCCGGGTTCGGCACCGAGATCTCGGTGTCCCGGGTGAAGGCCGATATCTCCGCCGGGGCCGGCCGCCGGACCTATAATTACGGCCAGGCCTTCGGCAGCTCCAGCGGAACCACGGTGTCCGAGACCATGGCCGACCTGATGTTAACCTTTTCGCTGAAGTAAGATTATGTTCAAGAGCATCAATATCATAATTGCCTCCCTGATCTTTATGACAGCCGGGGCGGCGCCGGCCAGGGAGTGGCAGCGCCTGGTGATCCTTCATACCAACGACATTCACGGCCACCTGCCCCAGGAGGAGGCCTGGTGGATCAACCCGAACTTTCCGCCCCCCATCGGCAATGCCGCGGCGGTGGCCACCATCATCAAGGAGGAGCGCCAGCGGGCCGAGCAGAACGGCTGGGGCTTCCTGCTGGTGGAGGGCGGGGACATCTTCCAGGGGACGCCTCTGGGCGAATTCACCAAGGGCCAGGCGGTGATAGATTTCATGAACCTGATGGGTTACGACGCCATGACGGTGGGCAATCATGACTTTGACAAGGGGCAGGAGGTGCTTAAAGACCTGATCGCCGCGGCAAAGTTTCCCGCCCTGGGGGCCAACCTGCTGGATTCCGTTACCGGGAGCACGGTTGACTATCTCAAACCTTATATCATTCTGGAGCGGGCCGGCCTGAAGATCGGCATCTTCGGCCTGATCACCCATTACCTGCGGGGCATGTCCACCCCCGAGCACCTGAAGGGACTGGACATCGCCAAGGAGTCGGCCACCGCCCGGCAGATGGTGGATTCCCTCCAGGCCCAAAATGTCGATATGATCATCGGCCTGCTGCATACCGGCTTCCGGCACGATAAGGCCATCGCCGACACCGTGCCCGGCATAGACGTAATCATCGGATCCCACAGCCATACCGGGCTACGAACCGCCTATGAGGACCCCAAGCATCACACCATTATCGTCCAGACCTTCGGGCATCTGACCACCATCGGGAAACTGGAACTGATGATAGACCCTGAGACCAAGCAGATCGTGGGATACAACAGCGAACTGATGGAACTGTTCGCCGAGGCGGTCCCCCAGGATACTATGGTGGACAGGATGGTGGCCGAGGGCACCGCCCAGGCCGAAAAAGGATTTGACCAGCCGGTGGGCCGGGCCCTGATGGACATCAAACGCGGCGGGGGCGACAAGGAGAGCTCCATCGGAAACTTCGTCTGCAACGCCATGATGGACGCCACCGGGGCCGAGATCGCCTTCCAGAATTCGGCCGGCATCAAGGCCGACATCGCCAGGGGCGAGATAACCTACCGCAGCATATATAAGGTGGATGCCTTCGGCAACTATCTGGTGACCATGGATCTGACCGGCAGCCAGGTGATTAAGGTCTGCGAGACCAGCGTGCTGGGCTACCATGCCATCTTCCAGGTGGGCGGAATCCAGATGATCTACGACACCAAAAAACCGGTCTGGAAAAGGGTGGTCGGCGTCACCATAGACGGCCAGCCCATAGACACCGCCAAAACCTACAAGGTGGTCACCAATAATTTTCTGGGGGCCGGAGGCGGAAATTACAAGATCTTTCAGGAGGGGGCCAATCGTTCGGATACCTACATCCAGCTGAGGCAGGCCATGGTTGATTATGTCAGGAAAAGATCGCCCATAGACGCCAGGATCGAGGGACGGATAAGAAAAGCGGAAGGAGGCGGAGAGTTGCTCAAATGAAGATGATATTTAGGATAATATTTTTGAGCCTTCTGTTCAGCTGGGTCGGCGTAAGCCAAGCGGAGTATAAGTGCTTTTACGGCAACCTGCATGCCCACACCGATTATTCGGACGGGGTGAGTACTCCGGACACGGCTTTTGCCTATGCCCGGGATGTGGCCCAGATTCATATTCAGGCCCTGACCGAACACAACAACGGGGGAAGCTTCGGCGGGGTGAGCTATTCCATCACCCCCGAGCATTACCAGAACCTGAGGCTGATCGCCGACACCATGACCGCGCCGGGCCGGTTCGTGGCCCTGGCCGGACAGGAGGTGGGCAGCATCGGCAGCTCCGGGTTCGGCCATATCAATATCTGGGAGGCTCCCGGGTTGTGGCCCTACAACAACACCGACCTGCTGGGGTGTTATTCCTGGATATTGGAACAGGGGTACCCGGCCATGTATTGCCATCCCGATTCGTCATGGAACAGCAACTTCAACGACCTTTATTATTATCAGGATTACGACCGGGCCATGGACCTGATCGAGGTCATCAACAGCAGCTCGCTCTACGAGGATGCCTATTTCAGGGCACTGGAGAAGGGCTGGCATGTGGGTGCTTCTGCAAACCAGGATAACCATTGTAAATATTATAATACGTATACTGGCAAAATAGATACAATATTTGATTGGGGCAACCGGGTGAACTATTACGGCAATATTCCCCTGACCGGCGTTTGGGCCGACACCCTTACCAAACCGGCCATCCTGGAGGCCCTGCAGGCCCGGCGCACCACCGCCATGGAGGTCAGCCCGGCCGATGACCGGATAAATCTTTTGCTATCGGTGGACGATCGTTATCAGGGGGAGCATTTCATCCGCCAGGAGGGCGAGGTAAAGATAACGATCGAAGCCTCGGCCGCCACCAGTTTCAAGAGCCTGTATCTTTATACCAACGGCATCCCGGCCGATACCTTCAATTTGATACCGGCCTCCAACCAAACCGTCTGGAAGCTGGATAAGAGTATTGGATTAGGCACGGTGTATTATTTCGTAAAAGCCTTGCAGACCGACGGCGACCGGGCCTGGACCAGCCCGATCCATATAGATGGGGTATCCGAGAAGAGCCCGGTGGTCACCTGGCCCACCCCCATAAAGAATTTTGCCCGCATCGTTTTCACCCCCCTGCCCGGCGCAATATCGGTCAAAGCTGTTATCTACGACCTGTCCGGGCAGAAGATAAAAGAGATAACCGGCAGCCAGCCCGATCAGCCGATCGGCTGGGACGGAAAGGATGCCCGGGGCCGCCAGGTAATGAACGGCGTTTACTTTATCCGGCTGGAACAGAGATCCGCAACCGAAACCAGGACCTCCCTGGGGAAAACGATGGTGTCACGATGAAAAGATTTATTATAATAGTATGGGCCATGGTGCTGGCCCATACAGCCCAGGCCCAATTACTTTACTGGGACCTGCCTACCACTGCGGAACAGGTGGTGTTCGGCGAGGGATGTTTCCTGCAATCCCGGGAACCCCAGGGGCTGATGCAGAACCCCTCAGCCCTGGGCTTCATCAAATACCGGACGCTGGCGGCCTCGGGGATCCAATGGTGGCAGGAGGTATACGGGGGCTCGGCCAGCGCCGTGCTCCCGGTCAGAAGGTACGGCACGGTCTCCCTGAGCCTGGGCTACTGGTCGCTGGGAACCCTGGCCGGGTATTCGGAGGACGGCCGGCCTATGGGAACCGTCCAGTCGCAGGCCGCCAACCTGGGGCTGGGCTACGGCCTGGTGCTGGCCGATGCCTGGGGGCTGGGCCTGACCTTGAAATCCTCCCGGCTGAACCTGCCGGACCGCTACGACTGGGGCTGGAGTTCGGATATCGCCCTGAGTTATAAAAGGGGCCTGATCACCGGCAGCCTGATGGTCAAGGACCTGGGGCCGGATCATCCCAGGAACAATGATATCCGTTATCCCCAGAACACGGCATATATGGCCGGAGCAGGAGCGACATATCTTGACGGCAAGATCAGCGGCTCGGCGCAATATAATATCAGGAAAGAGCAGGGCGGCTATCCCTCGCTTTCCCTGGAGCTCGCACCGCTGCCCAGCCTGAACCTGAAAATAGGATATGAAAAAGTACCCGAGCTGACCGACCGCTCTCCCTTGGGGTTTGGGATCGAGATAAACAAGCTGGGGCGCCGGGATCTCAGCGTGGCCTACGGTTACCGGTCCTACGGCGATCTGGGCAACATCCAGGCCATGACCATGGGGATCAACTTCTAGCATGCCGGGTTCTGACGCTCCTAAACCGATGAACCCCGCCGGGTGGGCTTCACTGCAAAAAGCGGCGGAGATCATAAACCGGGCCTGTCGGGAGAATCGGCTCGTCGCCGTTTGGGGCCATGACGACATTGACGGCATTGCCAGCACCGCCATCATGCTGGATGCCCTGAGGGACAAAGCAAAGGCGATTTATTATATACCCCCCAAGTCGGTCACGCATTACGGCCTGGATCGTGAGGTGATAGATCAGCTGCTGGCTAAAGGGGTGTCGCTTTTGATAACCGTGGACTCCGGAATCTCCAGCCTTGACGAGGCGGAATATGCCGCATCAAAAGGGCTGGAACTTATCATCACCGACCACCACGAACTTCCTCCCCGGCTGCCGAAGGCTGTCTGCCTGCTCAACCCCAAGATCCCGGAGGATCTTCGGCCCAGTCCGGACCTGGCCGGGGCCGGGGTGGCCCTTTACCTGGCGGCCGCGATGGACGGGGAACCGTCGGAAGGTTGGCTGAATGAATATCCCCACCGTACAGCCTGGGCGGCATTGGCCACCATCACCGACCGGGTGCCGATGACCGGTGAGAACTGGCACATCGCCAGGGCTGGGCTGGATTTTATCGAGAACAACCAGGTCATCGGTCAGTTGAACGACCTGTTGGGGATATCCAGCGATCAGGGCCTGTCGCCCAGGATAATCTCCCAGACCTATGTGGGCCTGCTATCCTCGGGCATTTCCCAAGGGTTCCGCCATGAGACACTGGAACTGCTGCAGGGTGATTTCGACCACCAGCGTTGGAAGGAGCTTTATTCGGACGAACAGCTTTGGCTGAACCGAATGGAGGACCAGGTGGCGGCCAAGACAGAAACGGCCCTGGCCGATCCCAATCCTCTTAAAGTGCTGGCCGATGAGCAAATGCCCTGGAGCTTAGTGGGACCGGTGGTCGGCGGGGTCAGGGACCGGACCGGGCATCCGGCGATCATCCTGGGCCGCAAGAACGGCCTGACCGCCGGGGAGTGCCGGGGGTTCGAGCCGTTCGATTTTGTGGCCCTGCTTAACGAACTGAAAGGATTTTTCCTCCAGCATGGCGGCCATAAGCCGGCCGCCGGATTCACGGTCATCGAGGGCCGGGAGAAGGAGCTGATCGAGGCCCTGAGAAAATATGGAATTAAAAATCAAAACCTGATCCTAAGATCGAAACCGTCGGAGAAAACAGATCATAGACTTGCCCGGCTGGATCAAATCACTCCGATCCTGCCGGAGATGCTTTTGCGGGCGCCGTACGGCCCGGCCAACCAGCCGCCGGTCTGTGAGTTTGAGAATTTACTTTTGCCCAAATACAGCCAGCCAGGTGACCGCTATTGGCTGAAATATCTTATAGCCAGCCAGAAGAATGAGGATTTCATCAACTTTAAATGCAGCTGCACCATGGACGTGACCCATAAGAACAATTTCTATTTGGACATTTTGAGCGTTAAAGCAAACGGTTAATAAATAACAGGACAGGGGATATGGCTGAAGTATTGCTTGAAAATCTGACCAAGGTATATGACAAAAAGGTCACAGCGGTGAGTCGGGTGAATCTGAAAATTAAGAACGGGGAATTTCTGGTTCTGGTGGGCCCATCCGGTTGCGGCAAGACCACCATCCTAAGGATGATCGCCGGGCTGGAGGAGATCACCGAGGGCAACGTTTACATCGACAACAATATCGTCAACGATGTCGCTCCCAAGGACCGCAACGTGGCCATGGTCTTTCAGAACTACGCCCTGTACCCCCATATGACGGTGTTCGATAACATCGCCTTCGGGCTTAAGATGGCCAAAATGGACAAGGCCCTGATCAAGGACAGGGTGGCCCGGACCGCCGAGATGCTGGATATGGAAAAATACCTGGACCGCAAACCCAAGGCCCTTTCCGGAGGCCAGCGGCAGAGGGTGGCTCTGGCCCGGGCCATCGTCAAATCGCCCAAGGTCTTTTTGTTCGACGAGCCGCTTTCCAATCTGGATGCCCAGCTCAGGACCCAGACCCGGGCCGAACTGAAAAGGCTCCAACAGCAATTGAACACCACCGCCATCTACGTCACCCACGACCGGACCGAGGCCATGACCCTGGGCGACCGGATAGCAGTCATCAAGGACGGCCTGCTGCATCAGGTGGGCGAGCCCCTGGCCATCTACAACGACCCGGCCAATCTGTTCGTGGCCAATTTCATCGGCACTCCTGGGATAAACCTGATCCCGGGAAATCTGACAGCCGCCGCAGGCCGGTTTTCCTTTAAAAACAAGCAGATCGAGAAGGAGCTGCCGCATGTTTCCGCCGGGGCCGAGAACGGAACCCCGGTTTTGCTGGGCATCAGGCCGGAGAACATCTCCCTGGCCGGGGAAGGCCAGGGGTTGAGGACGACGGTGGACCTGGTGGAGCAGTTGGGCGGGGAGTCGCTGATCTATACCACTTCTCCGGACGGGTACAAGGTCATAGCCCGGACCTTCGGCAATATCAAACTGGAGCAGAACAGTTTTATCAACCTTGATTTCAAATCTTCCGAAGCCCATCTCTTCAGGGAGTCTGACGGCCAGAGGATACGATAGGCTTATTCGGCTTGACAGTCCCCGGTCAATTCATATATAATTGTCATCTGACGGAATAAAACAGTCATGAACATTAAGGAGATTTCTTAAAGTGTCGCATAATATCAGCAAGCACCGGTTAAAACACGATGAGTTCGCCGAAGATATGGCCAAGACCATCAATCTGTTCCGGCGCTACGGCACCGAGATCCTGGCCGTCCTGGTGGGGGCCCTGATCATAGTGATCGGGCTGTTCTTCGTGGCCCAGAACCGGACCAAGAACGAAAGGCAGGCCAATCTGCTGCTGGGGTCGGCCCATGCCGCCCTGTTCAGCGGCGACGCCCAGCAGTCCCGCCAGGGTTACGAGGACATCATCAAGCGCTTCGGCAGCACCGAATCGGCCAAGGAGGCCATGGTGAACCTGGGCAACCTGAACTTTCAGATGCGCAACCAGGATGAGGCCCTTAAAAACTACCAGCGGGCGGTCAATGCCAAGCCCAAGAGCTATCTGCTGATGTCGGCCGCCATCGGCGGGGTGGCCGCCTGTTACGAGCAGTCGGGCGATTTCAATAAAGCCGGCGACGAGTACCTGCAGATCCCTCTGCGTTATCCCAAACAGAGCTATATTTCGCTTAACGCCATGCTGGCAGCCGGCCGATGCTATCGGGCGGCGGGAAATATTGCCAAAGCCCGCGAGACCTATCAGGGGATCCTCGGCAAATATCCCGACGACCAGAACGCCCAAAAGGCCAAGTCGGCCCTGGCCATGCTTCCGCCGACGGAATGAGAAAGAAGCCATGCCTGCCCTAAACGTCGCAATTCTGTGGCACATGCACCAACCCTGTTACCGGGAGCCGGATAACAGGGTTTTTCGCCTACCATGGGTAAGATTGCATGCCCTGAAGGATTATTATGACATGGCCTCCGTTGTCCAACAGTATCCTGATATAAAGCTGACCTTCAATCTGGTGCCGGTATTGCTGGAACAGTTGCAGGATTATGTCACGGGGAATTGCAGCGATCTGCATCTGGAGGTCAGTAAAAAGGCGGCCGCCGACCTAAGCAACGAGGAGAAGCTCTTCGTGCTGCGGGATTTTTTCATGGCCCACTGGGCCAACATGGTGGAGGTCCATCCCCGGTACCGCGAACTGCTGGGCAAGCGGGGCCGTAACCCGAAGCCCGGGGAGCTGGCCGATATTGCCAAACGGTTCACCGTCCAGGATATCCGCGATCTGCAGGTCTGGTTCAACCTTTGCTGGACCGATCCGATCCATTTCCAAAAGGACCCTCGGTTGGCCCGGCTGAAAGCCAAAGGCAGCAACTTTACCGAAGAGGACAAAGGGCTGTTGTGGGACAGCCAGCAGGCCATTTTGGCCTCGATCGTCCCCCTGTATAAAAAGGCTTGGGATTCTGGACAGATGGAGATATCGACCACCCCCTATTATCATCCCATCCTGCCGTTGCTGTGCGACAGCAATATCGCCCGGGAATCAATGCCGGGAGCCACCCTGCCTCCGGCCTTCGTCTTTCCGGAGGATGCCCTGGCCCAGATCACCCAGGGGCTGGATTACATGGAGAGAATCTTCGACCGGAGGCCGGCCGGGATGTGGCCCTCCGAGGGCAGCGTCAGCCGGGAGACGGTGGAGCTGATGGAACAGGCCGGGGTCCGCTGGCTGGCCAGCGACGAGGGCATCCTGGAAAGATCCCTTGGCCGGCATCTCCGCCAGGGGCACGAGCCGGCCCATCCTGAGATTCTATATCGCCCTTATCGTCTGGGCGACTGCAGTCTGTTCTTTCGGGACCGGGTCATCTCCGACAAGCTGGGTTTTGACTATTACAACTGGGACCCGGCCCAGGCGGCAGGCGATCTGGTGGGCCGGCTGGAACACTCGGCCGATAAACTGGGGGCCGAGGCCGCAAAACATATCGCCCCGATAATATTGGATGGCGAGAATGTCTGGGAATTCTTTCCGGATGACGGCCATGAATTCCTTAACCAGCTATACGGCCGCCTGTCATCCAGCCAAAAGCTGAGGTGCTGCACCTTCAGTCAGTATCTGGACGAACAGCAGGATCTGCCCAGCCTGACAAAACTGTTTCCCGGCTCCTGGATAAACAGCGATTTCCGGATATGGATCGGAGCCGAGGAGGACAACGACGCCTGGGAGCAGTTGCTCAAAGCCCGGCAGGCCGTCCAGCAGAAAAAACAATTCCTGGAGGGCGATACCGAGAGACACCGCCGGGTAATGGAGGAGATCTACACCGCCGAGGGCAGCGACTGGTGCTGGTGGTACGGCGGAAATTTCTCCAGCGAGAACCTGGCCGAGTTTGACGAACTTTTCCGGGGGCATCTCCGGGCGGTGTATAAACTGCTGGAGATGGAGACGCCGGAGCGGCTGTTCCGGCCGATCGCCAAAGAGAGGGCGGACCGCCAGCTGGTGTCCCAGCCCATCGCCTTCATAACCCCGGTCATCGACGGCCGGATCACCGAGTTCTACGAGTGGTCGGGCAGCGGCATTTACGATGTCCACCTCAACGGCGGGGCCATGCGCCGCAGCCAGAGTTTTTTTCAATCGGTCCACTTCGGATTCGACGCCGGAAATTTTTACCTGCGGCTGGATCCTTCGCCCGGGTCATCCCTGGGGTCGCTGGGAAATGCCCAATTGAAAATTGAGCTGCTCAGCCCGGTTCGCAGAACCATGATCTTCCGCTTAAAGGAGCAGCAGGGCCCGGAGGGCTGCCTGATGGCGGCCGACCGGATCGTGGAGATGAAGATGCCCTTTGAGCTGGCCGGGGCCAAGGCCGGAGAAACCCTCAGCCTGCTGATAACCCTGGAGGAGGGCGGCAACGAACTGGAGAAGCATCCCGACGGCCCGCCCCTGGCCATCAAGGTGCCGGGCCGGGATTTCGAAGACCGCTTCTGGCAGGCCTGAGCTAAGGCTACCCTTTGATAAAGATGAAAGCAAATTATGATAAACCTAAGGCCATGAATGGCCTTGACTGTATGCGACGGGTTTACTTAACCCAGCCCTTAAGGGCTGGGTTAAGGACCTGTGTTATAGCATTGCTGGTCCTGTCAGCCGGGTCTTTGCGGGCCATCGCTCCGGTTTTGCAGGGAGCGGGGATAGGCCGGAACATTGTTCCTGTCCCGGCCCGGAACGACATCAGATACGGTCTGGCCTCCATGGAAAGGCAGGCAATACTGGTTGACCTCTATCCCGGGCTGGCGGTGGTCAACGCAGAGATCATTCTGGGAAACCGCAGTCAAAATAATATTACACTATCTTTGGGCCTCCCCAAAAGCGGAAGTTTTTTCCACCATGAGGTCTCCGTCGTCAAAATGGATTCTCTATTCGACCTGAAAATATCCTGGCAAGGGCGGGAGCTGGCGGTAAAAAATATCAACCCCGATCTCCGAACCAGCGAGATATATCTTTCCCTGCCCGAATCATACCGCGATTCGGTCAGCCAATGGTATGGATGGATTATGGATATCCCGCCCCATAGTCGTGATACTATAAGGATATCCTATGCGCTCAGGACCGGCCCGGCCCAGCTGTCCCGGGGCGGCAATGTCCGCCGCTCGTTCTTCCTGGGATTCCTGCTGGAGCAGGCCCGGGCCTGGGACGGCCCGCTGCAGGAGACCGAACTGCAGATCAACCTCAAAGGCGGGCTTAAAGCATCGCAGGTTTACGGGGTCTACCCCCGGGAAGTATTTCGTCAGGACGGACAGGGCGGACTTTATTTTAAAATCTCCGGTCGCAGCCCCATCCGGCATGATGATGTGCTGATCGGCTATGAAAGCAGGCCTAGGTTCGATCATTTTGCCGATTATCTGCAAAACAAAGATAAATATAATCAACCGATAAACCGCATCCCGTTTGATAGCTTGGAAATGGGCAAAATGCCGTCAGGCAGGTTCGATGTATACCCATCCAAGGAATACACCGTCCTGGGCGCTTTGGCAGCCTGCCTGGGACTGGTGGCCCTGCTGATAATATATATGATTAGAAGGAGATGAGATGGACAAGTTCGCCGTTTCCACCGGATTGATCGGCCTGACAATCGGACTGATCGCCCTGCTGGTATTCATCTACTTGGTCAGCCGCTTGGCCAAGCGAAAGGCCGGGCCCAGCCGGGCTTTCAACCTGCTGTTGAATTCGGCGGTGCTGGCAATACTTTCGGCGGCCTTCATTTTCCTGTCGTTGTTCGTTCAGACCCTCAACCGCTACCTGCACGACCAGCGGATCGGCACCGTCATCGCCCGGCAGGAGGGCCGGGGTCTGGTCCTGGAGTTTGCCGACCTTAAGTCAGACCGGAGGTTCGATTTCCAATTGAACGGCGACCAGTGGATGATCGAGGGATACATCGTCCGCTGGAACCCGCTGCTGAGGTGGCTGGGGGCCGGGGCCTATTACAAGATCGACCGGTTCTCGGGGCGTTACGAATCCGACACCTGCACGCTCAAGCCTGGCAGATACTTGATCGATGCTTCCCATCGCGGGTTGTGGAGAAGCCTGCTCAAATACGGACAGCGGACAAGGCTGATTGACGCTGCCTACGGGATCGCCGCCTTTCAGTATCCCGCAGATGAGCCCTATGGGCTGTACATCAACGACAGCGGTTTCATTATCAAGAAGGATTGAACATGCGAAAAGGTCATTCCGGCTGGTCGCTTCTGGAGATGGTGATTGCCTTGACCATATTCGGCATAGTGATGGCGGCGATCTTCGGGGTGCTGATTCCGACGCTCAGGGCTTTTGCCAAGAATCAGATCCGGCACGAGCTATATATGCAGACCGAGCAGGCGCTGAACGGGCTGAACCAGAAGGTATCAGATTCCTTCGGCTGGCTGGAGGGGGATTCAGCAAGAATGCTGCTGGTTTCCAGGAACGGCGACACCATCTCGATATATCGCGATGTGAAGGACAGCGTTCTGTATGTCAACCGCCGGCCGGCCCTGCCGGCCGGGTATAAAACAGCGGAATTCGGGATCAGCTATAAACCGATGTGCGACAGTGCCATGTCCCTGTCTTCCGGTCAATGGTTCATCATAGCGGATAGCGACCAGGACGGACTTATCAAAGGGGAGGAGATTACAAAGGTTGTTTCCCTGGAATTAAAAATGACGGTTAGCAAGGCCAGAGAAAACTATACTGGCTCGACCTTTCCCCGGATACCCCCGGCCATAATGGATATCGAGATCGGGGAGTGAGGGGGTTTTGCCACAAAACGCACAAAAGCACAGAGGGATTTTAAATCTGTTGTCCCTGCCTTTCCCGTGAAACATGTCCTCGTGAAAACGGGGAACAGGAATGACAGGCTTTTGCCACAGAGACGTGCCCTGAAGCGTGTTCTTAACCCAGCCCTTACTTGTCCGCCGTAATTTAAGCGAAGGAGGAAAGGCTGGGTTAAGAACCAGTACCTCCGGTAGCGGCCTTAAATCGGCCGTCTTTTATTTTCCGTTGACATCACCCTAATTTGTGCTATAATAAGACTTTAGATTGGGGTTTTATGATAAAAAGCATGACCGGATACGGCCGGGCGGAGTCCACCCTCAACGGTTCCCGCCTGTCCATGGAAATACGCTCGGTGAACAACCGCTTCACCGACTTCGGCATCCGGCTGCCCCGGGCCTTTGCCAGCCTGGAGCCGGAGGTCAAAAAACTCCTGCAGAAGCGCATCGCCCGTGGCTCGGTCAGCCTGAATGTCACCTATAACGGCGGCGAGGCGCCGGAACTGCCGGAGATAGACCTCCGTAGCGCCGATCATTTTCACAAGCTGTTGAACACCCTGCGCAAGCGTTACCGCATCAAGGACCCGGTGGAACTGGAGGACATCTATCATTTCTCCGAGATCTTCAAGAGCCGCCAGGCCCCGCTGTCACAAGGCAAGGCCTGGTCCGGTCTGCAGGACTGCCTGAAGAAGGCCCTGGACGATTTCGACCGGATGAGGACCCGCGAGGGCTCGGTTCTGTCGGCCGATCTTCGGAAGAACATCGCCGAACTGAACAAGAGCATCGCCGCCATCGAAAAGTCGGCCCCTTTGAGGATCCGGCAGTTCCGCGACAAGTTCACCCAGCGCCTTAAAAAGATCTCCCAGGGAACCACCCTGGACCCCCAGCGGCTGATGCAGGAGGCGGCGGCCTACGCCGACAAGTGCGACATCAGCGAGGAATGCGTCCGCTTTGCCAGCCATATAAAGGCCTTTGAGGGATACCTGGACACCGCCCAGCCGGTGGGCCGGCGGCTGGACTTCCTGCTGCAGGAGATCAACCGCGAGGCCAACACCATCGGCTCCAAGGCCAACGACGACAGGATATCCCAGCTGGTGGTCCGGATAAAGGAGAACCTGGAGAAAATGAGGGAACAGTCCCAGAACGTAGAATAATATTACGGAAGGATTGCACCATGAAAAAAATCGCCTTATCAATAACCCTGTGTCTGGCGCTGGTCGGCGGGCTGTCGGCCCAGACGCTCTCCACCCAGATGGAGGCCCATATCGCCATGTCCACCCCGGAGCTCAATCTTTATTTTCTGGACCTGGGCTTTCTGGACCTCAATCTGGCCCACGGCAGCGTGGGCATGATGAACAACCCCGGCGGGCTGGGGCTGACCGGGATCATGGATGTCACCGTGGCCGGCAGCCTGTCCAAGGACGCCAGCATGAACACGGACATCAAGCTGATGGACAGCACCGAGGTTACCGGGGAACTGAAGATCCCCACCTACCTGACCCTAACCGACCAGGGCGGGCTGGATTACGCCGGGGTGGCCGGAAAGATGGGGCCCTTCGGGGTGGGCATCGCCTACCAGCGGAGCTTTGCGGTGGAGGTCGGTTTGGATAAGGCCGACCTGGACATCTCCCAGAAGTTCAATTATGCTTATGATTATACCCTGGCTAGCGACGCCAACGGAACCCTCCCCGACAGTCTGGAAATACCGGTGACCTTCAATGTTTCGGCCATCACCAACGTCCGGTTGAAGGGAAGCGGCCAGGCCAGAATCTCCAACCAGCCGATCTTCGTGGGCGCCGGCACCAAGTACGGTCCATTCAACATGGGGATGGGCGTCAAGGTGACCAGGATAGAGGCCATCGCCAATACCAGTCTCAAACTTGCCGGAAGTTTGGACAGCCTTAGGGGAGTTTTGGCGGATTCGGCAAGTTCCGGCGGGCCAAGTGTCTATTTTGACACGGTGGATGTCTACGCCCCGTTTGGGGATTCTATATTCTACAGCAAGTTCTCCAGCGATCTCAAAGGAACCCAGTACAGCCTGGTGCTGGGCGGAAACATGGAACTGCCCATCGTCAAGCTGGGGATGTCCCTGGAATTGGGGATGCCCTACAAGCTATCCGGATATTACTTCAACAACTCCGGGCTGCCCCACGGGCAGCCGGTTCTGGACAGCATCAGCGTTAACAACCTGCAGTACGATACCCTGACCCAGACCTTCACCGGCGACGTCAAGCTCAACCTGGGTGGGGTGGAATACACCAGAAAGACCGACACCGACACCGGCGAGATCGAACTTCCCGGGGTGACCAGTTTGAAGGCTTCGCTGGGTCTAAAACTGTGGGGTCTGCGGGTGGGGGTAAACGGCGGCATGGACATGATGACCGGGGAATGGCCCATGATCGGCAACGCCTACGCCTCGCTGGGCACCTCGCTGTCCATCAAACGAACCAGCTTAAGATTGGGGCTGGCCAGCCGCTGGCAATACCTGGCACTGGAGGATGACAAGCTTTACAGTTCGGCCCCCATGGTGATCCTGGGCGCCGGCTTGGGCATTCCCTTCCCCAAGGGCGAGCTGATGTTGGGCTCCCGGATAAACCTGGCCAACGGCATCCTGAGCACTTCCAACCTGGAGAAGGTGGAGGACTTCAAGCCCTGGGAGACCATCGCCCTCAACGCCGGGATCAGGGTATCGATCTGAAATTAATGACGGATAGTTATGCATAATTTATCACGCCAGGGTTTTCCCATAATACTCTCCGCCCCCTCCGGGGCGGGCAAGACCAGCCTGTGCCGCAAAGTGGTGGAGAGGCACCCCGAGATCGTCTACTCCATATCGGTGACCTCCCGGCCGCCCCGGCCCAACGAGAAACACGGGCAGGACTACCACTTCGTGTCGGCGGCCGATTTCGAGAAGATGCTGGAGAGCGACGCCTTAGTGGAGTGGGCCATGGTCCACGACAATTATTACGGCACCCCCCGCAAGGACATCTCCGGCCAGCTGGAGCAGGGGCGGGACGTGATCATGGACATCGATACCGTGGGAGCCCGGTCGGTCAAGAAGACCTATCCCCAGGCGATCAGCATCTTCGTGATCCCGCCTTCCATCGAGGCCCTGAAGCAGAGGCTGATGAGCCGGGCCACCGACAGCGACGAGGTGATCAGCAAACGGCTGAACAAGGCCCGGCTGGAGATGGAGCAGATCGGGGATTTCGATTACTGGCTGGTCAACGACGACCTTAACCAGGCCATTGATGCGGTGGTGGCCATCATCCAGGCCGAGCGCCGCCGCCTTTCCCGCTACAACAAGGACGAGATCATAAAAATAATATAAAAAATATTTCAAGGAGATCTACAATGGCATTCATCCCCATCGAAGAGCTGAGCGAGGGCATGGAGAACAAATACATGGCGGTCCTGGTGGCCGCCAAGGAGGCCCGGCGACTTAATGACAAACGGAGGCTGGGCCGGATGGACATGGCCTTAAAGCCCATCTCGCTGGCCCTGGAGCGGCTTAGGGACCACAAGGTGGAATTCCACAGCCATGACTAAAGCTCCCAACATAGTGTTGGGAGTGACCGGCAGCATCGCCGCCTACAAGGCCCTGGACCTGGTCAGCCGCCTAAGAAAGAAGGGTTGCCGGGTGACGGTGATCATGACCGCCAATGCCTGCCAATTGGTGGGACCGGCCTCGTTTGAAGCCCTGTCGGGCAATCCGGTGGCCCTGGAACTTTTCCCGGATTCCAAGCCGCAGAATATCGAGCATATCTCCCTGGCCCAGCTGGCCGATGTGCTGGCGATAGTGCCGGCCTCGGCCAACTTCATCGGAAAGGCAGCCGCCGGAATCGCTGACGATCTGCTGAGCACGGTGGCCCTGGCCGTCAAGGCCCCGGTGCTGTTGGCCCCGGCCATGAATGTCAATATGTGGGAGAATCCGATCGTCCGGCAGAACGTAAAACGGCTTACCGATAACGGCTGGCGGGTGGTGGAGCCGGAAACCGGTAGGCTGGCCTGCGGGGCGGAGGGCAGCGGCCGCCTGGCCCCGGTGGAGAAGATCGAGAATGAAATTCTTTCCCTGCTGGGCTGGAAGGATGATTACCGGGACATCCCGCTGATCATCACCGCCGGGCGGACCGAGGAGCCATGGGATCCGGTGAGATTCATCTCCAACCGCTCATCAGGCAGAATGGGCCTGGCCCTGGCCGAACAGGCCGCCCGCCGGGGAGCCAGGGTGACCTTGATCACCGGGACGGTTGATGAGCCGGCGCCGGCGGTGCTCAAGCATATCCAGGTCAGCACCGCCGCCCAGATGAGCCAGGCGGTGCTTAAGGAACTGCCGCATAATCGGGCTCTGATCATGGCCGCGGCGGTGGCGGACTACGCTCCAAAAAATATCTCTTCGGGCAAGATCAAAAAGAAAAACGACCGCGATATAACTCTGACCCTTAAAAAGAACCCCGATATAATCCACCTGGCCTCAGTCAGAAGAAAACCGGGAACAGTGCTGGTGGGTTTCGCCCTGGAGACGGACAACCTGATAGCCAATGCCAGGGGAAAACTCATCACCAAAAACCTGGACCTGATCGTGGCCAACCCGGCAAAAACGCTGTCCAGCGATAACATCCAGGCCGTGATCATCGACAAAAAAGGGAAGACCGCCAAATTCCCCCAGATGCCCAAATCCAAGCTGGCGGACCTGATCCTGGATCGGGCCATCAAATTGATAGGAGCCGATAGATGACATCAACCGCGGCCATCAGCCGGCTCAGGAAATATCTTCTTCAGGAGCAGGAGCAGGGCGTCAGCGAACTGGTGCTGAGCAAAAAACCGGCGCTCTCCGGCTCCGGCCATTCCGGGGCATTGGCGAAATTCCAAAAACAGATATCCGGCTGCGCCAAATGCCCGCTGTCCAAGACCCGCACCAACTTCGTGTTCGGCGACGGTGACCCCAAAGCCGATATGGTCTTCGTGGGCGAAGCCCCGGGCCATGATGAGGACCTGCAGGGAAAGCCCTTTGTGGGCGCCGCCGGGCAGCTGCTGACCAAGATCATCGAGGCCATCAAGCTGGACCGCTCCCAGGTGTATATCTGCAACATCCTCAAGTGCCGGCCGCCGGGCAATCGCAATCCGGAACCCCGGGAGATAGAACTGTGCGAGCCCTATCTGATCAGGCAGCTGGAACTGATAAAACCCAAGGTGATCTGCGCCCTGGGAACCTTCGCCGCCCAGACCCTGCTGAAGAACGCCACCCCGATCTCAAAGATGCGGGGCCAGATTTACTACTATCACAATATAAAACTGGTGCCCACCTTTCATCCGGCGGCCCTGCTGCGGAACCCGGCCTGGAAGAGGCAGACCTGGGAGGACGTCCAATTGGTAAGAAAGATATACGATCAGGAAAGGTCCGATGGCCGACAGCAATAACATGATAGAAAGACTGCCGCCCCAGTCGCAGGACGCCGAGATGGCGGTGCTGGGCTCGATGCTGTTGTCCCCGGAAGCGGTATCCCGGGCGGTGGAGATCATCAGCGACGAGGAGAATTTGTATTCCTCGGCCCACCGCAAGATATTCCGGGCCATCATCAACCTCTACGAGAAGAACCAGCCGGCCGACCTGGTGACGGTGGCCGACGAACTGCGGCGCCTCAAGTGGCTGGACGACGCCGGAGGCCCGGTGTACCTCACCCGGCTGGTGGAGAGCGTGGCCACCGCGGCCAATGTAGATTATTACGCCCGGATCGTGCTGGAGAAGGCGGTCATGCGCCGGCTGATCAACTCCGCCACCCAGATCGTCTCCTCCTGCTACGAGGCCAGCGAGACCGCCGAGGAACTGCTGGATCGCGCCGAACAGCTGATATTCTCCATCAAGGAAAAGCGCCTCCGCAAGCATCTGATGCCGCTGGGCTCCTTCATCAAGGACAGCTTCGAGATGGTGGAGAAGATGTACAAGGAGAAGCGGCACATCACCGGGGTGGAGACCGGTTTTGCCGACCTGGACGAGATGACCTCCGGCATGCAGAAGGGGGATCTGATCATCGTCGGTGCCCGTCCCTCGGTGGGAAAGACCGCCTTCGCCCTGAACATCGCCCAGCAGGCGGCCATCGTCAACAAGATCCCGGTGGCGGTATTCAGCCTGGAGATGTCCAAGGAACAGCTGGTCATCCGCCTGCTGTGCTCCGAGGCCCGGGTGCCGGGCCACAAGGTGCGCAGCGGCTATCTCTCCCAGCAGGATTTTTCCAAGCTGGTGTCGGCCGCCGGCCTGCTGCACGAGGCCCCGATCTACATAGACGAGAGCTCCAGCTCCAGCCCCCTGGAGATCCGGGCCAAGGCCCGGCGGCTGAAGTCCGAGGTGGACCTGGGGCTGATCATCGTGGACTACCTCCAGCTGATGCGGGGTTCCAGCTACCGCTCCGAGAACCGCCAGCAGGAGATCTCCGAGATCTCCCGCTCACTCAAGGCCCTGGCCAAGGAGCTTAATGTTCCGGTGATGGCCCTGTCCCAGCTCTCCCGTATCTCCGAACAGCGGGGACAGGACTCGCGCCCCATATTGTCCGACTTGAGGGAATCGGGGGCCATCGAGCAGGACGCCGATGTGGTGCTGTTCCTGCACCGCCAGAAGGGGGTTTATCGGGACAAGGAGGAGTGGAGCCAGTCCGAGCAGATGGACGCCGACACTGCCGAGCTGATAATTGCCAAACAGAGGAACGGGCCCACCGGGAAGTTCAACCTGACCTTCCTCAAGGAATATACCCGGTTCGAGAACCAGACCCAGGAGCAGAGGACCGAGCAGTTCTAGATTTCTCTGCCCTTTCTGTCCGGGCAGAAAGGGCGAAAGACCCGCCGGGGTCACAGGGCTTAACAGTTGAAAAATCGCTTATATAAACAACAATACTTTAATGAAAAGGGCACACACTGCGAAGCAGGGATCGTTTTTATACTGTTACCCGAGTTATTCGCACTGTGCCCCCGGACCCTATTTGGACGCCTGGTCCACTTAACTTAGCCTGTAAGAATTTACAGGTTAAGCTGGGTCTTAGGGGACGGTTACGGTCGGCGTTGCTGGTGTAATAGTCTTAGTGATAATAAGACAGCGGGTTGGATACATATTATTATTAATTGCGTTAGTTTGCCGTTCCCTAAAACTTCCGACCTCACCCATCTCCCTCTCCTAATGCTTTAGGAGAGGGGCGGGGGAGAGGTGTTATAAGAGAAAGCGGGGAAGTAATTTTCTATAACCTATAAGGCCTTTCTTGAACTAAATATATTTTAAGGACATGCCTTTCAAACTGAACATCCTTTCCCAACGAAGTGTTTTCGATAACATCGGCCGCTCGACCATCGACCTTTTTCAGGAATGGGGAGCGGCTTTCATCCTGTTGGGAAAGATATCCCTGTCCCTGAGGCATTTCTTCAGAAATTATTCCCAGGTGATCACCCAGATGATGTTCTTCGGGGTGAGTTCCCTGCCGGTGGTGCTGTTCTCGGCGGTGTTCACCGGGATGGTGGCCGGGGTGCAGGCCGCCTATCAGATGCAGGGGCTGGTGCCGCCCATCTGGCTGGGGGCCGGGATCTCCCGGGCGGTGCTGATGGAGCTGGGCCCGGTGCTGACCGCCCTGGTGGTGGCCGGCCGGGTGGGGGCTGGGATCGCCGCCGAGCTGGGCACCATGAAGGTAACAGAGCAGATAGACGCCCTGGAGACCATGGCCATCGACCCGGTGGCCTATCTGTACATGCCGCGCTTCGTGGCCGGGGCGGTGATGGCCCCGGTGCTGACGGTGTTCGCCAACTTTGTGGCCCTGGTGGGCGGCTGGCTGGTGGCGGTGCTTTCGGTGGGCATCTCCAGCCAGATGTATCTGGACGGCCTGCGGTTCCATTTTCACACCCGGGACCTGGTGGGCGGGATCGTCAAATCGGTGTTCTTCGGGATCATCATCGCCACCTCGGGGTGTTTCCACGGTTCGGCCACCGAGGGCGGGGCCGAGGGGGTGGGCAAGGCCACTACCAATTCGGTGGTCACCTCGGCGGTGCTGATACTGATATTCGATTACATTATCTCGGCCTGGATATTCAGATAATGTTAAATAGCAATACTCTCATATACCCGGATTGGGCAAAATTGTCAATAGAATCAGAAGTTGAACTTACAAAAGCCTATGGCGGTATCCCGGAAAGACATGATAGTTTTATCCATGTCAGAAATCCCTTTGTCCCATGGAGCGGTGACTTCAACCGGGCGATCAATGTAACCGCCAATTCTATAAGCGGAATGGAGATTGTCCTTAACCAGATTAAAGATATTCACCGGAATAATAAACTGGACCTTCCGAACCGTTATGACATTGGCTCTGGAATGAAAATTGATATCACGTGGGTTGATCATTTTAGTAAGAAAAGACTTGTTTTTAGCGATGCCATCTTTATGCAAGCCGAGAGCCAAGACATCTCGACAGAGGCCAAATTATACAGGCCCTCTATTGCCGAATATTTTGATTGGTACCACTCCAGGCTGAAGAACAGAGATTACTATCAAGAAGAATGGTATTCTAAACTTAAACCTTTACAAACATCCTTCATTAATGTCTTTAAACCTTATTGGTTCAAGTTAGGCAGCGATATGATCGGTTCGGTATACATCGCCGAACTCGACGGCTACGCCAGATTGTTTGATGTCGAAATAGATGAAACCTTTCGTGGTAAGGGTTTTGGGAAACAAATGATGATGGCGATAAGAAGGGTTGTCAATAATCTAAGATTAAAATATGTATTGCTGGAAACATCGGGCGATTTGTCTGATTTTTATACTAAATGCGATTTTATTGAATGTGTGCGAAGCAAAATATTATGGCAGAAATAATTGAGTTATCATGATCGAGATCTCCAACCTATACAAATCCTTCAACTCCAAGCAGGTGCTGGCCGGGGTGGACCTAAGCATCAACACCGGGGAGACCATGGTTATCATCGGCGGGTCGGGCTGCGGCAAGAGCGTCCTGCTGCGCCATATCATCGGGCTGATGCAGCCGGACCGGGGGTCCATCAGGATTGACGGCGCCGAGCTGTCCCATATCAAAAAAAATGAACTGTTTGCCCTGCGGAAGCGGCTGGGCATGCTGTTCCAGGGGGCGGCCCTGTTCGATTCACTTACCGTGGCCGAGAACGTAGGCTTGGGGCTTAAGGAGCATTCGGAGTATTCACCGGAACAGATTTCCGATATCGTTAATAAAAAGCTGGAGATGGTGGGGATGTCGGGCACCGGAGGATTAATGCCGGCCGAGCTTTCCGGCGGGATGAAGAAGCGGGTGGGGCTGGCCCGGGCCATCGCCATGGACCCGGAATACATTCTTTACGACGAGCCCACCACCGGGCTGGATCCCATCATGGCCGACAAGATCAACGACCTGATAATTGCCCTGCGCAATAAAATGTCGCTGACCTCCATCGCCGTCACCCACGACATGGTCAGCGCTTCCAAGATCGCCGACCGGATCGCCATGCTGCACCAGGGGAGGATCATCTTCTGCGGAACCCCGGAGGGGATAAAAAGATCGCCGGACGAGAGGGTCCAGCGGTTCATCAAAGGCGAGGCCGACTGAAAAAGCCCGGATATTTATCCGGGCTTTTTTAAAGAGTTAATTCTGACCAGAGGACCTCACCCCTGCCCCTCTCCTAATGCTTTAGGAGAGGGAAGCCGATAGGCAGGGAGAGGTCAAAGACCCATCACTGCCAGCCAAAGAACCTCAAGGTATTGTTCAGGCCGATGTCGTCCAATTCCTTTTGGCTGAAATCCCTGGATTTAAGCATATTCAGCAGATCAGGCAGTTTGTCCGGGCCGTCCAAGCCTTCGGGTGTTTCCCTTATTCCGTCGAAATCCGAGCCGATGGCCAGGATATCGGTTCCGGCCAGCTCCTTGATATACTCGAACTGGTCGGCCACGCTTTCGATGGAGACCGGCTTATGCCTGTCTCCTAAAAAGCCCGGACAGAAATTGATGCCGATCAATCCCTTTTTATCGGCCACCGCCTTGATCTGCTTGTCCGAGGCGTTCCTGAAATGCCCGTTGAGAAAATTTACGCAGGAATGGGACAGCAGGGGAGGCAGCCGGCTGGTCTTTACCACATCCCGGAAGGTCTTCTCCGAGGAATGGGAGAGGTCGATATGCATGCCCATTTTATCAGCCCGGGCAATGAGTTTGCGTCCCAACGGCGTGAGACCCTTGTCTATCCCGGTCTTATGCGCGCTGTAGGCCGAAGTGGCAAACTGGTTGGAGTTGTTCCAGGTGAGGGTCAATATTCTCACCCCCTGGGCATGGAGGGAGTCCAGCCGGGAGATATCCCCGTCCAGCACATGACCACCCTCCACGGCCAGCATCACCCCGATCCGTTTACTTTTACGGCATTCCCGCCAGCTCTTTTTATCGCTGACAAGCATCATTTCATCCGGATGATCCGATATCTCTTTTTTAACGGCGGCGATCAACTGCCGGGTCCGGTCCCAGGCCTTGCGATGGCGGTATTTGGGAGAAACCCAGCAGGCGTAGACCTGCAGGCCGACCCCGCCGGCTTTTAGTTTTTCCGAGGTTACCCGGCTTTTTTTCGCGGCTCCGCCGGTCCCTTTACCGTCGGCCAGGTTGATGGCGGTATCGCAATGCAGATCGCAGATGGTTGCTTTGGGCATATTGTCGCCGGCTCCCCGTAAAATATTTGCGGATAAAATCATCACCAATAGTATCTGTAGAATGAGGCGGTGCTTCATAAAATCCTCCCGAAAAGATACTATACTACAGAAATATTGACAAATCAACAAATTTTACTTGACAAATCGCTTAACTTATTATAATTTATACATATTGCAGGCAAATAGGCATCCAATCGAACGTTAATAAAAGGAGCGAACCATGAGATCATGGGTTTTTCGTGGATTATTTTTAGTGATCGCCGGATTCTTTCTGGTGCTGTCCGGATGTTCCAAGAGCGAAAAGTATCCGGACAGCGAATCCGGAGGGACGCTGACCATCGGCACCATGAACGAGCCGGCCTCCTTGAACCCGTTGCGGCTGTCATTCACCGCCTCCACCGATATCCATGAAAAACTATTCATGAGCCTGCACCGTTTCGACCAGGGCATGAACATCGTGGCCGGGCTGGCCCGCTCCTGGAAGTTCTCGGAGGATTTCAAGGAGGTCACCTATGTCCTGCGTAAGAACGCCAAGTGGAGCGACGGGCAGCCGGTGACCGCCGAGGATGTCAAGTTCTCCTTCGACATGATGCGCGATCCCCAGATAAAATACGCCCGGGCGGGCGGCCTGCAGTTCGTGGAGAAGGTCGAGGTGGTGGGGCCCCTGGCGGTGAAGTTCGTCTTCAACCGGGTTTACTCCGACGAACTGTTCGACACCGGGATCATGGTCCTGCCCAAGCATATCCTGGAGAAGCTGAGCGCCGCCAATTCCGCCGACTTCGACGCCAATCCGGTCAGCGACGGACCGTATAGGGTGGAGGAATGGGTGCGGGGGGACCGCCTGGTGCTGGCCGCCAACCCGGACTTCTACAAGGGCAAGCCGGCCCTGGACCGGATCGTATTCAAATTCTTCGGCGACGAGACCAGCCTGATGAACGCCCTGCAGAGCGGCTCGGTGGATATGACCAACGACCTGTCGCCCCAGTATGCCCTCAAGGTACAGGGCGATCCCAACCTGACCTCCATCGAATATCCCGGACGAAATTTCACCTTCATCGGCTGGAATTTGAACAGCCAGCTGTTCTCCGACGTAAGTCTGCGCAAGGCCTTCGCCCTGAGCATCGACCAGATCGCGTTGATCAACGACGTTCTGATGGGCAAGGGCAAGCCGGCCAACGGGCCGTTCCTGCCCACCAGCTGGGCCTATGATCAGAATATGAAACCTCAGCCATATGATCCCGATCAGGCCAAAGCCCTGCTGGCCGAACTGGGATGGAAGGACAAGAACCGCGAAGGCTACCTGGCCAAGGGTCCCAAGCAGGTGCTGGAGTTGAATCTGCTGCTGGCCCAGGGGCAGCCGGTGCAGGAGGCCACCGCGGTCCTGATCAGGGAGCAGTTGAAGGGCGTCGGGGTCAAGGTCAACCTGGCGGTGGTGGATGCCAGGACCTTCATCCAGCGCCTGAGAAGCGGACAGTACGACGCCATGCTGTTCTCATGGAAGAACGATTTCAAGGTCGATCCCACGGCGGTGTGGCATTCCACACCGGAGAAGGGCATCTATAATTTTATCCTCAAGTATTCCAATCCCTCGGTGGACAGCCTGATCGACAAGGGGCTGGCCACTTTGAGCCGCCGCAAGGCCAAGGATATCTGGGTAAAATTCCAACAGGTGGTCAACACCGAGATGCCGGCCACCTATCTCTACGTCCCGGACGTGGTCACCATCATCTACAAGGGGGTCAAGGGTCCGGTCCAGGACGCCCGCGGGCCGATGGCTTCGCTGGACGAGTGGTGGATCCCGGCCGCCGAAAGAAGGGGAGAGGCCATGGCCTCCGCTTCATCGGCCGCAGTGACCCCGCCTCCGCCATCCCAGCCGGTGGAGGCCGTAACCCCGGAAAGAGGGCAGCCGCAAAAACCGACAACCGCAGAAGCAACCAAGCCCCAGCCCATAGCCACCAGAACCGAACAGCCTGCTCCCAGGGCGGTCACAACAGCGCCGCCAGCCCCGCCCAAGCCGGCCGCAGTGAACCCCCAGGACTTGCTGGTGGCCGAGGCTACCCCGACTCCGGCGGCAGCCACGCCTGCGGTTGAGGAACCCAAGGAGCCGGAGATCATGCCTACCGAGCCGGAAGCGCTGAAAATAGTTTCTCCGTATTATCCGGAATCCGCCCGCAAAGCCGGGATCACCGGCCGGGTGTTTGTAAAGATACTGGTGGGCACCGACGGCAAGGTCAAGAACGCCGAAGTGATTAAGGGCATCGGCTACGGCTGCGACGAGGCTGCTGCGGAGGCTGCTTACAAAGCGGTGTTCAAACCCGGCACCAAGAACGGCAAGCCGTCCGAAACCTATATCACCATTCCCTATCCGTTCATGAAATAACATAGAGATTTTTTAAAAGCCCCTTCGTAAGAAGGGGCTTAATTATTTTTCCAGGGATTCCCGGTCTAGCCGGGAATGATAGACAAGGATCTGCTATTTCTTGGAGCTGCTGCCGTGCTTGGCCAGCGGTATTCCTTCTTTGCATAATGGACAATTTTCGGAATCGAAGGTCTCCACCTTCTCGTGATACAACGAGAAGAAGGGGGCCCCGAAATCCGGCTTCTCGGCGCTGCGGTCTATGAACACCGCCACGCCTTTCAATTCCGCCCCGGCCCTCTTCACCGCCTCGATGGTCTCCAGCACCGAACCTCCGGTGGTCATCACATCGTCCACCACCAGCACCTTTTCCCCCTTGGCCAAGGACATGCCCCTTAAAAATCCCCGGCCCTCTGAGGTCCGCTCGGCATAGACGGCCTTTTTGCCCATCTCCCGGGCCACCTCGAAGGCGATGATAATCCCGCCGGTGGTCGGCCCGGCCACGGTGTCGATATCCGTCCCCTGGAAATGTTCGGCTATGTTTTGGCAGAACAGGGCGGCGTCGGACGGCTGCTGGAGGACCCGGAATTTCTCGAAATAGAACCGGCTGTGCCTCCCCGAGGTAAGCAAAAAGTGACCGTCCAGAAGCACCTCATTTTTTATCAGGATCTGTTTGATATCTTCATTTGAGGGCATCTTCAATCTCCTTGGTTATCTTTGTGGCGGCTTCGGCCGGATCCTTGGCCGCGGTGATTGGCCGGCCCACCACCAGATAGTCGGCCCCGGTCTTGATGGCCTGGCCCGGGGTCAGGAATCGCTTCTGGTCGTCGCTGGAGCTGTCGGCCGGCCGGATGCCGGGGGTCAGTATCACGAAGTCGTTTCCCAGCTCCTGGCGGAGCATCGCTATCTCGTGAGGGGAGGCCACCACCCCGTCCAGCCCGGCGCTCTTGCTCAGGCGGGCCAGGTGCAGCACCTGCTCGTCTATGGACCGTCCGGGGGTGCCCAGCACATCCTGGAAGGTGGCCTCGTCCATGCTGGTCAGGACCGTCACCCCCAGCATCACGGGCTTGGGTCTCTGGCCGCTGGAGGCGGAATTGGTAACAGTGGTAGCCGCCGTCTCCATCATGGAGAACCCGCCCATGGCATGCATGTTGAACATGTCCACCCCCAGTTCGTAGGCCGCCTGGGAGGCTTTGGCTACAATGTTGGGGATATCGTGGTATTTCAAATCCAGAAAAACCTTGTGCCCCCTATTCTTTATCAACTCGATAATTTCTGGGCCGCAGGAGGTGAACAACTGATTGCCCACCTTGTAAAAATTCACCGAGGGGCCCAACCGATTCAGCAATTCCTTTGCTTTCTTCAGATCCGGAACGTCCAGGGCCACGATCAGGCGGTCACGCGATAAAATGCTCATCAAAATCCTTTCGTTTATTGGGGATATTTTAACACTTCCAGTCTGACCTGCCCGATGGACAGCAGGTCTATGGATTTGGCGGCCCCGTAGGACAGGTCTATGATCCGCCCCTTGATGAAGGGCCCCCGGTCGTTGATCCGGACGGTGACAATTTTGTCATTGGCTAGGTTGGTGACCCGGACCGTGGTGCCGAAGGGCAGGGTGCGGTGGGCGGCGGTCATGGCGTTCATGTCGAAGGTCTCGCCGTTGGCGGTCTTCCGGCCATGAAATTCCTTCCCGTAATAGCTGGCGATTCCGGTGACGGTGGTCAGGGGCCATTCGGCGGGCGGGCTGTCATTTATTTTGACGGTCTCGTTTTTCGGGGAAGCAGCCGTCGTCTCCCTGGCCGGCCCCCCGCGGTAGATGGGGGCCGGGGCGCAGCCCAGCAGGAGGGTTAAAAATATAAATATTATTTTCTGACGATCAAAATTTAACATTTTAAGATTCCGGTAAGTTTGGTTATCTTTGTAATATTATTTTCCCGGCAGTATCCGGCCAGACCCGAGAGAATATCCTTGGCCGCCGACGGGTTGACGAAATTGGCGGTCCCTATCTGCACCGCCACGGCTCCGGTGATCAGAAACTCCAGGGCATCCCTATGATCCATGATGCCCCCCAGGCCGATCAGGGGGATCTTCACCGAATGGTAGGCCTTGTAGAGATTATACAGGGCCACCGGTTTGATGGCCGGTCCGGAGAGGCCCCCGGTAATGTTGCCCAGCACCGGGCGGCGTTTTTTTATATCCACCGCCATGCCATAGAGGGTGTTTATCAACGACAGGGCATCGGCCCCGGCTTTCTCCACCGCCCGGGCGATGGCGGCGATGTCGCTGACGTTGGGGCTGAGCTTGACGATCAGGGTCTTTTTGTAGACCTTACGGACCGCCTTGGTGAGGGCCGCGGCGCTGGACGGGTCGGTCCCGAAGGCGATCCCGCCCTGCTTGACGTTGGGGCAGGAGATGTTCAGTTCCAGAGCCGGGATGTGGGATATTTTATTGATCTTTTTCGCCAGCTCGACATACTCTTCGATGGTGTTGCCGGCGATGTTGGCGATGATCACGGCCTTTTTTTCGACCAGGCGGGGCAGCTTGTCGTTTTTAAAGGCCTCGAATCCCACATTGGCCAGGCCGATGGAGTTGAGCATCCCGCTGGCGGTCTCGCAGATCCGGGGCGGCCGGTTGCCGGGCCGGGGAGCCAGGGTGATGGTCTTGGTGATCACCGCGCCGAAATCGCCGGGCTCCGCCAGGCCGGTGTATTCGGTGCCGTAGCCGAAGGTGCCGGAGGCGGCGATGACGGGATTTTTAAGCTTCAATCCGGCCAGGCTGACCCGCAGGTCTATTTTTTTCAATTTCTTCATACGACGCAATCCTGGTCCCAGTCGATCAGCCGACTGTCAAACACCGGCCCTTTATCGCAGACCGAAATATAGCTGCCGTCGCTGCTCCTGACCACACAGCCCTGGCAGGCCCCCACCCCGCAGGCCATGAAGGATTCCAGCGAAACCTGGCAGGGGATGTTTTTATTCTGACAGATCCGGGCCACCGCCTTGAGCATCGGCCAGGGGCCGCAGGCATAGACCACCGGGTTCTGACAGCTCTCCAGTTTGTCCGGCAGCAGGGAGGTGACCAGGCCTTTTTTTCCGCAGCTCCCATCATCGCTGGATATGCTGCATATTTTGATATCGGATGGTATCAGTTCGGAGGAGGACCGGCATCCGTAAAGCAATTCATGTTTTAGTTTCAGGCTTTTCAGCCGGCGGCCCAGAAAGCCCATCGGAGCGATCCCCATGCCCCCGGCCACCAGTAGATGATACCGTTTGCGGAGATCGATGTCAAAACCCTTTCCCAGCGGCCCGATGACATCCAGGGTGTCTTTGGGCGATATTTGGGAGAGCAGCTCGGTGCCGGAACCCTTGACCTCGTAGAGGATTTCTACCTTATCCCCCCGGATGTCGTTGATGCTGAAAGGGCGGCGAAGCAGGGGATGATTCGACCCGGGGCTAAGCCGGATATGTACGAATTGCCCGGGATCGGCGCTCTTGGCCAGCCCGGGAATTTTAAAGGACAGGGTATATGCCTTATCGCTAACCCGGGCGTTCGAAGCGATCTGTATTGAATGATATTGTTTCATTTAATTGGGATTCAGCTCACGGTTCATATTTGGCCCCGGTATCAGAGGGGTGGGAGGGGTATCCTTGACATCGATGTCGGGCGGGAGTGTCTGGGCGGTATCGGGCGGCGCCGGAGGGGCATCTTTTTTCTGTTCCAGAGGCTTGACATTCATCTCGATCTCCGGCTCAATGTCGCTGACGGTGGTGTCGATCGGCTGGTTCATCATCAGTCTGGCGCCGTTGGCATATCTGGTCCGGGGGTATTTTTCTATTAATACAGCCAGCAGGCTGTCCGATTTTAATGTGTCCGACAAGTACTTTCGCGCTGTCCAGGCCGCTGCATACCAGGCCTTGGGGGCCAGCAGCTGATCGCCGGAACCTGTAGCCACCCGGGTATAGGCGGCCAGGGCGGAGTCAGGTTTATTTAGGCCGAATAGATAGTGCTCGGCCATCAGAAACTGCAATTTGGCGCTTTGTTCCGCCGCCTGCTGATCGGATTGCTGGCGGTATGCCAGCAGCAAAGAGATATCGGCGCTTTTCTTTAGCGCGGCCTCGCGGATATGGGCGGCCGGGTTTTCGTTTCGAGCTTTGTTGTAGTAAACCAACGCGCTGTCCAACTCCTGTCCGGCTTCATAGAGTTGCCCGATCTTGAACAAGGCCTCGGAGGATATGGCGGTCTTGGGATATTTCTGGGCCAGGCTGTAGTACAGTCCGACCGCACTATCGGCCGTGATCCCCGGGGTTTGACAGTTCAATATCTCCAGTTCTATGGCCGATATCCGGCCCTTGTCGGACTCCCGTTTCAATAAACGTTGGTACAACGGCAGGGCCGCGGAATGTCTGCCGTTGCCCTGGTAGGCCTGGCCCAGCAGCATGGTGACCTGATAGCGGAAGTTCCTTTTAATTCTGGAATCCAGAATTGTCTCCAGCTCCCGGATGGAGTTGGTGAATTCTTTCAGGAAGAACAGGCACCGGGCGTAATTATACCGCGCCTCGATCGCCAGATCGCTTTTATAGTGATTATACAGGAAGCGCTCCCAGGAGATGATCGCTTTGGGGTAATCGGGGACGGTCTGCAGTATCAGGGCCTCCAGGTAAGCCGTCCTTTGATTGATGCTTTTGTCGTCGGTCTTTATCTGGGACAATTCCCATAAGGCCTTGTCCCATTGCTTCAGGTTATAGAAGATAAGGGCGCTGTTCAGTTGAGACCAGACCGAATATTTGCTTTCCGGGTAGTATTGCCGTATCTCCTGGTACTTGCGGGCCGCCTTGTCGTACTCACCTCTCAGGTAATAGGCATTGCCCATATTATACAGGCTGGGAAGGACCCAGCGGCTGTTGGGATATTTCAGGGCCACATCGGCATATTTGTCGATGGCTTTTTTCAGGCCCTCTTTTTCCGTGCTGGTGGCGGCAGTGGTGTCTGGGAAATGTTGGTGCTTTCGGCTGGCCGGTTTGTATAGTTTTTGGGCATTGTAATAGGTGTTGAAATAGGCGCAGCCCAATGTCCCGGCCAGCAAAGCCAGCATCAGAGCATAGCCGGCTGTTTGGGTTAGAAGTTTTATGTATCTCTTGTTTGACATATTGGGGATCAGGAAACTCCTATCCGGACGTTGCGGAACCTGGCCGGGGAGACGCCATGCCCGACGTGAGCGGTCTGCCCCGGCTGGCCCTTGCCGCAGTTGGGAATGCCCCAGAGGTGCCAGGATCTGCGGTTGCAGACAGCATCGCAGGAATTCCAAAATTCTGGGGTCATGCCGGTATAGGTCGGGTTCTTGTAGGCCTGATCGGTAAGCCGGCCGCCCTTGATCTGCCAGGCGATCTCGGTGGTGAACTGGAAATTAAGCCGTTTGTCGTCTATGCTCCAGGTCTTGGTGGTGTCGAACAGGACCCCGTCAGCGGTGTCGGCTATCAGATCCTGATAATCCCAGCTGCCGGGCTCCAGGTTGATATTGGTCATCCGGATCAGGGGGATCCGGTTCCAGCCGTCGGCCCGCATGGCGCCGCCCGATAACAGGCCCAGCTGGGCTGCCGTTTCCCGGGAGCTCAGATAGCCGGCAAAAAGGCCGTTCTTTATTATAGGCACCTTCTGGGCCGGCACCCCTTCGTCATCCCAGCCGAAGGTCCCCAGCCCCCCGGGCACCGTGGCATCGGCGTTGACGTTGACGATGTCCGCCCCGTACTTGAGGGTATTCAGTTTATCGGTGGTCAGGAAGCTGGTGCCGGCATAGGCCGCCTCGGTGCCGTAGACCCGGTCCAACTCTATGGGATGGCCGATCGACTCATGCACCTGCAGGGCCAGCTGGTTGGTGGCTATTATGATGGTGCTTTTCTTGGCCGGGCAAGGAGGAGCCTTGAGGAGCAGGGAAGCTTGGCGGGATATCATCTCGGCGTTTTCTGCCAGCTCCAGCTTTTCGATGAATTCATATCCGGCCTGGCCGGTATCCCCGCCCATATTGGGGTAGGTCCGAATCTGAACCTCCGGGCCGTCCACCGCCAGGGCGCTGATCTCTCCGCCGGATTCGGTGATCTCCTGGGACAGCAGGCTGCCCTCGGTGGAGGCGAACACCTTGTCCTCATGGAAGAACCACAGGCTGCCCCGGGCTACTTTTATATCCGGGTTCCGGCGCATGATCGCATCGGCCTCCAGCAGCAGGGAGATCTTCTGCTCCAAGGGTATTTTAAAGGGGTCCTTCTGGATTTTTGTTTTATAGCTCCCGGTCTGCTTTTTCAAGCCGGACAACACCACCGGCTCGCCGGGCGACAGGGCGGAGGCCCTGGCTATCTCCACGGCCAGCCTGACCACCTTGGCTATCTCCGATGTCTCCAGCTTGGAGCTGGAGGCGAAGCCCCAGGACCCGTTGATCAGCACCCGAAGGCCGAAACCCTGCTCGGATGAATTGGTGGCCGATTCCACCGTACCGTTCTTGGTGGATACGTTCTGCTGCCGGGATCGCAGCACCCGGACATCGGCGTACTCTATTCCCCCAGAGGGCAGGGCGGCGATCACTTTTTTGGCGAATGACTTCATACCTTCTCCGAAATATTCTCTTTGTCAGTAAATATAACATAAAACCCATGGATTTATCAATAATAACTTGATCATTTCCTGGTCAAAATAATATATCATGCCTTGAGGACAATTTCTCTTGAAAGCCAACGGTATAAATGATATATTTCAATTGATCCAGCGAATTTACAATATGTTAAAGATAATGAAGATAAAAAACAAACAATCCCCTTCGGAAATGAAAATATGCGGTTTCCAGGCCGGGGGAAAGCTGAAATTGCCGCTCTACCTGGCCAGCATCGCTGCAGGGTTTCCCTCGCCGGCCGATGATTTTCTGGACAAGAAGCTGGACCTTAACGAACACCTGATCCGGCATCCGGCGGCCACATTTTTCGTCAGGGTCCAGGGTAATTCCATGATCCAGGCGGGCATTCATTCCGGAGATGTCTTGATAGTGGACCGGTCCCTGGAGCCGATCGACAGGAAGATCGTGGTGGCGGCGGTCAACGGAGAGCTGACGGTCAAACGCCTGCGCCGAAAAAAGGACCGGACCTTTCTGGCCGCCGAGAACCCGGAATATCGGGACCTGGAGGTCACCCCGGAGATGGATTTCGACATCTGGGGGGTGGTGATACACGTGATCCATTCGGTGTAGGTTCTTTATGGATACGGTCTTTGCCCTGGTGGACTGCAACAATTTCTATGCCTCCTGCGAGAGGGTCTTCGATCCCCGGCTGGCCAAGCTCCCGGTGGTGGTGCTCTCCAATAACGACGGCTGCATCATCGCCCGCTCCAACGAGGCCAAGGCCGCCGGCATCAGGATGGGCGAGCCTTTTTTTGAACAGCAGGACTTGATCGATCGGCACAACATCCAGGTTTTTTCTGCCAATTTCACCTTGTACGGCGATATGTCCAACCGGGTGATGGAGACCCTGAAACAGTTCTCACCCCAGATGGAGATATATTCCATAGACGAGGCCTTCCTGACCCTGTCCGGCACGACAGGCGACCTGGAAAGCTGCGCCCGGGAGATCCGCCGCACCGTCCGTAAATGGACCGGGATACCGGTGTCGATCGGTCTGGGCTTGACCAAGACCCTGGCCAAGGCCGCCAACAGGTTCGCCAAGAGAATCCCCGAATGCGACGGCATTCTGGATCTGTCCCTGAACCCTGCTGTGGATGATTACCTGGAGCAGCTGGAGGTCGGGGATATCTGGGGGGTGGGGTTCCGGTACGCCAAACTTCTCAACCGGCACGGCATCCATAACGCATTGCAGCTGGCCACCAGGCCCGACGCCTGGATAAAAAAGAATATGACCGTGACGGGATTGCGGACCGTCACCGAGCTGCGGGGGACGACTTGCATCCGGCTGGAACATTTTGCCAGACCCAAGAAAGCCGTTCTTACTTCGAGGTCCTTCGGCCAGCTCATCAGGGACAGGACCCAGTTAAGCCAGGCAGTGGCGGAGTTCACTGCGGCCTCTGCCGAAAAGGTCAGGAGGCAGCGGTCGGCGGCAGCCTTCGTGCATGTCTTTATCGAAACCAGCAGTTTTCGCGATGAATCGCAATACCGGAATTTCGTGACCGTCGGATTGCCCACCGCCACCGGCCACACCCCCGTGCTGATAAAATATGCCGGCCGGGCTCTGGAGAAAATCTTCAAAACGGGCTACAATTACAAACGGGCCGGGGTCATGCTCAGCGGGCTGGTGCCAGACAGCCAGGTGCAGCTGGACCTGGAAAGCGATCAAAAAAAGCATCGGCAAAAACAGGCCATCATGCAGGCGGTTGATAAGATCAATCTTTCGCAGGGTCGCAACACGGTGTTCTATGCTGCCCAGGGGGTGGACAAGCCATGGAAAATGCGCCAGCTGAAGCTGTCACCCAGGTACACCACCAGCTGGGCCGACCTGCCGGTGGCCAAAGCCTGAGAATCTAAAAAAGGAGCGATAAAAATATGTCCCGAAACGCCACGGTTATCCTGATGATCATATTTTGCCTGATATTGCTGCAATCCTGCGGGACTCCGCCGGAAGGGACCGTCGACAGCGAAACGATCGATATTCGGGACGATCCGGTGCAGCTGCCACTGGAGGATCAGAACCCGATCAAAATTTCGGCCAATGACTACGACATAACTATAAAACCAAAGGCCGAATATATTTTAAAAGGCTTGGTGTTGAGCAGAAAAAATTACGGCTCGGATTGGAACTCGACCATAGCCCCCTGCGACCTGGCGGTGGCCTGGGGCAAGATGACCACCACCGGCTTGTATAAAAAAGTGCGCTGGTCGCAAAGCAACCGCTGGTATTACTGGCGTTATGACGAGGAATTCCCCTTTGACAATACCTTCATTGCCCGTTATTCGGCTAACGTCCACGCCATCCCGGCCAACGATAACCTCCGGGCGGCCCTGCGGAACATCTCGGCCTGGGACACTATCGAAGCCTACGGTTTTCTGGTCTATGTGGATGCCGTTAAAGGAGAGAGCAATTTCTGGTGGAACTCATCCCTGAGCCGGGAGGACGCCGGGGACGGCTCCTGCGAAGTGATGTATATTGAGGAAATTAAGTATCGGGGGAAGCTGTACCGTTGAAATTTATGGCTAAGCAAAATTATAAATATGCGTCAGACGGGGAAATCACAGCCGCGCAGTGGATGGAGAAGCTCTGGTACCTTTACAGCCAGAAGTTGAACATAATAAATCTGCTGGCGGAGCGGGTGCAGGAACGGGAACTGCTTGAAACCCTGGGGAAACTGCTTCTGCGGATTGACCGGAACGATCACCAAATCGATTTTTTAATAATGCAGGTAAGGCATTTCAGCGTTATCGGCGATCTGAATAAGGCCGAGGAACTGGCCGACAGGCTATTGGAAGTGATCGAGGCTGACACCGATAAAAATATAATCCGTCAGGCTTACGAATGGCGGGCTTTGATAGCTCGCGAAAAGACTCTGACCCGCCAGGCCCTGCAGTATTATCAGGAGGCAGAAAAGCATGCCGACAGCGATCTGGCCCGGGCCGGCATCTGGCTGGACAAGGGTCTGACCCTGGTGTACGGCAACCAGCTTCAGCCTGCCGAGAGCCTGCTGCGGCAGGCTATAACAGTCTACGAGAGATTCAATTCGGTCGACATCCTGGGAGACGCCTACAACAATCTGGGAATCTGCCTGAGGGGCCAGAACCGGACAGCGGAAACCATTCAGGCCTACGCCTCGGCCGTCAAGCATTACGATCGCGCCGGGTACAAGCTTGGCAGTGCGGTGGTATCGGGGAACGTTTCGGAAATGTACTGGCACCAGGGCGATTACGACCGAGCCTTTGCCTTGGCGCGCCGATGCTTGGAGCTGGGCAGAGAGGCGGAAGACCTTATCAGTGTAGGGCTGGGGAATGAAATGATGGGGCAAATGTACGTTGACCTGGCCGATTATCATAAAGGGATCGAACACCTCCGGGCGTCAATCGCTGCTGTCCGGGAGGTCAATGACCGGCCGACCGAGGCCGTCACCAACGGCTATTTGGCCCATTGTTATTCTCTGATGGATTGTCCCGGAGATGCGGAGAGGCATCTGGATCTCGCTTTGGAGATAGGTCGGGAGATTGAGGAAACGGAACTGTCGGCCCGCCTGGAGCTGGTCCGTCTACGGGTGTTGTCATGTCTTCGGCCGCCGGGCGAGGCCGTTGAATTAATCGACAGGTACTTGTGCCGTGACGGCCGGGCATTGAGAAAAAACGATCGATGCCTGTTGCTTTACGGTAAGATGCGGGCCCTGGCGCGGCAGGGGAGGTGGCCGGAGGCCCGGGAGGAATATATAACCCTGAAGACGGAGCTGTCGGAGATTGTACACAAGTCATTCGCCCTGCAGGTCCATTCCCTGGGGCATCAAATATTTACGGCTCTGGGAGAACCGGGCAGGGCCGGGGAGCAACGGGAAATTGCCAGGCAACTGCTTGATGAGATACTCAAGCATCTGACGGACAATTCGCTCCGCAACTGCTTCCTCAGCAAGGGTGAAGTGATGTCAATACGCGAGCCGGGGTGACATCATGTGCGGCAGGTTCGTCAGGAAAAGCAGCGGGGAGGAGATAGCGCTGGAATTCGATATCGGCTTGAACGATATCTCTTTTCTGCTGGAGCCCAGTTATAATATTGCTCCGGGGAACGCTGTGGCGGCAGTGGTCAAAAGAGACCGGCTGACCGTCAAGGCATTCCGCTGGGGCCTGATCCCGCCCTGGGCCAAGGATGAGAAGACCGGGTACAAAATGATCAACGCCCGGGCTGAGACCCTGAGCGGGAAGCCCAGCTTTAAAAAGCCTTTTCAGAGAAAGCGCTGCCTGGTCATAGCCGACGGTTTTTATGAGTGGGGCGGCCGGGGCGGGCAGAAGGTTCCCTATTATTTCCACCTAAAGGATCCCGTCCCCATGGGCCTGGCCGGACTGTTCGAATCATGGCGCGGCCCCGACGGAGGGGCGCTTGACAGCTGCACCATCATCACCACAGCGGCCAACTCCCTGATGCAGCCGGTGCATGACCGGATGCCGGCCATAATCGCCCGGAAGGATTACCATCTCTGGTTGGACAACGATGTTTTCGACGAAAAAGCCATGGGGGTCCTGCTCCGACCGTATCCCCCGGAGACCATGGATTGCCATCAGGTGGCCCGCCTGGTCAATTCCCCCCGGAACAATTCCATCCAATGCATTCAACCCGTTTAGTAATTTATGAAACCTCGGGATAATATAAACACTCTCCCGGAACTGCCGGGGATCTATATCTTCAAGGACTCGGCCGGAAGGGACATCTACATCGGCAAGGCCAAGAATATACGGGACCGGGTGCTGGGGCATTTTCGCAGCACCGGCGACGTCAAGGAGAAAAAGCTGACCTCCAGTACGGTCGACATCGAGTATATCGTCACCGATTCCGAACCGGAGGCCCTGATCCTTGAGGCTGAACTGGTGAAGAAACGACAGCCCCGGTACAACATTCTTTTGAAGGATGACAAGAAATTCCCCTGGATAAAGATTACCAACGAGCCGTACCCCAGAATATTCTCCACCCGCAACTTGAACCAAGACGGCTCTCGACTTTTCGGGCCGTACACCGACAACACCGCCCTGAAGCATACCCTGGCTTTGGTCAAACAGATATTTCCCGTCCGAACCTGCCGGCAGCAGCTCCCCGCCAAAAAACCTTCCCGCCCCTGTCTCAATCATCAGATAGGGCGCTGTCTGGCTCCCTGCCAGGGCAAGATCAGTCCCGAAGAATACCGAACGATGATAGATACCATAGTGAAGTACATCTCCGGGCGAAACCGGGAGCTGGTGCATGAGCTTGAAGTATTGCGTGACGCTGCCTCCAAACAGCTAGATTTTGAGCAGGCGGCCCACTGGAGGGATCAGCTGCAGAACCTGGAACGGGTAACAGCCGGGCAGAAAATAATTTTCAAGGGGGAGATGTGCGCCGACTTCATTGCTTTGGCCAGGCTGAAAAAACAAATTGTCTTCATAGTGCTTTCTTTCCGGGGCGGGAGACTGGTGGCCAGGTATGACCGGGCCATAGAAGATCCCCTGGGATCCGGGGATCCCGAACTGTTGTCGTCGTTCATCTCCCAGCATTATTTGATCTCCCTGACCATCCCCGATAATATAATTTTGGAAATCCTGCCCGAAGGCAGCAATCTGCTGGAAGAGGTGCTGCTTAATTTCAAGGGCACTGGGGTCTCGCTTAAACTGCCGTCTAACAATGTTGAAAAGAAACTCCTATCCTTCGCCCACAAGCAACTTGCCAGCAAGATGGATGAGCTGGTGGCGGGAAGGGAGAGATTGAATGCTAAAACCGCCAAACCCCTGATAGAGGTTCAACAGGCTCTGGGCCTGGACAAACTTCCCCGGCTGGTGACGGCTTTCGACATCTCCAACATCTCGGGGACCGACAGCGTGGGTTCGGCGGTCTGCTTCAAGGACGCCAGGCCCTATAAAGCGGGATACCGGCATTTCAAGATCGGAACCGAGGGGACCAATGATACCGCAATGATCAAAGAGACCGTGGGGCGTTACCTGGATCATGTTAGGGAAGCCAAAATGGATATGCCCGATCTGATCCTGGTGGACGGTGGATTGCCCCAGCTTAACTCCGCCTTGCAATCGAAGCGGGAAAAAGGCTATAATATCCCCATGGCCGGCCTGGCCAAAAGGATGGAAGAATTGTTTCTTGAGGACGGAAGCGTTGTCAGCCTTCCCCGGAACTCCTCCGGCCTGCATTTGATGCAACGACTGCGGGATGAAGCACATCGTTTCGCCCAGAGATACCATCATGCGCTCCGGGCCAAGCGCACCGGCAATACCAGATTGGTATCCATCAAGGGAGTAGGCCCCGGCATCTCCGGCAGACTGCTGAGAAAATTCGGCTCGGTAAAACGCATCTCCTCGGCCAGCCGGGAGGATCTGGCTGAGATTGTCGGAGCAACAATGGCCTCCAGGATACTGCAGGAATTGGAAAAGGAATAGATGATAATACATTACTGTCAATATGATCTGACGCTGGGAATGGTCTTTGTTTCCTCCACCGATGCCGGATTGTTCTCTGTGATTCTGGGGGAACATGATCTTGAGTCTCATTTCAAAGAACTGGAAACCAGACATCAATGCCAGTTCAGCCAAAACCCCGGCAGGTTCGAAGATATTTACGTTGACCTAGCCGGGTATTTTTCCGGGATCCCGATTGATTTTAGCTACCCCCTGGACTTAAGAGGAATCACTCCCTTTGAGCGCGAAGTATGGAACAAGGTCCGCCAGATACCCTACGGCCAGGTGCGGTCATACAAGTGGCTGGCCGACCAGATCCACCATCCCAAGGCCTTCAAAGCGGTGGGCCGCGCGCTGGGCCTGAATCCCCTGCCGGTCATTATTCCCTGCCACCGGGTGATCATGCAGGATTTTTCCACCGGAGGGTTTTCGGCCGGAGTGGGATGGAAAGAAAGGCTGCTGCGTCTGGAGCGGGGAGAACTCAGTCTGCTGTAAGAGGCAAATATCATATATAAAACATATGATAGCGGCTTCTGTCTAAACGACTTGCCCAGGGCTTTTACAGTATGGCCCCCCGGATATGTTCAACACCGACCAGGGCTGTCAGTTTACCTCAATCGAGTTTACCGACATTTTGAAAGAGCACAACCTCAAGATCAACAGGGATGGCCTGGTTCGGACATTGGACAACAGTTTTGCCGAAAAATTATGACGTTCCCTTAAATACGAGGAAGTCTATCTCCGCAAGTATGCCTCGGTCCCGATAGCCCGGCAGTCCATCAGCAATTACTTTGTGTTCCACAACCAACGGCGTCCCCACCAGTTCCTTGGTTAGCAAACCCCGGAGGCAGTTTACAACGACCTTAAGCAATCAACCCTAATGGCAGCCTAAACTGTAACAAGCATAACCCCATTTTTTGTCTTGACAACGGGGGCCTTTTAATGTATTGTGTTAACATTATATGTTTCGCCAGTTTTTCCTTATAGCCCGTTGAGTTTTGGTTTATAAAAATGCACTTTAAAAAATAAACATTATTTTAAGGAATTGAAATATGAAGGTACTTAATTTATTTTCAGTATGCCTTTTGCTAATGGCTTTGGAGTTGGGTTGCTCTACAGATGAATCGCCGACTGGAGTCATACCAAACCCTGTGAGTCAAAATTATCCTCCGAATGTTCCCAAAAACCCTTATCCGGCAGACAATGCTATCGGTATGATGAATTACATTGTTTTCAATTGGACATGCTCCGACCCTAATAGTGACGATATTCTTACATATCATATTTATTTATGGCCGAACAGCAATAACCTGAATATCGATTCGGCATCTATTGTTGAAACTACAAGTATAATGTATAACAATCTTGAAAACGGAACTTTATATTGCTGGAAAATTAAAGCGCAAGACAATCACGGAGCTGAGACAATTAGCCCTATTTGGAAATTCACAACAGCCGCCAAACAAAAATGAACATCACTTTTCACGGAGCAGCCAAGAAGGTTACCGGGTCCATGCACCTGATAGAAGTGGGGGGCAAAAAACTGCTTTTGGAATGCGGGATCCATCAGGGGAGGAGGGAGGAGAGCGACAATCTCAATAAAAATTTTCCTTTTGATCCTGCCGGCATTGATGCCATGATCCTGTCCCACGCCCACCTGGACCACAGCGGGAATATTCCAACCCTGGTAAAGAACGGCTTCAAGGGCGACATCTATATGACTTCGGCCACCAGGGATCTGCTGGGCTTGATGCTCCGGGATTCGGCCCATATCCAGGAGAGCGATATAAAATTTGTCAACAAAAAAATGGCGGCCAAAGGACTGCCGCTGAAAGAACCTTTGTATACCATGGACGACGCCGAAAGGGCGCTGGACTATTTTGTCAGCCTGTCATATGAGCGGGTTTTCAATCCCCTGCCAGGGGTAAAGGCTGTATTTCACGATGCCGGTCATATCCTGGGCTCAGCCATGGTGGATCTGGAGCTTACCGAGAACGGCCGAAGCAAAAAGTTCTTTTTTACCGGGGACCTGGGCCGTGACCACCTTCCTATCATCCGCGATCCCTATCAACCCGCCGGAGCCGACTATCTTTTGATGGAAAGTACTTACGGAGACAGGATTCACGGCCCCATCGAGGAGACCAGCCGGAAACTTCAGGAGATCGTCAAGCAGGTACATAACCGCAAAGGCAAGCTTATCATCCCGGCCTTTTCGGTGGGGCGCACCCAGGAGATCGTCTATGAACTGCACGGCATGTTTGAGGCGGAGAAGCTGCCGGCCGTACCCATTTACGTGGACAGCCCCCTGTCAATAAACGTAACCAATATATTCAAGATGCATCCCGAATGTTTCGATAAAGAAACGCGGATACAGATAGAAAATCATCATGATCCTTTTGGTTTTGGCCGTCTGACCTACGTCATGACGTCGGAGGATTCGAAAAAACTCAACCACTCCAACACCCCCTGCATCATCATCTCCGCCTCCGGCATGTGCGAAGGAGGGCGGGTGTTGCATCATCTGAGGAATTCCCTGGGGGACTCTCGGAATATGGTTTTGATAGTGGGTTTCCAGGCCCAGGGCACTTTGGGAAAGCGGCTGGTGGACAAGTCCCCGTCAGTAAAAATATTCGGCGAAGAGCAGGATGTCAGGGCCGAGATAAAGGTGCTGAACGGTTTTTCCGCCCACGCCGACCGTAACGATCTGATTAATTTTGCCGACAACATGAAGGACGGGGCGGGCAAGATCCTCCTGATCCATGGTGAGGAGGCCCAAAGCCAGAGTTTAGCCCAGGCTTTTAAAGAAGCGGGGCGCGAAGTTCTGGTGCCCGACCTCGAGCAAAAGCTGGAATTGTAGTTTATCTGCTTGATTTTTTTCCCGATAAAAGTTATAATTGTCGGCAATGCGCTCGTAGCTCAACTGGATAGAGCACCAGCCTCCGAAGCTGGGGGTTGCCCGTTCAAATCGGGCCGGGCGCACCACTTGGTACCGGCAGGCATCAATATTAACGATTTTCAATGATCATCAGAGTGAAAAAACTTATCGCAGCGAGCATCGGCCCGATTTGGGGACCAGGGCTCGTTTTTTTTATCTCCTTTCTGGTCTATCTGAAAACCATGGCCCCCACCATCGGCCCGATAGATTCCGGGGAACTATCGCTGGTCTGCCAGTCACTGGGCATAGCCCATCCCACCGGATATCCATTATATACCCTGGTCGGCAGGTTATGGGTGTTCCTTATTCCCTTCGGGGAGCTGGCCTGGAAACTGAACCTGCTGTCATCTTTGTTGATGGCCCTTTCCGCCAGCTGGTTGTACCGGATAATAACGGAATTGGAGATTCAGGAAGAGGTCGCATTTTCATCATCGCTGGTATATGCCTTTTCGCCCGTGATCTGGCAGCAGGCGGCTTTTCTGGAGGTCTATGCCCTGACCGCTCTGCTGGCTATGATCCTGTTGTGGCTGGCCGTCCGATACCATAACTCCCGGGAGGGCAGATATTTAATGTTGGGGTCTTTCCTTACCGGGCTGGGCCTGGGCAATCACCTAAGCCTGCTGTGGCTGATCCCCGGATTGTTGATGATGACGGCTATTAAACCAGACAGATCAAAGTTAAGAATATTATGGGGGGGGATTTTATTTTTTATTTTTGGTCTGTCAATTTATTTATTCCTGCCCATCCGGTCAAATCTGGCGCCGTTGTTAAATTGGGGCAACCCCAGCAACTGGGAGAGGTTCTTTTGGCATGTCAGCGGTAAGCAATACCAGGTGTGGATGTTCAATCAATCGTTGGGAGAATTGCTGGCTAACCTCGGGAATTTCGCGAAGCTATGGCTGAACAATCCAAGTATATATCTTTGGTGGCTGATACTCCCCGGAATATATGTCGTATTCAAAAAAAGCAAAACCCTTTTTTGGTCCCTGCTGACAATCTTCGGTTTAACGGTGTTTTACGGCATCAATTACAGCATACCGGATATCGAGGCTTATTTTCTGCCGGCTTTTTTAGTTTCCTTTATTTTCATGGCCTTTGGGCTCGGTTGGCTCCACCGGTGGTTGAGATCAAAGCAGGGAGGGCTGGGGAACATCTTCGCAGGCGCGGCGCTGGCGCTTTTTATCCTGCCTATGGCGCTGAATTTCAGGGCCCATGACAACAGCCGGAACCGGCTGGCCTATGCCATCGCCGGCAATGTCCTGGAATCGGCGGCTCCCAATGCTGTGATCCTGGTCGATAATTGGGATATCTACTCGCCCTGTCTTTACTTGATGCAGGAGGACCGTCTCCGCCCGGATGTCATATTGATCGACAAGGAGCTCCTGCGAAGGAGCTGGTACCTTGATTATCTGGAAAGACGCTATCCGGAATTATACCTATCCTGCCGGGAAAGGATAGAGACCTTTAAAACCCAACTGTATCCTTTTGAACACAGCCAACCCTATGACCATCACGCCATCCAGCAGGAATTCATCGCCATGATAAACGCCCTGCTGCTTACCAACTATTACGACAACCCTCCGTATCTTACTCAGAACAAGCCGATAGGTGATTACGCCGGGATAGCCCCCGATCATCAACGGATCCCCGAAGGCCTGCTGTACCGGCTTAAGCTCCCGGGCATGATCGAACGGGTGCCGGATGATTTTATGTTCTCCGGGCAATTGCTTAATATGGATACCCTGGGGCTGTCATTTCGGGATAAAATGCTTTACCGGATGATGCCCCAAATGTTGTACCAGAGGGGGGTGTATCTGGCCCAGAACCTGCTGTTCGACCAGGCTTTGGATTATTTCCTCCAGGCCTTGAGGTACGAACGGAACAAGGCCGCCTTGTACCTGGCCCTAGGCGGTACCTATGCCGGTCTGAACCGGGTGGAGGAGGCCAGCGATGCATTTAAGCGCGCTCTTCTGCTGGAGCCTGGCAACCCGGTGGCCCTGGAGAATCTGCGGAGGATGTCTATGTTTCTGCCCGGAGGGCCGAAGGGCATTTCAACTGAGATCAAGTAGACACCAGGTTACGCCCCAAAAATAACATTAAAATCTGATTGACAATCTGCTCTATTGTGTTAAAATACATGATAGTAGCTTTAAATAACACTTACCTTAACAAATAAATGGAGGAGCCATGAAAAAAACAAGTCTGTTTTTGCTGGCATTGGTTTTGCTATTTTCCGGTTTAGCAAACGCTCAAACCATCGGTGACTACCGATCGGTGGCCAGCGGTAACTGGCGTACCCTTGCCACTTGGGAGACATGGGACGGCGGAACCTGGTCAACACCGCTCAGGGCCCCGGGACCGACCAATAATGTTCTGATCCGCAATGGGCATACCATAGTATTTGCAGTCAGTCCGGATTCCTGTAAGAACCTGATTGTGGAATCAGGCGCCCTGTATTACTGCAATAGCACCACCACCAACCGCTACCTATGGGTTTACGGCGATTCTATCCGGAATGACGGTGTTATCGGCGGTTCTTCCGATGACATAGGTTTCCAATGCATTAATTCTGTCACGTTTACAGGCAGCGGAACCTACCAGGTGGATCGGCTTCGCGCCGGTGCGAATGGCATTACCATAACTTTCGACCGAAATCTGGAACTTCACTATACCGGCGCCGCACTATACTCCAACGGCTTTTCAAATGTCACCTACCAGGTGAACGACGGGGACACACTTTCGTTCGTCGGTTCGGCGTATTTTTCATTCAGTACTAGTAGCACAGGCTCCTCTGCCGTGGGGGGTAGTTTTTATATCAACGGAACTGTGGTCATGCCAGCCGGCAGTAATTTCAATATTTCTGTCGCCAACGGCGTAACATCTTTGCTTCAGGTGTCTGGCAATCTAGTATTGGGCGATACACTGATCGCCGACGCGGCCACCACCGGTGATGAGATGGTCATCGTTAACGGAGACATCACCTACACCAGCACTGATACCATGAAATTCGACAATCTGTACACCAATAACCCAGCCGGCACAGCTTTTGGATTCCCGGTCAGGATCAACGGAACCCTCTATGTGGGTTGGGGGGACTACAATAACTCATCCGGGCTGACCATCGCTAACGGCAGGCACATCCGCCGCTATACCGGCGCCCTGACAACCGCCCCTGTGTTCGAGGGCTGGGTGAATCTAGAATACGGCCCCAATCCGGCCGGTTTGGCGCTGACCACCGGCTACGAGATCCCGTCGGCGGATTCTTCGGTAAACGACGTCACCTTCAATAATTCGACCGGGGTCATCCTGGACGGGGACCTGAACTGTTTTGGTTCGGTAATATTTGGAGACGGCATTGTCACTGCGGGAAGCTACTTGCTGGCATCATACGGCGGCCAGCCCGGCAGGACCACCGGTTATGTCGACGGAATGCTGGGTATCTATGTTCCCACGGGAAATCCCAGCCTGATCTATCACGTCGGATCCGCCAACGGATACTCCCCGGCCACCATCAATTTCCTGAACGTGACCACGGCCGGTGGGGTAGGCGCTCTCGCCGCCCAAACAACCCACCCGGATGTGAGCATTCCCGAAAACACCATGCAGCGGACCTGGGTGATCGGCCAGCACCCCACCATGCCGGCAGCCTTCGATTCCTGTAGAATCGAATTCGCCTACCTGCCGGGCGATTTCAATACCGGGTTCACCGAGGCCACCGACGAGGGGACCATGGTGGTCGGGAAATACGGGGGCAGTGCCTGGACGTTTCCGGAAATTTCGGTGCGGACTCCCTGGGGCATCGCCGACGGCGGCGTCATAGAGATAGCCAACGTTACCGACTTTTCGGAATTCACCATGGGCAAGGACCAGGATGCCATATATAGTGCCGGTGACATTACCGCTCCATATATTGTTTCCACCTCGCCGGCCAACGGCGCCACGGAGGTGGCCTTGGATGCAGCAATCTACATTGCCTTCTCCGAGCCGATGGATACTTTATCCCTGGCTGGCAGCATGACACCCAGCCCCAACGAAGAGCCGGCCTGGAACGCGACAATGGATACATTATTCCTGATCCATGATCCGATGACGGCAAACACCTCATATGTCATCAGGCTTACTTCTTTGACGGATCTGGCCGGAAACCCATTGCTAGTGTTGCCGGATAGTATAATGTTCACTACCACAGTAGGTGACGCCATCGCTCCGTACATCACAGGCATCTCCCCGGCCTGGGGTGCGATTGACGTTGGGCTCAACGATACTATCGTCATCGCCTTTTCCGAACCAATGAACACTGATTCGCTTGACGGGTATACCGATCCTGTTCATGACTTCACTGTCAGCTGGAATGCAGCCGGTGATACCTTTACACTGGTTCCGCAGAATCCATACCCCTACAGCACGATTATGTCCGTTATAATCACCTCGGGTATCGACCTGGCCGGCAACAGCTTGGCCTTCCTGCCGGATACCGTGGTCAGCTTTACCAGTATTCCCAGCGGGGTGGAGGGAAAGCCTGAAAACAAAGGCTACCTTCTGCAGTTAAATCCCGCCGCCCCCAACCCCCTGACAACCGGGACCACCATCAGGTTCAGCCTGCCGGCATCAGCCCAGGTTAGCCTGGAGGTGTTCAACGTGCTGGGCCAGAAAGTCAACACTTTGGCCGATGGCAAACTGGATGCCGGATACCATACGATCAAATGGAACGGAACCGATCGCAACGGGGCCAAACTGGCGTCGGGCGTCTACATCTACCAGCTCAGGACCATGGACAAAACATTGACCAAAAGGATGACAATTCTCCGTTAAACCTCGCCTTATAAAGCCGGGCCATTTAACAGGCCCGGCTTTATTTTAGCCAAATATTTCGTTTTAAGAATTTTGTTGACAAATCCTTATTTAGTTAGTAAACTATACAGTTAAGATGACATTTAACGACTTAGAACGTCAGATCGCGGCAAAAAAGATAGCTGGGGCGTATTTTTTCCCAGGGGAAGAGGAGTATCTTAAAGATCAGGCCATAGGCCGGTTGGCCCTGGCTTTCCTTGGGGAATCCCAGGTTTCGCAGGGATTGGAGCGCATCTCGGCCACCGAGCAGGACGGGATCAACATCATTCAGCGCACCCAGAGCCTGGGAATGTTTGCCGAGCAGCGCGTCATAGTGGTCAAGGAGATTGAAGCCCTCTCGGTCAAGAGCCGGAAGCTGATTTTGGAACATCTGGATTATCCCAGCCGGGATGTCTGTTTGATTTTGTGCTCAGTCAATCTGGACAAGAAGACAGCCTTTTACAAGGGGTTGGCCGAGAAGATACCCACCCTGGTCTTCAACCAGCTGAAGGAGACCGAGACCGTAAAATGGGTGATGACCAAAGCCTCCGCCCGGGGATTAAAAATCGCCCCGGCCGGAGCCCAGATGCTGGTTGAAATATCCGGTAATAATCTGGGCATACTGGACAGGGAAATAGAGAAGTTCGAGATATATACCTTCGGCCAAAACCGGTCCGAAATAACCGAAACCGACATAAAGTCACTGGCCGGGTCGTCTTTCGAAGTAGAGAGCTACGAACTGGCCGGCGCCATCTGCACCGGGGAACGGGACAGATCCCTGGCACTTTATGAAAAACTGCTGTCCTCCGGGGAGGATCCGGTCAGGCTGGTGAGCGCCATTTATTACCAGCTGGAAAAATACTGGAAGGTATTCCTCCTGACCGCCCGCGGCGTATCCCCCCGGCAGATCGGATACAGCATCCAGAGCCATGAATATTACGTGAACCAGATGATCCCCGCCTCGCGGAACAGGACCCCGCAGCAGTATCTGTGGGCCATGGACCAGATTTACCGGACCGAATATGCCCTGAAATCCGGACGGGGAGAGCCCCGAACACTGGTGCAAAAACTGATCTATAAATTATCTTCCTAAACTTAAGGAAATAATAATGGCTGTAGAGAACATCACTGGCAACGAGTCGATCGAGGAACTTCAACGCCTGACTGAGGTCTTCAACAAGCGGATTCGGCTGCTGGACGAAAAGAAGGCCGCTACCAAGCCGGAGATCTTCCAGAAGGTGCGCGGGGAGTACGAGGCCAAGCTGCTGGAACTGCAGGTTCTGCTGGAGGAGAAGGGCGCCGGAATGCAGGAGGCGCTGGATTCCGCTTTGGCCGAGCAGGCCGGATTGCTGGCCCGGGAGAAGGAGATCCGCACCGAGATGGAGGAGCTGGAATTGAGGGCCGCCATCGGTGAGGTGGAGGATGCCGACTATGCCCAGAAATCGGAAGCCCACAATAGTGAGAATGAGGCCATTGTAACCAAACTCCAGGAACTGACGGAAAAGATAGATAACTACCAGGCGCTGATCGGCGGGAAGCCTGCTGAACCAATTGCCCCAGTGGCATCCCCGCCGCCGGCAACGCCGAAGCCGCCCCAGGCTGTTGCTTCCAAACCGGTACCCGCGCCGCCACCACCGGCTCCAGCGCCGGTACCAACCCCAACACCTCCACCTGCTCCGAAGCCGGCGGTTCAACCCACTCCGGAAGTTCAGCGCAGTGAATTGGACGATCTGGAGAAGCAATTCGCCAGCATATTGGGTTCTAATTTCGGCCAGGAGCAACCGGCGGCCGAACCCATAGTCCCGATACCCGAATCAATCCAGATAGAGGAAGATATTTCGTTCGAGCCCAAAGTTGAGGATGCCGCCGTCGCGGAGTCCCATGAGGGAGAGCTAAAATGCCCCAAGTGCGGAGCCTTCAACCGGGCCGACAACTGGTACTGCGAGAAATGCGGCAATGAGTTGATCAACGCCACCGACCTGCTGGGCGGAAAATAAAGGCCTATTAATAATTTATAAAAGCCTTCAGAATGTATTGATGATCTGAAGGCTTTTAACATAAACGAAACGCATCATTTAACCGAAATGACCAGAGAATATAATTTCAGAGAAATCGAGGCCAGGTGGCAGGAGACCTGGGAAAGGGAGAAGACCTTCAAGGCCCACGATGATTCGGACCGGCCCAAGACCTACTGCCTGGAGATGTTCCCCTATCCCTCGGGGTCGGGCCTCCATGTGGGTCACCTCAAGAACTACGTGCCGATGGACGCCTTCTGCCGCTACAAGAGCATGGCCGGATTCAATGTGCTGCATCCCATGGGCTGGGACGCCTTCGGCCAGCCGGCCGAGAACGAGGCCATCAAGAAGGGACGCAACCCCCGGCAGATGGTGCCGGAGTACGCCGCTAATTACAAGCGGACCCTCAAGCTGGCCGGATGCAGTTACGATTGGACCCGGGAGATAGATTCCAGCCTGCCGGAATATTACCGCTGGACCCAGTGGATCTTTCTGCTGCTCTATAAAAAGGGCCTGGCCTACCGCGACACCGCGCCCATCAACTGGTGCCCGTCATGCAAGACCGGGCTGGCCAACGAGGAGGTCAAGGAGGGCCGCTGCTGGCGCTGCGACAATCCGGTGGAAAAACGCCCCATGCCCCAGTGGTTCTTTAAGATCACCGCCTACGCCGACCGGCTGCTGGATGACCTGGAGAAGCTCCATTGGACCGAGGGCATGAAGGAGATGCAGCGGGACTGGATAGGTCGAAGCGAGGGAGCAAAAGTTGAATTCAAAATTCAAAATTCAGAATCTTGTCCTGAGAAAGGCAGCCCTGCCCAACAAGCGAATGGATCAAGAATTCAGGTATTCACCACCCGGCCGGACACCCTGTTCGGGGCCACCTTCATGGTGCTGGCGCCGGAGCATCACCTGGTGGAAGATCTGACCCTGCCTGAGAAAAAAGCCGAGGTCGAAGCCTACATCAAGAAAACCCAGAGTGAGACCGAGATCGAACGGCTGAACACCGAGCGCACCAAGACCGGCGTCTTCACCGGCAGTTATGCCACAAATCCGGTCAACGGCGAGAAGATCCCCATCTGGATCGCCGACTACGTGATGATGGGCTACGGCACCGGGGCCATCATGGCCGTCCCGGCCCACGACCAGCGGGATTTCGAGTTCGCCCGCAAGTTTAATATTCCCATTCGGATGGTGTTCCGGTCGGAGGGAGGGCCGGCCGGCCCCGAGGAGATGACCCAGGCCATCCCCGACGGCGGGTCTATGATAAATTCCGGGCAGTTCGACGGCCTGCCCAATTCAAAAGAGACCATCTCCAAATTCATAAAATGGCTGGAGCAGAACCAAAAAGGGCGGGGCAAGGTCAACTACCGTCTGCGGGACTGGCTGATCAGCCGCCAGCGGTACTGGGGAGCGCCCATACCAATGATCCACTGCCCCAAGTGCGGGATCGTGCCGGTTCCCGAAGACCAGCTCCCGGTGCTGCTTCCTAACGTGGATAATTACCATCCGTCGGGCACCGGAGAATCGCCCCTGGCCAATATCCCGGAGTTCGTAAATACCAACTGCCCGAAATGCGGCGGCCCGGCCAAACGGGAGACCGACACCATGGGCGGCTACGCCTGTTCCTCCTGGTATTTCCTGAGGTTCGCCGACCCGCATAATAACGATATATTTGCCGACCATCAGAAGCTGGGCTATTGGCTGCCGGTGGATATCTACGCCGGAGGGGCCGAACACATCAGGTCGCACCTGTTGTATTCCCGATTCTGGACCAAGGTCCTGTTTGATGAGGGATACCTGAATTTCACCGAGCCCTTTTTGACCCTCCATAACCAGGGATCGCTTCTGGCCTACACCCCGGGGCGCAAGCCCCGGGCCAATGAGAATGCGGAGAGCGATGGCGGTGAGGCCCGTCTGGTCGATTGGATAGTTTTGAAGCCCGAGGAGAGGGAGGCCTTTCCCGAAGACCAGATCGTATGGCGCTGGGCCAGAATGTCCAAGTCCAAGGGCAATGTGGTGACCCCGGACGAGATCGCCCAGAAATACGGGGCCGACAGTTTGAGGGTCTACGAGATGTTCATGGCGCCGTTCGAGGACGATATCCAGTGGACCGAGGAGGGGATCAACGGCTCTTTCCGGTTTGTCAACCGGGTGTGGCGCTGGATAACCACCTATCAGCCGGTCTATAAGGCTGACTGGGCAGCTGAGATCGAACAGGAAGACCACTTAGCAGTCAGATCGGTCAGGCGGAAACTGCACCAGACCATCAAGAAGGTCACCGACGACATGGAACGCTTCCAGTTCAACACTTCGGTGGCGGCGCTGATGGAGCTCACCAACGAGGTCCAGGAGGCCTTTCCCGTCAAGGATGATGTGCCGGCAGCCGATTATCCCTGCCTGGTTTCGGAGATAATAGAGACCCTGACCCTGCTGATGGCGCCCTTCACCCCGCATATGTCCGAGGAGCTGTGGCAGATGCTGGGGCATAAAGGGACCACCTATAAGGCTCAATGGCCCAAATCCGATCTCCTGATAGCCGCCAATGACGAGATCACCTTGGTGGTCCAGATAAATGGCAAGCTACGGGACAGGATAACTGTCCCGGCCGATATCAGCGACGAGGAGCTTAAGAAGATCGCCTTGAACAGCGAACAGGTGAAAAAGTATTTGGTGGATCTGAATATAAAGAAAGTAGTGGTGGTGCCCAAGAAGCTGGTGAATATTGTAGGGTAAAGGGTGAGTTATAATATGCTGGTATTAATACCAGCATTTTATTTATGAAAGGAAAATAGATAGATGAAAATATTAAGAATTGCTCTATCAGTCATTGTCTATTTAAATATTGTCGGTTGCGCAACAACAAAAGTAAAAGGACCGACGATGAGAGAAATCTGTGAGGGATATGTCGGGAAACATTATAATGAAGTTGTCCAGCAATGGGGTAATTATATCATTGAAAAAGATGATGGCATAGGTGGCAGGATTCTAACTTGGGTAGATATAATACAACCAAACCATTTTACAAACTTTAGCGTAGATCCCGAAGGAATCATTTACAAATGGCAAAGCACCAAGCAATCTAAAGCCGATATTGAAAATGAAAAAAACAAAAATAACCAGAGGGCTAATACTGTAACCATTTCGGCATGTTTGCTATTGATGGGAGTTTTTATATGGTGGTGGAATAATCCAATTTAATAGAGTGATGCTTCTTTGGGAGTTAAATAGTTTTAAAACCTTTCAACGTAATGTCCCATAATAAATATTATGTAAACTATCAATATCACTTAATACGCAAGGGTTTAAAATGCAGATTCTCCACCCAAATAGCCTTAAAGACCACTCCCTCATCGATTCCGGCAACGGCCGGAAACTGGAACGCTTTGCCGGTTATCTTATATCCCGGCCCGAGCCAAGCGCCATATGGAATAAAAAACTCCCGGCTGATCAATGGGCCAAAGCCCAGGCGGTGTTCATCGAGACCGGCAAGTGGCGGCAAGTTTCGCCTCCTCCCCGGCCCTGGCTTTTCAGGCATCAAGATCTGACCCTGGAGCTCAAGCTGACGCCATACAAGCATACCGGGGTCTTCCCGGAGCAGGCTGTCAACTGGGACTGGATGTCGGGTCTTATCACCAAAAGCCAACGTAAGCCAAGCATTCTCAACCTGTTCGCATATACCGGGGCGGCCACGCTGGCGGCGGCGGCAGCCGGGGCCGGCGTCTGCCACGTGGATTCATCCCAGCCGGCGGTGAAATGGGCCAAACGCAACCAGGAACTGAGCAAACTGGCCGACAAACCTATCCGCTGGATCGTGGATGACTGCCTTAAGTTCGCCGAACGCGAGGCCAAGCGGGGTGTTAAATATGATGCTATCATCATGGATCCACCGGCCTTTGGCCGTGATACCTCAGGCAAAACTTTCAAATTTGACCGAGATCTGCCCAGACTTTTGGCCATCTGCTCCAAGTTATTGCCGGACAAACCATTGTTTTTTCTTATCAATGCCTATAACGTCGGACATTCGCCCCAGGCCCTCAAGAATATGCTGGCCGGTATCCTGCCGTCAGATCGGATCCAGTGCGGGGAACTTCATTTGAGCAATGATGATATCTCTATGCCGTGCAGTATATTTGCCAGATTTAGTTAAATTAAATATTTAATTAACCTAAAAGCCCGGTCTTATAAAGACCGGGCTTTTAGCATTGCATCTAACTGCCTTAGAATACGTAGGTTGCAATAAGTTTAACATTCATTCCGCTGATCTCCAGCGGCAGGGGCAGGACCTGGTCCCTATCATGATCATAATACTCCAGAATATCATTGACGTGATCCGGCTCATGGCATTCCTTGATGATCAAATGATCCACCTCACCCATCTTGTATCCGATCTCGGCGCTGATATTGAACTTGGGCAGGGCCGCCAAGTCCAGCCCGCCGAAGATCCCGAAGGTGGCGGCGCTTCCCTCGGAGTTCCTGTAATGGTTCCATTGGTTGGGTCTGACCTCGCTGGCGTCCAGTCCGGCCCAAACATTGCCCACCGAGACGCCGGCCTTGCCCTTAAGCACCATCGGGACTATGGGCATGGAGTACTGCACGAAGAAATCCACCGGCATCAGTTTTACCTTGTAGGCGTGCTGATCCAGGTTGTCTTCGGTCCATTCCTTGGAATTTGACCAGTATCCCAGGTCCACCCCGCCGCCCAGTCCCATAGGCAGGCCCAGCTTGATCTGTCCGCCGAAGATGGCGGCCGAACCGAAGGCCGTCTGGTGGTCGTAGAGCAGCACCTGCTCGTTGATGGTGGTCAGCGCCGGATTATACAATCCGACATACGGTCCGACCGAGATCTCCAACCCCGGCAGGGCAAAGGCGTTAAGCGATAAAAGGATGATGGCCGAAACCATCAGGGAGATTCTCTTCATAATGGCGCTCCTGTGTTAGTGTTGGTTTTAATATTATTTCAATTTGCGTCTGAATGTCACTCCGTTCAGCGGATTATCACCACCTTGCTGACGTTCTGGTATTCCCCGGCCGACAGCTTGTAGAAATAGATGCCATTGGCCACCCGGTTCCGGCCGCGGTCCCTGAGGTCCCAGGTCTGGGTGTAATATCCGGCCGGCTGGTCGGCATCCACCAGGGTGGCCACCTGCTGTCCGGCGATGTTATACACCTCCAGCCTGACCCGGGCCTGCCTGGGCAGCTGATAATTGATGGTCATCGGCCGATTCGTGGGGTTGGGAGCGGCCCGGCCCAGGAAAAATCCGGCCGGGATTCCGGGTCCGGCATTCAGCGACAGGGCCGTGTTCCCGCTGAATATCTCGGCCCCCTGGCGGTCGTACAGCCGGTAATAAAGGGTCACCGGGGTCTGGACTGCCTGGTTTCCATCGAAGGTCATGGTGAACAGCTGGCCGGATAGTTCCTGGCTCTCCTGCCATTTGGCGGCGCTGATGATGATCCGTCCCTCCCTCTGCTTGCTGAGGAACAGCTGCGGCTTGTCTCCCCCCTGCCAGAGAGCTGATGGCTCCAGGGATTTGACATTCAGTAGCGACTGGTCGTATTCGATCTCGGCATCCATCGAGGCAAAATCGATTTCCGGGGATACCTTGGCGATCAGCTTCAATTTCCCCTCGGGCGCCGCCTCCAGGCTGACCGGCCCTTCCTGATAACCGCCGGATTTGGCTGATTTGGGATTGTCGGCCCGGTTCCAGGAGTAGATGAAGCCGCTCAGGTCCTCGAAGTCGATCCGGGTGGAGCCGCCCACATACACCCGCTGGTGCGGCCAGCTGCCGCTCAAGGGGCCGGCCTCGAACATTCGGTAATAGGCCGGCTGGTACCAGGCCCAGGCGAACATCCCCAGATCGGCGGCGTTGACCAGCCGGTTGCCATCGTAGTCCCCGAAATACGAGGTGTAGAAGGTCATCTGGTAGCTGTCGGAGGAATCTCCGGTGGCGGTCCCGCTGTAGTTGCCGTCCAGGGTGGAGACATTGGCCGAATCCCTTAAGGTGCCGTGCAGGAACACCGTGATGGTGTCGTTGGCGGCAAAAGTACTGTCGGGCGATATCAGCAAAGTGCGGCTGGCCGCCTGCCAGGTCAGGCTCTGCCTGACGATGGAGGTGTGTTTCCCCCGGACCTTGACGTGGATGGTGTCGATGTAGCCGGTATACAGGGGCTTGGTGAACTGGATCCAAATAGACTGGCCGGCCGGCCATACTTGGCCGGTGCCCGGGGTGATCAGGGCCACCTGCAACAAGCCGCTGATGTTTAGTGTCCGGTAATTGCCGTAGGCCGACCAGTTGCCGGCCAGGTCACGGCAGCGCACCCGCCAGTAGTGGGTCCCGTCGTTGACCCCCCAGACCGGGACGACCGAGGTGTCGGACAGTGCGGTGTCGGTCTCCAGCGGCGAGAAAGAGGGGTTATTGGCCACCTGCAGCTGGTATCGGACGGCCTGGGCCGAGCTCCGCCAGACGAATTGCGGCAGATTGGTGGTCAGGTTGGCATTGTCCGACGGGGCCACCGCCACCGGCACCGCCGGGGCCTTGGTGTCCACGGTGAATTTCCATTTTTCGGACGGAGCCGACCAGTTGCCGGCGGCGTCGCCGGCCCGGACCCGCCAGTAATATAGACTGTCGGGCAGGGTAACCTGAATGTTGTAAGCCGTGGTATCAATTACCTCGTCGACCATAACGGCGGCGAAGGCGCTGTCCGGGCTGACCGCCAGGCGGTACCAGACCGCCCCGGCCACGTTCTTCCAGACGAACAGCGGAGTATTGTCGTTACAAAGGGTATCATTGGCCGGCTCGGCCAGAAACGGGGCCTCCGGAGCCTGGGTGTCTATCCGCAGGGCGCGGGCCGGCGACCAGCCGCTGGTGTCTGTCGGGCCGTTCTCGCCCCTGACCCGCCAGTAATACAGAGAATCGTTCAGGGCCAGGGTGCCGGAGCTGTCGGCCGCCAGCAGGGTGTCCTTGACCAATGCGCTGAAGGTGGAATTATACGAGCACTGCAGGCGCGACCCGGCCTGGGCCGTGGCCCTCTGCCACAGGAAGGCCGTGGCAGAGCTGTCCCGGACAGCCCCGTTATAGGGCGATACCAGGATGGGGCAGGTGATGGTGTTGTCCACCAGGGTGCTGCATTCGGCCACCGAGGCAAAGGCCTCGGAGTTGCCGGCCGAATCCCAGGCCGCCACCTCGAAGTAATATTTGTTGCCCTGGGCCCCGTTGAAATTATATGAGGTCCCGGCATAATTGACGTCCAGATCGGTCCAGCTTCCGGAATTGACCTTGTATTTTATCCAGTGATTGCCGTTCAACCCCGAGCCCCCCTGATCGCTGCCGGCACTCCAGGTTATCGCGAAACCATTGGCGCGGCTGAATTCGTTGGAACGGGCAGTCGCCCCCTGTGGGGGGATATGATCATAGCGCAGGCTGACCGATCCGGCATTCTGGAAATCCAGGTTGTTGGCCTGGTCCCGGGCCCAGACATAAAAGGGCGTCACCCCGTCGCTGCCGACCGAAATGCTGAAGGGCTTGGAAAAGCTGACTCCGTAATCGGTGGTGTCGTAATTGGAAGAGGGCGCCGAGCCGATCTTGTAAAAATATCCGTTGATTGCGGAACTGTCCGGCGGTACGGTAAAGTTTATGGAGAAGGAATTGTTCTTGGTCCAGGGGCTGGGGTTGGACCCGTTGGCGGTGACCGCGGTCAGCTGTCCCGGGGCCTGGCTGTCCAGTTTGATGGGCAGGCGGCTGCTCCATACCGCCCAGTTGCCTGCCAGGTCTCCTCCTCTAACCCGGCAGTAAAGCCAGCCGTCGGGCAGCGGGGTCTGCAGTTCGAAGTTTTCGGTCAGGGAAACGGTGTCTGTGATTACCGTCGTAAAAGCGGTGTCGGTCGCGATCTGAAGCTGGAACCGGTATTCGCTATACTGTTTGGTGATGGAGAATGCCGGGGTCTTGTCGTTGATCAGTTGGTTGTAGGACGGGGTGTTTATCCAGCAAGCCGGCGGGGCCTGGGTGTCCATCAGGTAGCGGCGGGGCGGGCTGTAGCCGCCCCAGGTCCCGGCTCCGGCCCTGGCCCGCCAGTAGTAGGCCCCGTCGGCCAGGAAAGTGTCGGGCTCGCAGTTCGAAGCGGCCACCAGACTGTCGATCTTGACCGGGGCGAAGGAATCCAGCAGGGCCAGCGACTTGTAATATTGGTAATTATAGCGGCTGACGGTCCGGGGATGATAGGGGTCGGCCACATTGATGATGAACAGGCCGTTGTTCCAGTCGGCCACATAGGCCAGGCTGTCGTCCAGCACCACCTTGCGGTAATCGCTGGAGAGGCCGGAGGAATCGTGATAGCCGAATTCAATGGGGCTGGCCGGATTGGAGATGTTGACGATCCTGAGCCCGTCCGCTCCGGCGGCCAGGTAGGCCAGGCTTCCCTTGACGGTCACCCCCATCACGTTGCCGGATGAGGTGAAACTGCCGGACTCCACCGGCGAGGCGGGATTGGAGATGTTGATCACCCTCATTCCGCTGGTGTTGTCGGCCACATAGGCGTAATTCCCGGCCACCGCCACGGCGAAGGCGTCGCCCGGGGTGTCCAGCCCGCCGGCCGATACCGGATTGGCGGGGTCGGTAACATCAATCACCTGCAGGCCGCTGTTGGCGTCGGCCAGGTAAACGTAATTGCCGCTCAATGCCAGGCCCCGAGGGCTGCCCGGGCTGTCGTAGGAGCCCACCAGCACCGGAGTCAGGGGGTTCTTGACGTTGGCGATGCGCAGTCCGTAGCCCCAGTCGGCCAAGTAGGCCAGGGTGTCCCGGATGACTATCCCGTTAAGGTCGTTGGTGCCTATTGCTGTTCCGCCCCGGTATTCGGGGGCGGTGGGATCGGAGATGTTGATGGTGTAAATCGCGGTGTTTGAGGCTATCAGGGCGAAGCTGTCCTTGATGGCCACATCCGAGGCGTTGCCTCCGTATGCGTTGCCTCCGAATTCCGGCTGGGACGGTTTGGATACATTATAGGTATGAAAGTCGCCGTAATAGTAAGGGGCGAAGATCCAGCGGTGCCCCTTCCCCACCTGCAGTTCATACTGGGTGGCGGTGGCCACGTCGGACCAGTCGAAGTTGGGGAAGCTGTCGTTGGTGGCGGTATCGGCCGGCGGGAAATAGAGAAACGGCACATCTTGTGATAGGGCTCGTCCGGATCCGATAGCGGCCAGCGCCAGCGTCATCAATAAAAACTTCTTCATTTCCCGCCCTCCTTGCCGGAAGTGACATATATGTAAGCGTACTTGTAGGGGTTGGTCACGGTTATAGGATTGTTCAAGGTATCCCGGGCGTAAATGTTATTGACATACATATACGTTGTGCCAACCGACACCCCGGCGGCCTGGATCTTGAATATCCGCCCCGTTCCGCTGACCCCGGCCGGGCTTCCCCCGGCCACCCCCAGGCTGACGTCCATATAATAATTGTTGCTGTAATTGCTGAAGAACGGCCCCATTGGCGATCCCCCGTTGCTCCTCCAATGGTACCCGGTGTCGGCGCAGGCGCTAAGGGTGTCCGCCATCGTATAATTGCTCATGTAGATCACCAGCCTGACGGCCGAGACCGGGGTGGCCATATCCTCCAACTCGCACCACACCTCGGCGGTGTCCCCCACGGCGATGGTCTGGGTCGGGGGATACATCAGCACGGTGTTGGCATACTGGTTGATCGTGAAATTCCGCACCGGGGTCGGCAAACCCAGATAGCCGCCCTTATCCCGGGCTATGGCTTGGATGGTATGCGGACCTTCCCTGAGATTGGTTATGGTCAGAATGGTATCGTTGGACCACGGAGTATGCCAATCCGGGGCGTTGTCCAGCTTGTAGGAGTACTCATAGTTCAGGCCGGAGCCGTGCAGATGGATGGTGGCGGTGCCGGAAGCTATCGATGCCCCCTCGACCGGGGAGATGATCTCCACCGCCGGCCCGGTGAAATCGGGATTGTCGGGATCATGGGGGTTGCTGTGGCTGGGCGCCACCGGCCGGCTGCACCCGGACAGGGCCAGATACAGAATGGCAAAGGCCGATATAATAATGCCTCCAGCCGCTCGCAACCTTTTATCATTCCTATCGTCATCCTGAGAATCCCACCATGCCCGGCAAGCCGAAGGATCAGATTCTTCGATGGTCCTGTTGAAAGCATCCCTCAGAATGACGTTATTATTAAATATCTTTTTCATCATCTTCACCTCACCAACTGTAAGTTAGGGTGGCCGAGGTCTTCATCTGCCCGGTCTTGTCCGGCACCGGTGCGACCTTGACCCTGGGTTTGCCCGGGAAAAATGCCATGGCATCCAGGAAATTCACTCCCCAAGCCACCGCGGCCAGGGTGATGGCGGTCCTCATCTTATCGTCCTGGTCGGTCAGCTCGTCATATTTGGACTGCCAGTCCAGATACCATGTCTGGGCGTCCACCGCGTTGTCGGCCGATAGATATTGATCCTCCCGGTCTTGGCAGGTTTTTAGGGCATCCTGCCGGGCGGCGATAGCAAACCCGCTGTAGCCCAGCCCGGCAATTCCGGCCAGCAGATACAGGGTGCCCATCACCGGGCGGTTGGAGTAGCGCTGGCCGCTGCCGGGAAGGAACAGCGACGATATGGCGGCCTTGGTCCGGGACTTGCGCTTGAGGTTGAGGTTCAGGCTGTAATCCTGGTCCCGGTCTATGTTCAGCAGCCCGGCGTTCTGGTGATAGCCCTTGGCCTTGATCTTGAAATTATATGTTCCGAAGGGGAGCTTGGCGGTGCACGGCATGAGTCCCAATTTGACGGTATCGTTCATCACCACCTGGGCCCCCGGGGGTGTTCCGTCAATATTGACCGCATACTCCATGACATTCAGCCGCACCTTGATGTCGTAATCCCGCACCTCCTTGAGGTCCACGCTGCCGTCGTAATCCTTGTAGCCGGGCTTTTTGATGACGATCCGGTGGACCCCCAAAGCCTCGTTCTCTATCTTGAAATCGGTCCGGCCCACCTTCCGGGCGTCCCAGTAGATGTCGGCGTCGCCCGGAATGGAGGCTACGAACAGGCTGGCCGAGGGCACCATCTTCCAGACCACCTTCTTCATGCCCCATTGCTGGAGGTCCTCGATGGTGCCGGTGAAATCCTGGGAGACCTCGGTCTCGATGACCCCCTTCTCCACGTCTATCACCCGGGCCTGGACGGTGTAGGTGTTGCCAATCTTGGAGATGGTGCCGCCCATCATCTTGGATACCGCCATCAGCTGCCCCACCTGGACCAGGCAGGAGGCGTCGCTGCAGGCCCCGGTCAGCTGGAATTTCTGCTCCCTCAGGATCTTGTCCATCTGCTCCCGCTCCAGCACGTTGAAGTGGCGGGTGTTCACCAGTTCGGCCCGCAGGCGGTCCGACAGGATCACCGCCTCGGCCTGGCTGATGTTGCGGGGCTCGAACTGCAGCACCGCCACCGCCGTCTTCTCCTGTCCCCGGGACAGGGCCGGCAGCAACAACAGCAGAACGGGGATGATCAATCTATATCTTGGCATTCTTCACCTCTTGGTTTTTTTAGATTTGCTTTTTTTGGGGTAGATCACCTTGTCCAGCACCTGGCCCAGTTCGGCCACCCCCTTCTTCTGGTCGAAGCCGTTCCCGATATAGCGGACCTTTCCCGAGCCGTCTATCACCACCAGGGTGGGAAAGCTCTTGACGCCGTACTTTTCGGCCACGGTGTTGAACTGGTCCAGCAAAACGGTGCATTTATATCTGGCGGAGTCGAAATACTTGAGCACGGTGTCCCTCTTCTCCCCCACGTCCACCAGCACCATGATCAAAGAATCGGACGGATATCTTTTCACCAGGCTGTCCAGCAGGGGCAGCTCCTTCTGGCAGGGCTTGCACCAGGTGGTGTAAAAATTCAGCAGCACCGTCTTATGGCCCTTGGGGGCTATCTGCTCGGAGAGAAAGAACCGGGAGCCGTCCAGGGCCGGCAGGAAAAAAGTCGGCGCCGTGCTGCCCACTTTTATTGAGTCCTGCGCCATCAGCCCGGAGGCTGACGCGGCCGCCAAAACCATGAACAATAAAACCCTTAACTGTTTCATATTCCTCTTGTTATTAAGTATCAACCTGAATCATATCAGAACGAAATCGGCCTTGTCAATCAAAATTATTATATATTTTGACCGGGGGTTGGACCCGGATAACCCATGAAACAGAGGCCTTACGCAGATTTGCGAAAGGCCTCTCTCCGGAGGATTTGTTATGGTGCTTCCGATGCTCCGGGCAGATAATGTATTTTAAGTTCATTAAATCATATATCTCAATTCATTTTTTCACTTTGTTTTCAATCAGCTTTCGGATCTTCTCGTAAGACGGCGGCGGGCCGGTATTAACCTGCTTGCCGTCTATGAACAGGGCGTCGGATATGCCCCACTGCAGGAAGTTCTGACGGTCAAAGGTATCCACCGTATTGAAAACTACCTTGTCCCCGAATTCCAAAGCCGCCCGTTTGGCCCTCTCGTGGGTCAGATTCTGAGCCGGGCACCAGCCGTTGATGAACGAGGTTATCGTGACCACGCCGGGCGTTTTTTGCGGCTTGGCCTTCTGCTTGATCCATTTGGGAGCTTGGGCATCAGGGGAAAAAGACTTCCAGACCAGCTGGCTGATGCCGTCCCGGTCGGCCTTTTTGTAGCCGTGCTTCTTGAACCACGAAGCTTTCATCCAGAACGGGAGAATGAGCCCCCAGGCGGCGATCCCCTTGGTCCCCAGGGACCGGACATCCTCCTCGGCTGCCTGCAGCAATGCCTCTCCCATTCCGGCCTTCTGAAAATTGCCGCGTCCCTGCTTGTATCCGTGCACCCAGATGCAATTGATGAAGTACAGGTCCTGGCCGTCGGCCGTCGAGCGCTCGATGGGCAGATACTGGATCATGCCTCCGGCCACCCCGTTGTCGTCAACCGCCAGTTTGACCCTCAGGCCCTGGTCCTTCATTTTGCCGTACCATTTTTCTTTATGGTCCCCGGCCTCTTTGATCTCCTCCGACCAATCCTCCAAACAGAGGAAATATGACGGCAGATTGGCGCTGTCCAGATCGATTATCTTCATAGTGACCTCTTAAAACAGTGTGGGCTGTACACTTTTTACAGGTGTAAAGAATTCCATCCCTATCCTGATGCCCTGCCTTTGGCATTCTTCGGTGAATATATCCGACAGTCTTTTATGCTCCGGCGAGGGGCATTGGTATTGCAGTCCGTAGCTTTTTTCGTATCGGCCCTTCAGTCCAGGAAAATGCTCCTCAAGCTTTTGGTAATAATATTCCCTCTGTCCGGTCCGAATAGACATGCCGAAGACCGGGATGATATATTTTGCCCCGCTGTCCTTGGCCTGTCGGACGATGCCCTTGACGTTCTCTTCGGTGTCGGTGATGAACGGCAGCAGCGGCATCATGGTGATGCCGGTATAGATGCCGGCCCGGCTCAGGGCCTCGATGGCCTTAAGCCTTTTTGACGGCGGCGGCGCCCCGGGCTCGATGATCCCGGCCAATTTATCATCTGTTGTGATGACCGTGAATGTCACCGCGGCGTAGGTCTTTGATATCTCCAGCAAAAGATCGATATCCCTCAGCACCAGATCGCTCTTGGTGATGATGTGCACCGAAAAACCATGTTTGTCCATCAACTCCAACGATTGTTTGGTCAGTTGGAATTGTTTCTCCACCGGCTGATAGGGGTCGTTCATGGAGCCAGTGCCGATGGTTCCCTTGATCCGCTTGGCTGGCAGCTCTTTTTTAAGCAGTTCGATGGCGTTGAACTTGACCAGGATGTCCGAGAAATTCTCTATCCGATAGCAGGAACTGCGGGAATCGCAGTAGATGCAGCCGTGGGCGCAGCCCCGGTAGAGGTTCAGGTTGTATTTGAGGCCGAACCAGCTGTCGGGGCCCGGGACATGCGACAGCATGGTCTTGGCTGTTATCTCCTTGATCATGGGAATAGTTTATATTCTGGGCGGCACTAAGTCAAGGAAAATAAAAAGCCCGCATTACTGCAGGCTGACCCTCCCCTGCCAATAATTTATCTTGTCATTCCAGCGCAGGCTGGAATCCAGAAAGTATGACAGAATACCGCAGATACACTGCGGGCCATCTATCGACCCCACCCCTTCCCACTTCGGCTGGCATAAATTCAGGCATTACTCAGTGCAGGCTCTCTCCTAACGCATTAGGAGAGGGAGGTATTAAAATTTACAACTGCCGCCGCCTTTCTTCTGGTAATACTGCTGGTGGTATTCCTCGGCCCGATAGAAATCCGTGGCCGGGGTGATTTCGGTGACTATCGGTCTGGAATATTTTTGGGACTTGTCCAGCTTTTCCCTGGAGCTTATAGCCGCCTTCTGCTGTTCCGGGGTGGTATAGAAAATGGCCGAGCGGTATTGAGAGCCCACGTCCGGCCCCTGGCGGTCGGGCGTGGTGGGATTGTGATTCTCCCAGAAGACCTTCAGCAGGTCATCGTAGCCGATGACCGCCGGGTCGTAGGTTATGCGGACGGCCTCGGCGTGGCCGGTGGTGTCGGTGCACACCTGCTGGTAGGTGGGATCCTTGGTGTGGCCGCCGGTGTAGCCCACCTCGGTGGAGGCGACTCCTTTGAGCTTCTGGAAGTCGGACTCCACTCCCCAGAAACACCCGGCCGCAAATATGGCGGTTTCCATTTTTATTTCCTTTATTTTGGAGTTGCCGGGGCGGGTTTGAAACCCGCCCTTACCTTTAGCATCTTGACCCTGGGTATTGGCGGTCACGGCAAAGCCCAGCAGAAAAGCCAGCAGGCTGAGATATATCTGTTTGTTCATGTAAAAACCCTCCTTTAGCCAATATAAGGCCGAATAGAGGGTTTGTCAAGGGTGGCCCGTTTAAACGATGGTTCAGATCCTTCGGCTTGCGAGGCAGGTTTGCCTTGCTCAGGATGACGCTGCACAAAAACAACTCAGTAAGATCTGTGACAATCGTCCGGCGCCATAGTATGCTAAAATATAAGACGGCTATGGACGACGGCGTCAGCGTCCTATGTCCCGTTTACAAAAGTATGATCACTTCATAATATTCGGTATGGCCTCTTCCCAGGTCTTTCTGGCCTCGGCCACCGGTAGGTCAATCAGATCCTTTATAACCAGCCTGTCGCCGCCTACTGTTCCTAATTTCATAATGTCCACGCCCTGCTTCTTGGCCAATCCTTCCAGCTTCTCAATATCAGAGGGCTTGCATGATAGTACTATCCGGCTCTGGAACTCGGCAAACAGCTTGAAATCGCTTCTTCCCGGCAGGTCGGACAGATCAGCAACCAATCCTGTCCCCTCCTTGTTAAGGAGGGGATCAAGGGGTGGTGTAAAACAGCACTCGGCCAGGGCCACGGCCAGGCCGCCTTCCGAGCAGTCATGGGCCGAGCGAACCAGCCCGGCCTTGATGGCATCCCTGACGAAATCATGCAGTTTCTTTTCGGCACTCAGGTCTATGGCCGGGGCATCGCCGTTCACCTGGCCATGCACCACTTTAAGATACTCCGAGCCCCCGATGTCCGGCTGGGATTTGATATCGCCGGCCAGAAATACAACGTCGCCGGGCTCCTTGAACCACTGGGTGGTGATTTGCGAAAGGTCCTCGATCAGCCCCACCATGCCTATCAGGGGCGTGGGATAGACGCTGTGGGTCAGGCTCTCGTTATACAGGCTGACATTGCCGGAGATCACCGGCACCTCCAGGACCTTGCAGGCCTCGGCCAGACCCTCCACCGCCTGCTTCATCTGGTAAAAGACCTCGGGCTTGTAGGGATTGCCGAAATTCAGACAGTCGGTCAAACCCAATGGTTTGGCCCCGGAACAGGCCAGATTGCGGGCGGCCTCGGCCACTGCGATGGCTCCGCCGTTGAAGGGATTCAAATAACAGTACCGGCCGTTGCAGTCGGTGGTGATGCCGATAGCCTTGTTGGTGCCGCGAATACGCAGAACGGCGGCATCGGAGCCCGGCAGAACGGCGGTGTTGGTCCGCACCTGGTGGTCGTACTGCTGATATACCCAGCGTTTACTGGCGATGGTCGGAGCTGATAATACAATATTAAGCGAACGGTTATGGTCTTTTGGTTCTTTGATGTCATTTTGAATGAATTGCTTTAACTTATCGAGATAACCCGGTTTCTGGCTTTCTCTTTCGTAGACTGGGGCCTCATCGACCAGGGCTTTAACCGGGATATCGGCAAAGACCTCTTCGCCCCATTTTATTCGAACATGGCCGTCATCTGTGACCACCCCTATTGACGAGCAATGAAGCTCCCATTTGTCGAATATCGCTTTGATCTGTTCGTAATTTTCCTTGGGAGCCACCACCACCATTCTCTCCTGGGATTCCGATAGCATGATCTCGTACGGAGTCATCCCCTTTTCCCTGAGCGGCACTTGAGACATGTCCATCTCCAGGCCGGTACCGGCCCGGGAGGCCATCTCTATGGAAGAACTGGTCAGCCCGGCCGCCCCCATGTCCTGGATGCCCACCGCCAGGCCGGATTCGATCAACTCCAGGGTGGCCTCCAGCAGCAGTTTCTTGGTGAAGGGGTCCCCTATCTGGACCGAGGGACGCTTGGCCGAGGATTCCTCGGACAGCTCCTCCGAGGCGAAGGTGGCCCCGTGGATGCCGTCCCGGCCGGTGGTGGCCCCCACGGCTATCACCAGGTTGCCAGAGCCCGAGGCGAAGCCCCGCATGATCTTCTTGTTCTCCACCAACCCCAGGCACATCACGTTGACCAGCGGGTTGGTGGTATAGGACTCGTCGAACACCACCGAGCCGCCCACGGTGGGTATGCCCACGCAGTTGCCGTAATCGGCGATGCCGGAGACCACCCCGGAGAACAGGTGCCGGACATGGGCATCCTCCAGCGACCCGAAGTAAAGCGGGTCCATCAGGGCGATAGGCCTGGCCCCCATGGTGAAGATGTCCCGCAAAATGCCGCCGATGCCGGTAGCCGCCCCCTGGTAGGGCTCGATGGCCGAGGGATGATTGTGGCTCTCCACCTTCATGGCGATCCCCAGTCCGTCTCCGATGTCCACTATCCCGGCATTCTCGCCCGGCCCCTGCAGGACCTGGGGCGCCCGGGTGGGGAACAGCTTCAGCAGCGGCTTGGAATTCTTATAGGAGCAGTGTTCGGACCACAGCACCGAAAAGATGCCCAGTTCGGTATAGCTGGGCATCCGCCCCATTATCCGCTGGATGCTGTCGAACTCCTCTTGGTTGATCCCGAAGCTCCGGGCTAATTTTATATCTACGATGGGTTCCTGATGTTTGGTCATGTTATTTTTTCACGTTTGAAGGTTGCGATTTTGATGAGCCCCCGTTGGCAGCGGCTTTCCTGGGATGGGCCTTTTGCCCGTTCCGGGGCTTGACCCGGGGCTTCTTGCGGGGTATCTTGAAGGTCTTGCTGAGCAGTGAAATCTTGAAATCCGGTTTTTTATCATGGACATGATTGACGAAGAAGTCCACCACCTCAGGGTCGAACTGGGTTCCGGAATGAATCAGCAGCTCGGCCTCGGCCTGCTTTCGGGGCAGCCCCTTGCGGTAGGGCCGGTCGGCGGTCATGGCGTCGTAGGCGTCGGCCACCGCTATGATCCGGGCCAGACGGCTGATATCTTGGCCGGTCTTCTTGTTGGGATAGCCGCTGCCGTCGTATTTCTCGTGGTGGTCCCGGATGATATCGGCCACCGAGCACAGCTTGGAAAAGCCGGAGATGATATGATAACCCCGCTCGGCATGGTGGTGGATCTCTGTCAGCTCCTCGCTACTCAGCGTCTCCTCCTTCTCCAGGGTGGCCTCGTCCACCCCCAGCTTGCCGAAGTCGTGCAGCAGGGCCGCCACCTCCAGGGTCAGCAGGTCCTCCTGGGGCAGGCCCATTCTCATACCGATGGCCAGGGAGTAGAAGGTCACCCGGATGATATGCCCGTCACGGTAGGGCACCAGGCGATCCACCGTCTTGGCCAGTTGGCGCAGTTGGCGGATCATTTTATCGGGATCGCCGGCCAGTATCTGGTCCAGCCTGGTCAGTAGATTGGTTATCGCGTTGACGTCCGGTTGTTTGTACAGCTTGCTCAGCATGTCATTTTGCTCCCAGGAAGTTCTTGATGGAATCGAATATCAGGACGCCGTCGGACGAGCCCAGCAGCTGCTCCAAGGCCCGCTCCGGATGGGGCATCATGCCCAGGACGTTGCCCTGCTGGTTGGTGATGCCGGCGATGTTGTTTACCGAGCCGTTGGGATTTGCCGTATCATCCGCCTTTCCCGAAGAATCGCAGTAACGGAAGACCACCCGGCCGTTCTCCTCCAGCTCCCGGACGGTCTTCTGGTCGGCATAGTAATTGCCCTCCTTATGGGCGATGGGAACCTTGATCAGTTGGTTTTTGGTCAATTTATTGGTAAACGGTAGTTTATTGTTCTCGGCCTTCAGATGAACCGTTTTGCAGATGAACTGCAGGCTGCGGTTGACCAGCATGGCCCCCGGCAGCAGGCCGCTCTCCAGCAGGATCTGAAAGCCGTTGCAGATGCCGATCACCGGGCCGCCCTTATCGGCAAAATCAATCACCTGCCGCATGATGGGCGAAAAACGGGCGATGGCCCCGGTCCGAAGATAGTCGCCGTAGGAGAAGCCGCCGGGCAGGATCACGCAGTCGCAGTCATTCAGAGAATGCTCCCGGTGCCAGATGTATTCCACCGGGCATTTAAGATGGTCCTTCACCGCCCGGTAGCAGTCGTAGTCGCAATTGGAGCCGGGAAAGGTTATCACCGCAAATTTCATTCGCCCTCCGTCAGGGAATAGCTGTACTGCTCGATCACCGGATTGGAAAGTATCTGCCGGCACATCTCATCGACCTTCTTCTCGACTTCCTTCCGGTCGTCGCTGTCGAACCGCACCTGGATGAATTTTCCCATCCGGACCTCTTCGATATTCTGGTAGCCCATGGTCTCCATGGAGCGTTTGAGGGTGGTGCCCTGGGGATCCAGCACCAGATCTTTCAGGGTGACGTGGATTTCAGCGGTCAGCAATTTTTATTCTCCTTTTGTTCTTCAATTTTTCCAGGTGGCTTGATTTATAGATTCGCCGCATCAGACCGAACAGGATGTATCCGGTCAGGATGGGGAAAAGCGTCAGGTTGGGATTTTTGATGATGCCCAGGATGGCCAGCATGAACCCGCCATAGATAAGATAGGATTTGAAACTGCGGTCGGCCATCTTGGGAAAGGGCTGATATTCGATGTCGCTGACCATCAGGAAGGAAAGCAGGATTATAACCAGCGGGATGAAGCGGATCAGCGATAGATCGTAGGCCACGGCGTTGCTGAACAGCAGAAAGCTGGTCACCACCCCCCCGGCCGCCGGGGTGGGCAGTCCGTGGAAGATCTCCTTCTCGGTCAGGCTCTTGAGGTTGGCGTTGAACCGGGCCAGCCGGATGGCCCCGGCCACCACGAAGGCAAAGGCGGTCAGGCTGCCCCACAGTCCCAGGTTCTTCAGGGCCAGCGGGTAGATCAGGATCATGGGGGCCAGCACGAAGGAGACCAGATCGGACAGCGAGTCCAGCTCGGCTCCGAAACGGCTGTAATGATGGGTCAGCCGGGCCACCATCCCGTCTACGGAATCGAAGAAGCCGGCCAGAATAATCAGCCAGGCCCCCCGGTAATAGTTGCCGTTGAAGGCCTCCAGTATCGCCAGCACCCCGCAGAAAAGGTTCCCGCTGGTGAAGACGCTGGGCAGGAACGACGGGGTTTTGATCTTGTGTGGAGACATATCAGATATTATTAGTTATTTCTTCGCCTTGATTGGCTTTTATTTTCCAGCTTTTTGATTTCTGCATCATCCATTTTCTGGGCCGGCTGTTTGGTTTGTTCCATTTTTTTTATCAGGAGATGCCGTGCTTCTCTTTCTACTGATGACCCTGCTTTCTCATATTATGAATATGCTTGTAATCATTCGGAGATAGTTTGGTTCGTTTGACAATATCTTTTCGCATGATCAATAGAAGCTGCTCGTATCTTTCTGAGGTTACAGTCAAAAAATTAGGATACTGTGAAGGATTCCGTATGATTTCCATGAACGCGTTTAGAGCACGCACGACCTCATCCGAGCCATATATACTAACTATTTCTATGCTGTTCATGAAATTTTTGACATTCTCTTTTGGGCCATTCTGCGCAGATCCCTTGAGGAACTCATTGTAGAGCTCAAGCTTTTTTGTGTCGACTGTGCGTTGGTAGTCCAAGTACTTCTGAAAGAGCAGGGAAACCAATGCCACTAAACCGCCCACGACAACAACGATCAGTTCTATTTTCATGAGGTCATCCTCCCTTATTAGGTTGTTTTTAACCAATGACCGCCAATGGTGGCATTCCACGCCCAAAATATTGCAAAACAATAGCTTGATTTAATCAAATGGAATCCTTCCCTACCGTCACCCCGCCCTTTACCTGTGTTCCCAACGGCAGCAGCAGGTCATTAAGCCAATTTGAAATCACAAACTGTGATTTCAAATTACTGGTTATTTCTTTTCTATCAACTCCCCTATCACAGGCACCCCGTCCCGGACCTTGTCGCGATACCGTAAACGATATCGCTATAAATCATCAAGGCTCTTAAGAGCCTCACGCCCAGGCCGCTCCAGCGGCCTTGATGAAAGGCCAGCGATAGGCTTCAGGCTATCGCTGAAGGATTAAATTCCGCCACATCTAACTTGAAATCACAATTTGCGCTTTCAAGTTATTAATTACCGTTCATCTTTCCTATCACCGTCACCCCCCCTTTTACCCTGTCCCCCACTTTCACATTGACCTTGGTCCCCAGCGGCAGCAGCAGATCAATCCGGGAGCCGAACTTCATCAGCCCCATCCTCTGTCCGGCGCTTACCTCGTCTCCAAGTTTGGGATAGCACACCACCCGGCGGGCCAGGATCCCGGCGATCTGTTTCATCAGGACCTTCCCGTAGGGGGTCTCGATCCCCAGGTGCATCTGCTCGTTGGCCAGCGAGGCCTTTTCCTCGAAGGCCGGAAAGAATTTTCCCGGATGATACTGCTGGTATATCACCTTACCGGAGATAGGTATCCGGTTGATGTGGACGTCCATCGGCGATAAAAAGACACTGACCTGCAGGACCTTTTGTTTGTGGAGGAAAGCATCCTCGGTCTCCCGGACGATCACCACTTTGCCGTCGGCCGGGGATATCAGCCGGCCCGGAAGATATTCTCCCTGCCGGGGCGGATCGCGGAAGAAGAACATCATGAACAGGGCCACCATGGCAAAGGCCAGGGTCAGATACGCCAGTATTTGATTTTTCGTGGTCAGCCAGACGATGAAGGCTGCCACGAAGAACAGCCCGGCGATGATTATGGTCGGCATTCCCTCCGGAGCTATTTTCATGTACTCTCTCCGCCAATGTCGCTGATTATCACATTGCCCCCCTTGGCCTGCATCTCGTGCAGCTTCTGGGAAGCGTCCCTGAATATCTGCTCGTAGGAGATTCCGTCATCCGGGAAGGTGAACACCGCCATGCTGATGGTCAGGCGTTGCGAGCTGAAGGCCTGGTCGTTGATGGTGGCATCGTAATCGATGATCTTCTTGATCTTCTCGGCGAACTGTAGGGCCTGGCCTTTTTCGGTCTCCAGCAGGGCCGCCGCGAATTTATCATCGTCCAGTCGGCAGGAGATGTCAATCTTGCGGACATACTCGTTAAGCAGCTGCCCGATGCGGGCCAACACCTTGTCTCCGGCCTGGGTCCCGTTGCTCTCGATAAAAGCCTTAAAATTATCCAGGTCCATCAGGGTGAACGATAGCTTATGTCCGAAACGCTTGGCCCGGTTCAGCTCGGCCATGGCCCGCTCGTCAAAATAGCGGCGGTTCAACAGGCCGGTCAGCTTGTCCTTGGTGTAGAGCTTCTCGAACAGCCCGGCGTTGTCCAGGGCCATGGAGCCCAGGCTCTGGAAGATCAGCAGCAGGTTTCGCTCCTCCTTGGAGCGCCGCTGGATCCTGCCCAGGGAGACCACCCCCATCACATTGTTTCTCTGCACCAGGGGAATGCACAGGATGGGAGTGATCCGTTTGTCCCGGGTGTTCTCCAGCTTCTGTTTTATCAGGTTGCTTTCGGTCTCAAAATCCTCCTTGGTCATGATCACCCGCTTGGCGGCGGTATGGCCGATGTAGCCGTCCCCCACTTTTACAGTCAATTCCTGGGCGATCTTGGCATCCAGGCCGATGGATTCGGCCACCGCAAGCTCCTCTCCCTCGTCGCCGATCTTGAAAAAGATCACCTCTTCGGCGTCGAACAATTGCTGGGCGATCCGGCTCAACAGCATCGGCAGCTTTTCCTTCTCCAAACTGCCACCCAGGGTCCGGGCCAGCTCCAGCAGTACCATGAACACCCGGGACCGCTCGGAATGGTCCTTCTCCATGGTGGCCAGGGAACTCTTCATGCTGGCGATGATGTCCCGCTGACGGCGGTCGTCCTCCTTCAGCTGCTTGAGCTCATTCTGGGCCATACCGCAGGCCACGGTCTTCTGCCCGGCCTTGCCGCTGGCGATCAGGAACAGCACCAGGAAAAGGCCCGCCATGCCTATCGCTCCGTATGTCAACATGTCCATGATTATCCCCCTATCTTTTCATTTGGGGCCGTTCAACCCGATACGCTTGAAGATATGCCCGACGTTCCGGACAAAATTTTCGGGGTTGAATACATCAATAATGGTTTTCGCGTCCAATATTTTCATAATTTCGGCGTCGGCCGAGGCCAGTTCCTTGAGGCTTCCGCCCCCCTCCCATACTTTCATGGCGCTGCGCTGGACCATGCGGTAGGCCTCCTCCCGGGATATCCCCTTCTCCACCAGTGCCAGCAGCAGCTTCTGGGAATATATCAGGCCGCCGGATGATTCGATGTTCTGCAGCATCCGCGCCGGATAGACCCTCAAGCCATCTACCAGCCAGATGGTCTTGTTCAAAATATAATTCAGGGCGATGGTGCTGTCCGGTATCACTATCCGCTCGGCCGAGGAATGGGAAATGTCCCGTTCGTGCCACAGGGCCACGTTCTCCATCCCCACCAGAGCGTTGGTCCGTATCACCCGGGCCATCCCGCAGATCCGCTCGGAGATGATGGGGTTTCTTTTATGGGGCATGGCCGAGGAGCCCTTCTGTTTTTCGGAGAACGGCTCCTCCGCCTCGCGGACCTCGGTCCTCTGCAGATGGCGGATCTCCAGGGCTATCTTGTCCAGGGTGGAGGCGATGATGCCCAAAGTACAGAGGTATTCGGCGTGGCGATCCCGCTGGACGATCTGGGTGGACACCGGTTCCGGGACCAGGCCCAGCTTCCGACAGACGTATTCCTCCACTGAAGGGTCGATATGGGCGAAGGTGCCCACCGCCCCGGAGATCTTTCCGCAGGAGATGCTTTCAATGGCCCGTTCCATCCTAAGGATGTCGCGCTGTACCTCCTGCCACCACATGGCCAGCTTCAGCCCAAAGGTGGTGGGCTCGGCATGAATGCCGTGGCTGCGCCCCATCATCAGGGTATCCTTGTGTTCCCAGGCCTTTTGTTTCAGAGCCGCCGAGAGTTTTTTCAGGTCCTCCAGCAGAAGCTGCCCGGCCTCCTTCATCAGAACCGCCCAGGCGGTGTCCAGCACGTCGGATGAGGTCATGCCCATGTGAATGAAGCGGCCCGATTCGCCCACCTGCTCGTTGACGCTGGTCAAAAAGGCGATGACATCGTGCTGGACCTCGGCCTCGATCTGGTCTATCCGGGCGATGTCGAAGCCGGCCTTGGCTTTGATATTCTCCAGGTCTTTCCGGGGAATGCGCCCCAGCTGGGCCTGGGCCTCGCAGGCCAGGATCTCGATGTCCAGCCATTTCTGGAACTTGTTCTGCTCGCTCCAGACGACCTTCATCTTGGGCAGGGTATAGCGTTCGATCATCTTGAAAATCTTATCTTATTTTTTTATAAAGGACGTTGGTGAATTCCTGATATTCGGTCTCCGAAAGCCTCTCCCATTCTGTTTCATCGAACTTAGGGAATTTTGTGTCCCCGGCGCATTCCTGTTTGAGCCAGGATACGCAAAGGAAATCGGCCAGGGGTAATGCCTGCCGGTAAATTTCCGCCCCTCCGATGAAGAATATCTTTTTGCCGTATTCCTCCGCTTGGGCCAGGGCCTGATCCATGCTTTGGCAGGCCGCCCCCCCGGGGATGTCCATTGGGGACCGGGAGACCACGATATTGTTGCGGTTGGGCAGCGACTTCCCGATCGACTGGTAGGTCCTCCGCCCCATTATCACGGTATTCCCGGAGGTCAGTTTTTTGAACAGCTTCAGGTCCTCCGGCAGGTGCCAGGGCATCTTATTATCCTGGCCGATGACCCGGTCCCGGGTCATGGCCACAATGATGTATTTTTCCAGGTTGCTCAAACTGCCACCTCGAACTTTATGGCCGGGTGACACCGGTAATCCTCCAGGGTCACGTCCTCGAATTTCAAGTCGAACAGCGGCTTGTCGGCGATTTTTATCCTGGGAAGCGGCTTGGGCTCCCGCTCCAGCTGCAGCTTCAGTCCCGGTATGTGATTCTCATAAATATGGGCGTCAATGATGGTGTGGGCGAACTCTCCCGGTTGGTAGCCTGTCTCTTTGGCCAGCATCACGGTCAGCAGGGAATAACAGGCCAGGTTGAACGGGATCCCCAGGGCGATGTCGCCGGAACGCTGGGTCAGGTGGCAGTTCAGCTTATCACCGGAAACGCTGAAACAGAAGGTATAATGACAGGGCGGCAGTTTGCTCTGGGCGGCATTCCCGGGATGCCAGGCCGATACCACCATCCGGCGCAGACTGGGGGTGGCGGGATTGACTTTTATCTCCCGCAGGATGTCGATCACATACCGGATCTGGTCAAAAACTTTTCCTCCGCTTTCGGGATCTATGCTGGTCCACCGATCGCCCCATTTCTCGCCTTCCACTCCGCTGCCGGGCACGGGATACCGCCGCCAGAACCTGCCGTAGGCCGTCTCCAGCCTGCCGTCGGCGTCGGCCCAGGCGTCCCAGATCTTGGTCTTGGTCTTCAGGTCGCGAATATGGGCCTGGCCGCTCAAGTACCAAAGCAGTTCGTGCAGCATGGAGTTGAAATACATCTGCTTGGTGGTCAGCAGGGGATAACCCTGCTGCAGGTCGATCTTGTAAAAAATGCCAAAACAGCTGTAGGTGGAAACGCCGGTGCGGTTCTCTCGGTAGGTCCCGTTGTCCAGCACATAGCGGACCATGTCCAGGTAAGTCTTCATTCTGAATTATTGCGTATATTTGTTTAGGCGGAGAATTTTTCCTTGAGGGTGATGAACCTTAAATAATCGTCGATCTCCACCAGGCTGGTGATGATAAGCTTTTTGTCCTCGATGCGGATCAGTTTAAGGGTCAGAAGTTTTTTGACTATCTCCTCGGTCTTGGAGGCGTCGATGCCGATTAGTCCCCCCAGGGCGGGATAATCATACGGAAAATCCACCACGATCCCCTCGGCGGTCTGGGCTCCCCGCTCCTTGGCCATGGAAACCAGCAGGGCCACCACCCGGCGCATCTCGTCGCGGATCAGCAGGAACTCCACCTGGCGGTTGGTGTCACGCAGGCGGCGGGTCATGGTCTCCAGGACATACTCGATCATGGGGTTGTCCTTGAGCTGGGACTTGAAGGCGTCCCTATCCACTATCAGCAGGTTTACTTCGTCCACCGCGGTGGCGGCGGCCGACCGGGGGCTGCCGTCGATGACCGCCATCTCCCCGAAAAAATCACCCTCCTTGATGATGGCCAGGGTCTTTTCGATGCTGCCGGCGCTGCGGCTGATCTTGACCTTTCCGGTCCGGATCAGATACATTTCGCTGCCGTCGTCGCCCTGCTTGAAGATGACCTCTCCGGGCTTAAAATTCTTTTCGTATTCCTGCCCAGCCATACGGCATTCCCCCAATATTTAAGTTGAGACAATTTTTCAGGTTTTCCCCATTCAAAGCATAAATATATCATTAACTTACGAATATTTCAAGGGAAAACTAAAAGATAACCGAAAGATATCCATTGTCCTTGACAGGGTCAATTAAAGTCTGTTAGAATATCCTGCGTACAAGAGAAATCAAATATTAATAAAGGCGGATAAAATGGAACAGAATCAGCAGAACCAGCTCAACATCGAACTGGGGGAAAAAGAGGCCGAAGGAGTATATTCAAACCTGGCCCTGATCGCCCACTCCCCCTCGGAGTTCATCATAGACTTTGCCCGGGTCCTTCCCGGCATCCCCAAGGCCAAGATCTATTCCCGGATCGTCACCACCCCCCAGCACGCCAAAATGCTGCTCAACGCCCTGGAGGACAATATCAAGAAATTCGAGGCCCAGTTCGGGGCCATCAAGACCTTCGGTCCGGAGAACCGGGGAATCGGCTTCAAGATCGGCGACGAGAAGAACGGGGATAAAAAATAATCTATTGGATATAGCCGACAAAAAAGCGAGGTTTTCACCTCGCTTTTTTGTTTTCGGCCTTTCCGACCGGGATCAGATATAATGGCACTTCCTGATGGCCTAGATTTAGTACTGCTTTTAGGGACCTGTCGTCGAACGCTCCCACCATAACCGTGCCCAGCCCCAGGGCCACCGCCTGCAAAGAGATATTCTGCCCGACATGGCCCGCCTCCATATCGGCATAGCGAATCTTCCTGTCTTTGTATCGGGAATCAATTTTTTCGTATGAAGCAATTATTGCGATGGTGGCCGGCGCCGATCTTACACTTTTTTGACCAAGTGCGGCGGCTGATATGCTTTCCCGGATATCTCCCCGTGAAACCATTTCCACCTGGTGGGTTTTCGGCAGGTATCTGTATAACCCAGGCAGAAGACTATCGGCATTTCCAACCACCAGATATACATCCAACGGATAGCACGCCCCCGCCGAGGGAGCTGTCCGGTTTCCTTTGGCGTTGGTTATTCCCTGGGCGGCCCAAAGTAATTGCGATATCTCTCCGATGGTAACGGGAATGTTAGCATAACTTCTCACTGAACGCCTTTTGAGCAGGGCCTCCTCAAGCAGCATTTTGCCGGTCAGTGACGGGGCCGGCAGATTTATCACTGTTGACGATCCTGGCGAGACCGATATTCGGGGATTTTCCGCCAGGCAGGTGGAAAACCACAGGAGGAAGAGGGATATTATCGCGGGCAATTTTCTCTCTTCGATCATCGGCATTCCTTTGAGATAGAAATAAAATGGAGCGGGTGATGGGGATCGAACCCACGATATTCAGCTTGGGAAGCTGACGTTCTACCACTGAACTACACCCGCTCGTGTTGGGATATTTTACTTAATTTGTCCGGTTTTGTCAAGCTGTTGCATTTATCCGGGCCAGTACGTTCTCCGGGGATATCTTCTTCAGACAGTAATAATGTCCGTAGCGGCAAACCCTTTTGTAACAGGGACTACAGGGTTCCCGATCATACATTACCCTGTGTTCCTCCCCCCAGGGAGCGGTCCACCTCGGATTGGTGGAGCCGAAGATGGCGCTTACTTTGGCCATGCAGGCCGCCGCCAGGTGCATCACCCCGGTGTCGTTGGTGATGAAGGACGGGATCAGGCTCAGCAGAGCCGCGCTTTCCCGCAGGCTCAGTTTTCCAGCCAGGTTGGTCGTCCCTTGGCCTATCCCCACCGCAATATCCCGGCAGAGTTCGTGCTCCGAAGCGGAGCCGAAGATCATCACCCTCTTCCCGCCCTCCGATAATTTCCGCCCCAGCTGGATCCAATTCTCCGCCGGCCACATTTTGGCCGGGCCATAGGCGGCGCCCGGCCCGAATCCTATCAGATCTTCCTTCCTGACCTTAAGTCCGAAGATCCTCTTTTCGGCCTTTCCTTTTTCTTCATCGGTCAGATATATCTTCGGCGGCTGAGGCAGGGTATCCCGTCCTAGCAAAGCGGTATAGCCCTGCAGGATGTGACTGGAACGAAAATCTGTTTGCGAATATTTCAAGCTCTCGGTCAACAACAGGCCGCGGAGTTCCGAACCATAACCTATCCTCTGTTTTATCCCGGCCAGATAGACTATCAATGCCGAGGAAAATGACAGTGGCAGAATGTATGCCCGGTCGAACCCCCTGTTCTTGATGCTCCGGACGATGCGCCGCAGCCCCTCTTCTTTGTTGAAAGCGACGATATCGTTCACATGAGGATTGGCCTCGAACAGTTCGGCCACCCGCTGGTGGGCCAGGATGGTTATTGTTGTCCCGGGCTCCTCTCTTTTGCAGGCCTCGACAAAACCGGTGGATATCACCGCATCGCCTATCCAATTAGGCACCCTTATAATTATTTTATTGTTCTTTGTTGGGTTTATCAAGCTTGTTGTCCTTTCATGCCATTCTCGCCCCTTTGTCATGCCTGCGCAGGCAGGCATCCAGAAGTAAATTCTGAGCTTACCGGGCTATAATTGTGGATTCCTGCTCCCCGCCTCCGCGAGGACAAGCTTCGCAGGAATGACTGCTGTATCGTCAAGTATTAAGTGCTTTTTCAATTTCTCCCATAACATTATCAGCTGACAATAGATTCATACAGTCAAAGTGGCCCTTGGGGCATTTCTTTGAGCCGTGCAGGGCGCAGGGACGGCAATCCAGTTCGGTTTCGATGACCCTGCTCCCTGGACGCCACGGCGCAAAGCCAAATTGTTTGACCGTCGGCCCGAAGATTGCCGCCACCGGCGTCCCCGCCGCCTCGGCGATGTGCATGGCCCCGGTGTCGTTGGTGACCAGCAGTTTTGCCTTGGACAGGACATATATCAATTGTGCCAGGTCAAGCTGTCCGCAAAGGTTGATGGCATTTGCCCCCGAAGCTTTTATGATCTCCTCAGCAATGGCCCTATCGTTCTTGTCCCCTACAATCACAATTTCCGATTCACGATTCACGAGGTTAGAGATTAGCTTTGAATAGTTTTCTGCGGGCCAGCGTTTGGTCGGCCAGTGGGCGCCCGGCGCGATGGCGATGAACCCGCCCTGAGGCAGTTTTATGGAGTCATCAGCGACCGGATACAGCTTGGGCTTGACTTCGGGTTGTTTGATCCCGGCCTTCTCCACCGCCGCCAGATAGCGTTGGATCACGGTCTTATAAGTTTTGCCCCGGCCCTGTCCCCAGACCAGCATCCGGCGGCGCCAGGTGTCCTTGGGCCAGTGGATCTTTTTGCCGGCGTTAAGGCACAGGGTGATCATCCGGCTGCGCGGGTTGTTCTGCAGGTCTATGATGAAGTTGTATTTGTTGGCGCTGAGCTCGTGAATGAACAGTAATAAACCCCGCAGGCCTTTGTGCCGGCCGGCTTCGTCAAAGCCGTAGATATTGGCCAGTTTTGGGTGGCCCTTTAAAAGCCCGGCAAACCTGGCCTTGCAGACGAGGTCTATCTGCGAATCAGGTTCGGCTTGGGAGATGGCCTCTATAGCGGCGGTGGCCAGCACAATGTCGCCGATGGCGCCCAGGCGGATGAGAAGGTATTTTTTCATTGATTGAACATGTTAGCAATTTATTTAAAAAGGCCATTCTTCTGGCGCAAAATTATACACTATTA
>JAGVNJ010000024.1 GCA_020053305.1 Candidatus Edwardsiibacteriota bacterium | reverse complement strand
TTGTCCGGCATCTGTTCCATGGTATTCTCTCTGTTCTGTTTCCGTGAGTATACCATAGATTCCCGATACTAACCCATCCTTAACAGCGAATAACCATAATAATGCTTCAAAACCAGCCGAGCCAACAGCAGAACAATATGAACATCGTATATTGGGCCATGGCCGCTGAGCCGGTGATCCTGGCCCTGATCGCGATATTCCTGAAATCCCGGAACGCCGTGGGAAATTTTCTCTCCCCGGCCTCGGATGAACCGGTGATGGTGGCTTTCATTGCAATTTCCATGATCTTCGTCTGGCTCAGCTTCCGCTTCGCCTCCGGCCGGAATTTTCTTCCCCAAGCCATGACTGCCCGGGCCAATCCCCAGGGGTTTCGTTTAGTAGCTCTGGGCCTGGCAATTGCCCCGGGAATACTGGGATTTGTCCATTATCTGTTCTTCGGAAACCTGCTGGTCCTGCTGATCCTGAACGGCGGAGCGGTAGGCCTGGCCATCAAGCATATCGCTCAATTCAACGAAGGGAATTCTTAGACCACCCCCGTCCCCTCCTTGATCAAGGAGGGGATCAAGGGGTGGTTAAAATTATAACTCAACCCCAACCCCTTCTCTTTGCTTCGACTATGCTCAGCACAAGCCCAAGAGAAGGGACGCAAAGGGATGAGTTCGTAGAAAGAGAAATTACCTACCATGCGCATCAATCTAAAAATAGTCCCCAATGCCAAGCAGGCCAAGATCATCTCCGAGGGCGACGGCTACAAGGTCTACATCCCGGCCCCGGCGGTGGATGGCAAGGCCAATGCCTACCTGATAAAATTCCTGGCCGGACATTTCGGGGTGCGCAAAAGCGCCGTCACCCTAGTGCGCGGCGAAACCAGCCGCCACAAAGTGGTGGAGATAACAGGTCTATGAATAATAAAAATATATTAAGCGCATCCCGCTGGCTTTGGGCAGTGTTTTTTCTGCTCGATCTTTTGGCAATACTGGCACTGTCGTTTATCATTACATTGAACATATTGCCCCTGGTCATTTTGGGGTCTGTTCTGCTTTTATTCTTCGCCTTCGGCCTGGCCATGCTGTTCCGCGAAAGCATTGCCCCCTCTGGACTGGAAAAAAGCGGAGACCGGGTCATCGTTCGCTGGAACAACTGGAAGCTGGAAGGCCGGCTGCTCTCGGCCGGTCTTCAGGGAAAACACAAACTGCTGCTGGAGATAGGCGATGCCGGCCTGGCGCTGACCCCGGTCGGCCCCATGATGGGCCTGGCCGGCCTGATGATAAAACCGCTTCTGGGGCTGGCGCTTCCGGACTTCCTGGCTCAGAGCTATTACTTTAAAAAGGAATCCCTGTTGAAAAAGATACGCTCCGGCGAAAACCGTTATAAACTTGTCTTCCCGGTGATCCTGCTGGGAAAAAGAAAGGTGAAAAAATGGCTTGGTTGAAGGACCTGTTTAAAAAAGAGAGGCCGCTTAAGGCCGGCCTGTTCCAGTACCGGGGACAGGAGGGCGACACTAACTTCCGGCTGCATCTGCGTATCGAGCCAGATAGCAAGGGGGTGCTGGTGATAAACGCCTCGCGGATACTGCATTTGAACCAAACCGCTGCCGAGATGGCCAAGTATATCATCGAGGGAGATGAGACATCGGTCGCGGTAAAACAGATGCTCAAAAGATACCGCGGGGTCAAGGCCGAACAATTGGAGCAGGATTACGATTCGCTGAAGGAAAAGATATTCACCCTGGCCCGGACCGACGACATCTGCCCGGTGACCTATATGGACATCAATCGCATCGAACCGTTCGAGACGCCGGTCTCGGCGCCCTACCGGATGGATCTGGCCCTGACCTATAAGTGTGATAATGCTTGCGGCCACTGCTATTTGCCAAAAGACCGCCAACCGGCAGAACTGACTACAGACCAGTGGAAACAGGTCATCAAAAAGATCTGGGAGATCGGCATTCCCCATGTCTGCTTCACCGGCGGCGAGGCTACCTTAAGGCCCGACCTGGTGGACCTGATCGCCTACGCCGAGGAGACCGGCCTGGTCACCGGGTTGCTGACCAACGGCCGTAACCTGAAAAATAGCGATCTGGTTAAGAGGATGGTCGAATCCGGGCTGGACCATTTCCAGATAACTCTGGAATCGCATGAGGCCGGCATTCACGATAAAATGGTGGGCGCAACCGGTGCCTGGCAGGACACCGTCCAGGGCATCAAGAACGCGGTGGCCACTCCTGTCTACACCATCACCAACACCACCTTGACCCGGCTGAACGCCGATAAGATCGAAGCCACCATGGAGTTCATCAAATCGCTGGGCGTGGCCGCCATGGCCTGCAACGGACTGATCTACGCCGGGCAGGGCGCCACCTGCGGCATCGGCTTCAAGGAAGAAGAATTAAAGCCCCTGATGGAGCGTATCCGCCAAAAGGCGCAGGATCTGGAGCTCCGGCTCATCTGGTACACCCCCACCCAGTATTGCCAGCTGGACCCGGTGAACCTGGAATTGGGGGTCAAGACCTGCACCGCGGCTAAGTACAACATGTGCCTGGAGCCGGACGGCACTGTTATCCCCTGCCAGAGCTATTTCGCCGCTTTGGGGAATATTTTGGCCGATCCCTGGGAAAAGATATGGAACGCCAAACCGGCGGTGGACCTGCGCAAGAAGGCCTATCTGCAGGAGAAATGCAAAGAATGCGACAAACTGCCGCTATGCGGCGGCGGCTGCCCCATTTACAACCAGCAGCAAGAAGTGCTGTGCCTGGACAGCAAGTCGAACGGGTGAACCGCACCTTCACACAAATATCCTGGACGCCCGTCAATCATCACCATTTGTTTATCAGAAAGACATTCCGGTTTATGGAAACGATTCTAACCACCCAACGGCTACGGCTGACCCCGCATATTCTGCCTGACGCTGAAGCAATGAATCGCTGGAGCGCTGACCCGGAACTGTGTTACTACAGCGACGATACGCCCGCTCCGGCCGAGCCTGAACCGATCGAAGAAACCCGTCGTTATATAGAGCGCATCATCACCCGGCAGGATGATAACATCCTGCGTTGGGGCGTTCGCCGCATAGAGGACGACCAGCTGATCGGCTTTTGCATGATCGTTTTTATTGATCACCACAATTTGAAATGCAAGGTTGGCATGGCCATTGGCGAAAAAACGGCTTGGGGCAAAGGGTATGGCCGTGAAGTTCTCGAGGCGTTGGTCCGCCATTGTTTTGAGGTTCTCGGCATGAACCGCATCGGGGCCGAGATTTACGCATTCAACGCCCCCTCGATCCGTCTATTTGAACGGACGGGATTTCAGCGGGAGGGGGTCATCCGGCAGAGTGTGGTAAAGAACGGCCTCTACGAGGATGAATACGTGTATGGTCTGTTGCGTGATGAATGGCGCCCGAAGCCATTGTGCGGTCCTGCAACGGCTATAGAGTAGTCCGGTACCGCGTGACCAGGGCACGCGATTGCCCGCGCAGGAAGTGCTGTGTTTAGACAGCAAATCGAACGGGTAAATTTAAAAGAATGACAAAAGTAGAAAAGATTATTTTACTTATCTAACGCTATAATGCCGCCAACCATGGCGGCAAAAGATAAAATATATTATTTATTACTTGACAAGTTATTAACTGCATACTATAATTAGCATTATGAATAATAAACAAAAGACTTTATTTGATGTAGTTGAACCAATAACTACTCATAAATTAAATGACAGGAAAGTTACTGGATACACCATCTACAATGCAGAGCAAAAGAGGAGAACTTTTAGAAATGATTTACCAGAGTTTTATCCTGACCTTCCTGAAAAAAAATATGCCATTATTTATGCAGATCCCCCTTGGGATTATAATGGCAAAATGCAATTTGATAAAAGCAGTAAAAGTATAGATAAAATAAATTTAGATAGAAATATTTTTATTAGTTCTGCAAATTTTAAATACCCCACAGTAAAAACTGAGATATTAAAAAAAATACCTGTTTATGAAATATCTGAAGAAGATTGTTTATTATTTATGTGGGTAACAAATCCACATCTCGCACAAGGCATTGAACTTGGTAAGGCTTGGGGTTTTGAATATAGAACTGTTGCGTTTGTTTGGGACAAAATGGTTCACAATCCAGGACAATATACTTTGTCGTATTGTGAATTATGTTTAGTTTTTAAACGGGGTAGAATACCTAAGCCAAGGGGAGCAAGAAATATTACACAGCTAGTAAGAGAACCAAGAGGCGAACATAGTGAAAAACCAAACGAAGTTCAAAAAAGAATTGAAGCTATGTTTCCGACTCAGAAAAAAATTGAACTTTTTGCACGTAAAAAACCTATAAACTGGGATGTTTGGGGTCTTGATGTACGAGAGGTGTACGATTAGCTAGCTTAATAGAGGCATTATGTATTTTTCAAAGTGTTCAATAAGCTTTTCTGGATTTTTTGAATCGCGCCAAAAAAAATAATGAGCCTTTTTATCACCATACCAACATGTTATTTCCCGTACTCTGCAAGGATCTCTTGTAATATCACCTTGAAATATAGTCCAAAAAGGAAGAACATCAGAACCAAGTTTCCCCTTTTTTCTAAATATTTCAAGTAATCCAGGTGTAAAATATTTACAGGAACGTTCATGGGCATTCCCTCTACCATCTTTCCTTTGTTTTCCTTCAACCCAACCATCCTGCCTTTTAACTTCAACGTAGATTGTTTTACCAGTTTTGTTATTGTCTATTGCATAATCAGGACATACACCATGTCGTGTTATTACTTCAGATGGCGTATATATTGCCGCCAATTCCGCTATTGATAACTCTACTTCTACATAAACATTTTTATTACTCCGGCAAATAAATATGTGAAGAGTTATGCAGCATAGGACGCTTTGGGATGCTTAAAATAACTCCGTACATGATGGGGCCGTTTCTGTAGA
>JAGVNJ010000037.1 GCA_020053305.1 Candidatus Edwardsiibacteriota bacterium | reverse complement strand
TCGCTACTAATTCATCAACCCCGATAAATCGGGCTACTTTGGCAGGCCTCGCAAGAGACCTTGCTGGCTTATAGCGATAGCCTTCAGGCTATCGCAACAATGGCTGTTAATTAAACTATATTTCACTGCCTGTTCACTATTTTTTTACAAACATCCTCCCAGGGAGAGCCTGCTTTAGGATTTTGATGATAACTGTCCAATCGTACATCAATGATCCTTTTTTCCTCTGCAGTAAATTTAACAGCTATAATTTTGTCAGGTTTATTCATCCTGCCTACACCCGGGCCAATGCCCTTAAAGCAAGCGCTTCGGTTTTGGCCATTGCTTCTTCCTTGCTATTGCCATAAGCCATAACCCCCGGAATTTGCGGCAATTCGGCCAGCCAGCGGCCATCGGCTTCCTGATCGTATTCGATTTTAAAATTCATACCGTATTTGTCCTTTGGTGGAATGACATATTGGTTTGCTTGCATGCTTAGGGGCGAATGGCCATTCGCCCCTACAATAAATTCTACGGTGCGGTCTACTTGGCCACCACCTTGTTGCCCACGGTAAAGGTCTGGCCCGGCTCCTTCTCCACCACCTGGGCCTCGGACATCTTGGCCTGGACCTCGGTCAGCAGCAGCTCGCCCATCTTGGTGACCTGTTTGCCCAGGATCTCCCCGGTCACCGGGTGGGTGATGGCATCGCCCTCCTTGTAGACCACCATCTTCATGCCCTTGCGCATGCCCTTGGCCGAGCCCACGTCCAGCACGATGGTCGGCACATCAGCCCTTATGACATAGCCCTCCACCAGCGGCACGTCGTTGTATACCTGGATGGAGATGTCGGTGGCCATGTTCTTGACGTCCTGCAGGGAGTTCTTGGGGCTGTAGGCGTCCTTGGCGGTGATGATCACCCCGGATTCGGTGTCGATCAGCCGGGCATCCATGCCCACCCCGGTCGGGGTGGATGATATGGAGCCGATCAGGATGGCATCTACCCCGATCATCTTGCCCACCTTGACCGCCCGGTCGGGGTCTATGGCCCCGGTCATGCCCAGCTTCTGCTCGTTCATCACCTTGTCTATCTGGGACCGTTCTATTATCTTGAACCTTTTCAGACTATACAGGGAGGTTATCATCTTGTCCTGGACGGTGCTGGAGATGGTGGCGTCGCCGCCCTTGTTCTCGAAGGGCAGCACCGCTATGGACAGCCGGGATCCCACCTGGGTGACCCGGGTGGGGTCGTAGGTCAGGGCCCCCACCGGCAGGGTGCCGGCATCGCTGGACCTGCTGGCGGTCTTCTCGGCCTCCAGCCGGGCCAGGCGCTCCCTTTCCGCGGCGATCCGCTTTTCTTCCATCGCCACCTTCTTGGAGGTGGCCTCATCGGCCTCCTTTTTCTGCCGTTCCAGGGCGGCCGACTGCTCGGTCAGCCGTTTCTTCTCCCGCTCTATCTGCTCCCTCTCCATAGCCAGGCGTTTCTCCTCCTCCCGGTCAACGTAGGGGGTGACCGAGGCGGCCGACGGGGCGTCGCCCCGAGACAGCTTGTCCAGGTATTCCCGGGCCCGCTTGGAAGGGGCAAAGGCTAGGGACAGCTCCAACGACTTCTTGGCATTGGCCGCGTCGCCCAGGTTATAATAACAGATACCCATCTCGCGGTGCGGGAAATAATCCATAAAATGCATCCCGTACATCCGGAATTGGGGTTTATCCTTGAATTCCAAAGATGAGGCGCTGCGGAACTCGTCAATGGCGCGGTCCCAGCTGCCCATCTTCATATACTTCTGGCCGTCCTCGTAGTAATTATACCACTTGCCGCCGGCATATATTGTAGCAGGCAGGATCAGGGCCACAATCAGTAACAAAACAAGCTTCCTGAGATTGAGCATACTTTTAACTCCTCCTTTTTGAAAATGTTCTCATAATTATGGGCCAAAGTCAAGATTTTTTTAAAATATATTTATTTTTTAACTCTATGGTCCGGCCTGAAATATAAAATACTATTTGCCGGCCGGAGGGTCTATGGGGTAACGGCCGTCCAGACAGGCATAACAGTAATTCTCCGGCTCCTTAAGGCACGATTTCAAACCCTCCAGCGACAGGTAATTGAGGGTATCCGCCCCCACGAACTCTTTGATCTGCTCCACCGACTGGGACGAGGCGATCAATTCGTGCCTTCGGGGGGTATCCACTCCGTAGAAGCAGGGGTGTTTTATGGGCGGCGAGGCTATCCGGAAGTGGATCTCCTGGGCCCCGGCCTCCCGGATGAACCGCATCAGCTTCTTGGAGGTGGTGCCCCGGACGATGGAATCGTCCACCACCCCCACCTTCTTGCCCTGGATCAGGCTCTTGACCGGGTTGAATTTGAGTTTGACGGCGAAATCCCGGATGGCCTGGGAGGAGCCGATGAAGGTCCGCCCAATGTAATGACTGCGGATCAGGGCCAGTTTAAAGGGGATCCCGGCCTGGTCGGCATAGCCCAGGGCGGCGTTATTGGAGGAGTCCGGCACCGGCAGGACGAATTCGGACAGCACCCGGCTCTCCCGGGCCAGTTTCTGACCGAACATGAACCTTTTCTGGGCTACGCTTTCGCCGTAGACCACGCTGTCCGGACGGGAGAAATATATGTGCTCGAATACGCAATGCTTGTAAGTGGGCATCTTTTTCAGCCTCCGGCTCTCGGTGCCGCCGGGTTTGACGATAAACAGCTCTCCCGGCTCGATATCCCGCTGGTAGCTGCCGCCCATGGTCTCAATGGCGCAGCTCTCCGAGGCGAAGACCAGCCCGTCGCCCGATTTTCCCAGGGAAAGCGGCCGGATGCCCAGGGGATCCCGAAAAACGTACATATCGCCTTTGAACAACAGGATAGCAGAGTAACTGCCCTTGACATTGTCCATCATCATCTCTATGGCCCGGGCGATATCCCCGGTCTGCTCGTAATAGCAGGCTATCGAGGCCACTATCACTTCGGCGTCGTTGGAGCCGTAGGGGGTGAACCCCTGGGATTTAAGGTAGCGGGTCTGCTCCAGCATGTTGGTGACGTCCCCGTTGGAGACGATCACCATCCGGCCGTCCTTGGTATCGGCATGGTGGGGCTGGGCGTTGACTAAGGAGCTGTCCCCGGCGGTGGGGTAGCGGGTGTGGCCGATGGCCACCCGGCCCGGCAGTGAGGCCAGCACCTCGGGCTTGAAGATATCGAATACCAGCCCCTTGTCCTTGTGGATCCTGATCTCCCGCCCGTCCCAGACCGCCATCCCGGCGTTATCCTGCCCCCGGTGCTGCAGGGCGAAAATTCCCAGGTACAGCATCTCGGAGGCTTTGTCGAAATTATAGACCCCGCATACTCCGCACATTTTCAATTTTCCTTAAGCCGGTTACCCACCAAACACACCAAACAACAATTTTGTGATTTGCGTTTTGGTGGATAGTTCAAATTTGAAAATCTATTATACCATAAATCGGGAATTATTTTAAGACAAACAAACAAACAAAGTTCCGATGATTGGATCGGAACTTATATTTTTCTTCATCCGGGATCAATCGTACTGATGCACGAACAAGCCGCTACGCAGTTTCGGCTCGAACCAGGTGCTCTTGGGCGGCATCACCTGTCCGGAATCGGCCACGCTGATCAGCTGCTTGATGTTGACCGGATGCAGGGAAAAGGCCACGGCATATTTGCCGGAATCAACTAATTTCACCAGCTCCTTGGTTCCCCGGATCCCGCCCACGAAACCGATCCGCTTGTCGGTGCGGGGGTTCTCTATTCCCAGGACAGAATGCAGAAGATTGTCCTGGAGGATCGAAGCGTCTAATCTTTTCACCGGATCTTTTTGATCATAACTGCCGTCCTTGGCGGTTAAAAGATACCACTGGCCGCCCAGGTACATGGAGAATTTCAGGTTGCCGCCGGGCAGGTCCGGGGCGTTTTCAGCAATCTGGAACTTCTGGCCTATCTTCTTTAAAAATTCTTCTTTAGAATTCCCGTTCAGGTCCTTGACCACCCGATTGTAGGCCATGATGTTCATCTGGTTGTCGGGGAAGATCACGGTCAGAAAGAAATTGTATTCCTCCTGGCCGGTATGATTGGAGTTCTTGGTCTTTCTCTCCTTCCATATCCGCCAGGCGGCGGCGCTGCGATGGTGGCCGTCGGCCACGTACATGTATTTGAGTTTGGAGAATTCTGCCTTAAGAGATTCAATGATCTTGTCGTCATCGCAGACCCACAAAGTGTGCTTGACCCCGTCGTCGCTGGTAAAATCGTATTCCGGGGTTTTCTTTATCCAGTCGTTGACCAGCGAATCTACGGCCGGGACCGCCGGGTAGGTGAAGAACACCGGCTCGGTGTTGGCGTTGATGGTGCCGATGTGCCGGGTGCGGTCGTCCTCCTTGTCGGGCCGGGTGTGCTCGTGCTTCTTGATCACATCCTGGTCATAGTCCCCGGCCGAAGCCACCGCCACCAGGCCGATCTGCTGGTGGCCGCCCATGATCTGTTTGTAGATGTAATAGCAAGGCTTGCCTTCCTGGAACATCCAGCCGTTGGTTTTGAATTTTTCGAAATTGATCTTCCCCTGGTCATAGACCTGGTCGGCGTGCTCGTCGGTCTTGGGGTCCAGGTCTATCTCCGGGCGGCTGATGTGCAGGTAGCTCTTGTCGTTGCCCTTAGCCAGCTCCCGGGCCTCCTCGCTGTTGACCACGTCGTAGGGCGGCGCGGCGATATCTTTGGCAAATTCCTTCCTGGGGCGGACCGCCTTGAACGGTAGAACGACTGCCATGTGTGCTCCTGATGTTATATATTAAACTTTTGTTTGATCAAATGAACGTTAATTTTATTACATTTCCCCCTAAATTTCAACCAAATAAAAACCCCGTAAAATAACGTAGGGGCAATTCATGAATTGCCCCTACGTATTGACCTCTCCCTGCCCTCCCCGATTCGGGGAGGGTTGGGTGGGTTATTTATTCACCTGGAAGGTCCTATCGCCCTTCTCCAAAAATTTCACGATCTGGTTGGCGGCGGCCAGCCCGGCGTTGATGTTGGCCTCCGAGGTCTCGGCCCCCATCTTCTTCTTGGTGGCGTGGTAACGGTTGCCGAAGATCTCAACGATCTCGGCGTGGCAGTCCGGCGCGATGTCGGTGGCGTATTTCAGATCCTCCCTCTCGGCCATCACCTTCTTCAAACCCTCCTCGTCGATCACCTCCTTGCGGGCGGTGTTGATCAGGGCCGCGCCCTTCTTCATCATCGACAGCAGGCTGTGATTGATGGACTTCTTGGTCTTGTCGTTGGCCGGAATGTGCAGGGAGACATAGTCGCACTGGGAATAGAGGTCCTCCATGCTGTCAAACACCTTGACCCCTTCTGACTCCATCTTGGCCTTCTCCACGAAGGGATCGAAGGCGCAGATCTCCATCCCGAAACCCCTGGCGATGGCGGCCACCAGCTTTCCCACATTGCCGTAGGCGTGAATGCCCAGCTTTTTGCCCTTCAGCTCCGAGCCGTTGCCCTCGGTGAACTTGTTGCGGGCCAGAAAGACCATCATTCCCATGGCCAGCTCGGCCACGGCGTTGGAGTTCTGCCCCGGGGTGTTCATGGCGCAGATGCCCTTGCCGGTGGCGGCGGCCAGGTCTATGTTGTCGTAGCCGGCCCCGGCCCGGACGATCACTTTAAGATTCTTGGCCGCCTCGATCACCGCGGCGTCGGCCTTGTCGGAGCGGATTATCATGGCGTCGACGTCGGCCGCGGCCTTCAACAGGTCGGCCTTGTCGGTGTATTTTTCCAGCTTGACCAGCTCATAGCCGGCCTCGGCGAAGATCTTGGATATCCCTTCCACCGCCGACTTGGCGAATGGTTTTTCGGTGGCCAACAGCACTTTTTTTGCCATGATCGTCTCCCTTATTTATGATAATTCTTTTATGATGTGTTTTGCCAACATAGACAACCCAGAACTAAATTGGACAGGATTAACATGATTTACCGGATTCAACTTTTTGATATTACTGGGAGCGTATAGCGGTTTAAGTCTCTGATACTTTTCAACTGAAAGTATTTAGCATTTTTCGTGCGTTTTAGTGGGAAAAGCCAACCCTTGCGCTTCATACCGAAAGTGCCAGCGTCTTTACCTTATGCTCAACGGGGACCTCATCCATCATCATCAACTGGTAGGCATCCTTCAGATTTTCCTCCAGCTCCTTGAGAGTCTCGCCCTGGCTCATTATCTCCGGGTGTTCCAGAAGTTTGCCCACCCAGTACTTCTTGCCCTTCCAGTAGATCATGTTAAATGTTGTTTTCATAAAAGCCTCCATGAGAATTAATCAAAGTGCGCCTTTTCACGTGAATGTTTCATCGTTGTGATGTTATCAAAACCGTTATTAAAAGTCAATATTAAACCGCCGGATAACCGGCGGTCTATGGACACAGTGGTGATTGTATTTTTTTACCAGTTTTAAATCATTTCAGCCGAACAGTCTTTTTATAAATTCGTTTCCGTGCATCAGGCCCAGGCTTCCCCTTTTAACCGATTCCTCGTCGTAAACCTCGACCCCGTCGGCCGGGGCACGGGGATCGTAGATGGCCACCGGCACCGGGTCCTTGGCGTGATTGCCCAGCTCCACCGGCGTGGCGTGGTCGGGCAGTACCGCCACCGCGGCCTCGATCTTCTCCTCCTCCAGCCGGCGCATGATCCTGGCCACCAGCCGCTGGTCTAGATATTCGATGGTCCTGATCTTCAGCTCCAGGTCCTTGGAGTGGCCGGCCTCATCGGTGGCCTCCACGTGGCAGTATACGAAATCATGGTTCTTCAGGGCCTCGACGGCGGCATCGGCCTTGCCCTCGTAATTGGTGTCCCATAGCCCGGTGGCGCCCTTGACCGGTATCACATCCAGGCCGGCATAGACCCCGGTGCCGTTGATCAGGTCCACCGCCGATATCACCGCGCCGGAGAGGCCGTAGAGCTGGCCGAAGGTTTTCATCATCGGCTTGCGCCCCGGCGACCACGGCCAGATGTAGTTGGCCTGGTCCTGGCCCGCTGCCCGGCGTTTCTTGTTCACCTCATGGTTCGCGAGAATATCATGCGAGCGCAGAATCAGGTCGTTCAGCAATTCGGCCGTGGCTCTGGCCTCCGGGGTACGCGGCTTGACCATGAGCTCAGCGATCGGTTTGCCCACGTGGTCATGCGGCGGGAAGCACTCGAAATCCGGCGAGCCCTGCGACAATACCAGCAGGTGCCGGTAGGAGATGCCAGGGTAGAAGTGCACGATGTCATTTCCCAGTTCGGTTTGGAGAGCAGTGATCAATTCCTTGGCCTCTTCGCTCGAGATATGCCCGGCCGAGTGGTTCTTGATCCTGCCGTCCTCAACGCAGATCAGGTTGCAGCGCATGGCCACGTCCGACGGCTTGATGGCGATGCCCAGGCTGGCGGCCTCCAGCGCCCCGCGCCCCTGGTAGCACTCCCGGGGGTCGTATCCCAGCACCGTCAGGTTGGCCACCTCGCTGCCGGGGGGCATCTCCGGCTCCACCGTCACCAGCTGGCCGCAGCGCCCCTCCCGGGCGATCCGGTCGATGGCCGGCTTGTTGGCCGCCATCAGGGGGGTTTTGCCGTTCAGCTTGGCCACCGGGTAGTCGGACATGCCGTCGCCGATTATCACCAGATATTTCATGCGAACTTCCCGAGCAATATTTTCTTGAACTGGCCGTAGTCCTTGTCCATCGGCTGGCACTGCTCCGGTTTTTTCTCCACCTGGGCCAGGCTGGGCGGCAGGGCCGGATCGATGCCGATCAGGCGGGTGATCTCCTCCGGGAACTTGGCCGGGTGGGCGGTCTCGATGGAAATGGCCAGCTCCGGTTTCCCGCCAGCCGTCAGGTAGCGCATCAGACCGGCCCAGGCCACGGCCCCGTGGGGCTCCAGCACGGTCTGGTATTTTTCATATGTCTCTTTGATGGCGGCCCGGGTCTCGTCGTCGGGGATGCTGACCGCGAAAATGTCCCGGCGCATCCTCTCCATGTCCGGATTTTTCGAGATGGCCCCCTTCTCGTCCATGGCCCCGCCGTAGAGGTCCACCAAACGGGCCAGGTTCGAGGGGTGCCCCACGTTCATGGCGTTGGAGATGCAGACCCGGGACGGCTCGATCTTGCCGTACCGGCCGGTCTCCAGGAATTTCGGGACCTCGTCGTTGGCATTGGTGGCGATGACGAACTTTTCCACCGGCGCCCCCATCCGCTTGGCCAGCAGGCCGCCCATCATGTCGCCGAAGTTGCCCGAGGGCACCGAGAACACCGCCGGCCGGCCCTCCCGCGCCAAACGGGCATAGGCATAGAAATAGTAGACCGACTGGGGAAGCAGCCGGCCGATATTGATGGAATTGGCCGACGAGAACCGGATGTTCTTCAGATCGGGATCGGTGAAGGCCTGCTTGACCATGGCCTGGCAGTCGTCGAACTTGCCGTCCACGCTGAGGACGGTGACGTTGCCGCCCAAGGTGGTCATCTGTTTGCGCTGGCGGTCGCTGACCTCAAGGATGGGAAACAGCACCACCATCTGGATGCGGTCGATGTTGTGGAAGGCGTGGGCCACCGCGCTGCCGGTATCACCCGAGGTAGCGGTCAGGATCACCAGGTCGTTTTGGTCCTGCTCCAGGAAGAACCGCATCCAGCGGGCCATCATCCGGGCGGCAAAATCCTTGAACGAGGCGGTGGGGCCGTGGTCCAGCCGCATAAGGTGATTATTGCCGAACACCTTCTCCAGCGGCACTTCATAATCGTAACAGTCCCGGCAGATGTTTTTCAGTTTTTCATCCGGGATCATGCCTTCGGTGTAGCGCTTGAGAACGGCGTAGGCCACCTGGTGATAAGGCAGGTCCTTGAAGGCCAGTATCTCGTCCAGCGGGATCTGCGGGATCTGCTCCGGCAGGTAGAGACCCTTGTCCGGCGCCTGGCCGGTAAGCAAGGCGTCCTTAAGTGACACCGCAGGCGAGCGTTTATTGGTGCTGTAGTAGAGGGTTTGGCTCATGATCTTTCAAGTAAATATGGGAAGCTACGTTTTTTTAACGATATAATATACCATACTAAAAAACGGGTAAGCGCAAGCAAATATTCCGGAAACTATGAAAGATAAAAAATAAACGTTTGATATTCAATACCAAATGGTTTTACATCTTTGGGAAATGCTTGGAATTCCTTAACCATTGACGGGGCAATTTCGGTCAAACCAATATATGAGTAACCTAGATAACCAATAATTACCATCAATGAAGCAATAAAAATAAGATAGTTGTGGTTTTTATTAACCACGCTTTTACTTGAAAAATAATAGATTAAGCCCGAAATGAAACCGATTGGCATAAACCACATCCATGTTTTTGCTATCGCCTTTAAAATAAAATCATGAACACCAACTATAGAAATAAAACAAGCAACGACAAACATTCCCCCACATAATAGCATTAAAATGGTTCCAAATCGTTTCGTCCATTCTTTAACGGATTCTTCTTTTAACCATAGCATACGAGATATTCCTTTAAAAATGCAGATTGCAATATTTATTAATCTTTTCGTCTAGTTATAATATTACTTCACCTTGTCCGGCGCCTGGCCGGTGAGCAGGGCGTCCTTTAAGGGGACCGGTTCGGCTTTATGATTGGTCGAGTAAAATAACATCTGCCTATCCATAACAATTTTTATCCTTTAATGGCACACTATTTCCTCATCCTGGCTGAAGACGCCCCTCCGGCGGAAAATTCCGGCGAAGTGATATGATGTTTTTTCCCTTTAAGCACAGCCAGCGCCTGGTTAAGATCATTGATGACATCATCGGGGTGTTCGGCCCCGACGCACAAACGGATAAGATTGGGGGGGATACAGGCCAGCTTCCTTCCTTCCTCCCCCTGTTGGGCATGGGTGGAAATTGTCGGTATGGTCGCCACGGATTTGATGCGTCCCAAGTCGGTGGCCCTCCATATTCGCTGCAAGGCATCAAACACCTTCCGGGTATCCTGGTGGGTTCCCTTGACGCAGAACGACATCAGATGGCCGTAGCGGTTTACTTTTTTGCCGTACAGATCGTCATGCTCAGCATCAACCAAATGCATATATTTTGAGGCCAGCCGGTTAAGGGGATGGGATTTCAGTCCCAGGTATTCAACCTTTTCGACCTGCTTGTGGCTTTCCAGGAAGGTCGCCACTTTCATGGTGTTCCTTGACAGCTGGTCCATTCTGGGACGCAGGGTGCGCAAATCGCTCAGAGCCAATAGGGCGCTCATGGGCGACAGGTTCGGCCCGGTGTCGCGGTTTGGCAGCTGCTTGAGATAAGCGCAGAAATCCGCCTTAAGCTGGTTATTATTGATATTGGTGGTAAGATTCTTACGGGCGATAACCGCTCCGGCAATACAAAATCCGCTGCTGGTCATTGATTTGGTCACCGATTGAACCACGATATCGGCCCCATGCGCCAAGGGACGCAGCAAAGCGGGGGTGGCGACGGTGGAATCTATGATCAAGGGAATGTTGTGTTTATGGGCCAGGGCCGCCACTTTTTCCAGATCGAAAAAGGCCTGGGAGGGATTGCTGGGCATTTCCCCGAACAGGAAACGGGTGTTCTCATCAATTTGAGATTCCCATTCCCTGATATTGTTTGAGTTGACAACTTTACGCCATTCGATATTCCGCTCTACATCCTTGCGAACCGAGAAGAGCTGGTAGGTGCCCCCGTAAACCTGGCAGGTAGCGACGAAGTTGATGGGTTGGTTGGGTTTTTTCTTGTTCTCCACCAGAAACGGCTCCACCGCGCTTTGAATGGCCGCCATTCCGGATGAAGTGGCGCAGCAGGAGGCATCAACGTTGGTTCCATATGATTCCAGCAGCGCCAGCACGCCCTCCAGGTAATAAACCGTGGGGTTGGCTATCCGGGAATAGCACCAGGTGGGTATCTGATAAGACAGGGCAGCCTCCATCTCATCGGAATCACGATAGGCCTGGGAGGTCGACAAATATAATGGCTCTATGATGGAACCCTGGTTGAAATCCAGCGCCTCCTGCAGGGAATAAATGCCATGCACCGCAATGGTGTCGAAACGGCATTTTTTTATCTGCTGAATATTTTGCTGGTGCCATTTGATTGACCGCTTTCCAGCGTTTATGTAATAGAAGAGTCCTTTTGGTTTCATGGGTCATACCTCTTAGATTAATTATGAAGATCAAAATCCTTGGTCAGGAAAGTATACGACCAGTTTCAGGACGATAAGAAGCAACGATTGAAAATAATATTTCAAACGAACAGGTTATCCAAATTTTGCCATTATGAAACCCCTTCCCTCTCAGATATAGTCTGCCCGAGGAAAGGGGTTTTGGCTATTTCATTGAAACCTCTTCAATGGCTGCCCTACCAGGACTGATTTCGCTGTATTTATAACCAAGTTTCCTTAACAGCATTTTAAATATGGCATGCGGCATGATAATATCCATCGGCCCTTTAGCCCTCATTTCCGGCATAATCATCCTGCCCGTCTGCAATGACATTGCCGGACAGGATGATATTCCTGTATTTGGTCTTACGAGTTCGCCTTGTCGAACTTCTTGATGAATTCCACCAGCTTCTCCACCCCCTCCAAAGGCATGGCGTTGTAGATGCTGGCCCTCATCCCGCCGGTCTTGCGGTGTCCGCTCAGGGTGGTCAGGCCCTCTTCGGCCGCCTCTTTCAGGAACTTCTTGTCCAGATCCTCGGACGGGGTCCGGAAGGGAATGTTCATGATGGAGCGGTCCTCCTTCTTCTGGACATGGCACTTGAATATCTTGGAGCCGTCCAGCGTGTCATACAGCAGGGCCGCCTTCTTTTCGTTGATCTTCTCCATGGCCGCCACTCCGCCCAGGCCCAGCAGGTACTCGCACACCAGCTTGATGATATAGATGCCGTAGCAGGGCGGGGTGTTGTACATCGAGGCGCCGTCCACGTGGGTCTTGTATTTCAGCATGGTGGGGGTCTCAGGCTTGGAGAAGTCGATCATGTCGTCCCGGATGATCACCACCGTCACCCCGGCCGGCCCCATGTTCTTCTGGGCCCCGGCGTAGACCAGGGCGAACTGGCTGATGTCCACCACTTTTGACAGGATGTCCGAGGACATGTCCACCACCAGCGGAACGCCCTTGGTGTCGGGATACTTCTTCCAGGAGGTGCCGAAGATGGTGTTGTTGGTGGTCATGTGGAAATAGTCGGCGTCGGCGCGGAATTCCTTGGGATCGAGTTCCGGCAGGTGATTGAACACCTCCGGCTCGGAGGTGGCCACCACCTTGATGTCGCCGTAGCGCTTGGCCTCGGCGATGGCCTTGGTGGCCCATTCCCCGGTGTTGACATAGTCCGCCTTGTTGGATTTCTTCAGCAGGTTCAGGGGTATCATGGCGAACTGGGTGGAGGCCCCACCCTGCAGGAACAGCACCTTGTAATTGGCCGGAATGTTCATCAGGTCGCGCAGAGCCTTCTCGGTCCCGTCGATGATGGACTGGTAGACCTTGGAGCGATGGCTCATTTCCATCACCGACATCCCCGAGCCCTGGTAATCCAGCATCTCTTCGGCGGCCTTCTTCAACACCGCCTCGGGCAGCATTCCCGGACCGGCCGAAAAATTGTAGACCCGTTTTGCCATGTCATTCTCCTTACAATCTTATTAATATTCTTACGATTCAAAACGGATCGATTTGGCTTCGTCCGTCAGAATCCATTCAATCCCCTGGATCCGAAAACTGGTGGAGCTGAAGGGATTCGAACCCTCTACCTACGCGATGCGAACGCGCCGCTCTACCAAACTGAGCTACAGCCCCACTTATCTTCAATATGATATTTGTTCAATCCGCTCCAAAAGGCAATATC
>JAGVNJ010000004.1 GCA_020053305.1 Candidatus Edwardsiibacteriota bacterium | reverse complement strand
GTTTTGTCCCCATTTTCCAAAGTTATAACTATTTTCCCTCGGGCATGTCCTTCTCCAAGATACCGAAGCGCTTCAGCAGTCTCACTTAACGGATACCGTCTATCAATAACGGATTTTATTTTGCCTGCTTCAAAAAGGTCTTTTATAAAAACCAGATCGTTTTGGCTTCGTTTTGCGCTTACACCTCCCATTTTCCTGCCGCCGGTTTCCGACATCATCGAACCCAGGAGCATGGACTGGAAGATTTGAGCCATGGTGCCTCCGGCCATCACATAAATGCCCTTGGGAGTCAAGGAGCGCTTATAATCTGAAAGCGAATGATAGCCGTTTGCCGCAAAAACCAGATCATACTGCAGGCCATTTTTGGTGAAATCCTCTTTAGTGTAATCAATAACATGGTCTGCCCCAATCGAGCGCGCCTGCTCCAAATTCCCCGTGCTGCACACGGCTGTGACTTCGGCGCTAAATGATTTGGCGATCTGCACCGCAAAAGTCCCCACCCCACCCGATGCCCCATTGATCAAGACCTTTTGCCCCGCCTGAATATGCCCCTCATCGCGCAGGCCCTGCAGGGCAGTGACCGCCGCCATAGGTATGGCTGCTGCTTCATCGAACGAAGTATTGACCGGCTTCAACCCCAATGCACTTTCAGGCGCACAGGCATACTCGGCAAAACCGCCCTTTACCATCCCAAACACCTCATCTCCCGGCCGAAACTGCTTGACGTTTCTGCCAACCGTTTCAATCCGCCCCGCTATGTCAGCGCCGAGTCTAGTGTTTTTGGGTTTGAGCAGCCCTCCGCCCATCAGGCGAATCAAGAATATGTCAGCGGTCAGGAAATGCCAGTCATACGCATTTACGGATGCAGCAAGAATCTTTATCAAGACTTCATTGTCATGGTGAGCAGGTTTTTCTACCTCTTTGAACTGAAGAACATCTGGCGATCCGTATTTTGTGTACACAATTGCTTTCATAAGTATTCCTCCAAGGTTGCTTTGAGTTGGTTTTCAGAATAGTTTACGACAAGACATCCTGCAGGGCTGAAAACCTAACATGTATTGGGTTGTATTTCCGCTGGTTTGTTATTTTGACATTGTATAAAATACAGTCCGTCATGTCAATGTTCTACACAATACATTGTCCATGAGGATTTTAAAAGCCTCCCTAAAGGGTGGCTTTTTTGTCCATCACAATCTGGTGGTAGGATTCAAGCAGCTGGTTATCGGGATCCAGCTCCAGGGCCCGGTCCAAATGTTTCAGGGCTTCGCCGTATTGCCTCATCTCCACCAGACAGACCGCCAGGTCGTTCAGGATGCTGGCGTCGCATTCATCCAGGGCCGCGGCCTGCTCCAATATCATCCGGCCGCCTTTATGATCGCCGGACATGAAGATCGCCCATCCCAGCAGATGCGTGGTCTGAGGGTGGACAGGTCGGAGGTCCAGGGACTTATTCAGCTGGACAATGGCATCCTCAAAGCGGTCCATATAGCTGTAGAGCGAGCCTAGCTGCTGGTAATAGTTGGCCTCATTGGGATTGAGCCCGATGGCGGCCAGCAGATGCTTCTCGGCTTCGACGGTGTCCCTCTCCAGTATCAAAAGCTCGGCCAGACCCCAATGTGCCAGTTCCAGGGCCAGAGAGTCCTTTTTTCTCAATTCCGGAACAGCTATGATCTCCCGGTAAACCTTTATGGCTTTTTTGCGCTGGCCGCGGCGGGAAAGCTGGTCGGCCATTGTGAAGAGTTCGGTGATGTTATTTTTTGGGTTGGACATGCTGCTGATTCTGGCTGGAGATTTTCTTCAATTCATCCAACAGTTCCTGCCGGGTGCAGAGGTTCTTGGCCACCAGGACATTTATCAGGGCTTGGATGGAAAGGGCGTTGGCGGCCACCCCCTGCTGAAGGCTGATGGCGTGGCCCGGCCTGCTTTCTTTGGTCCCAAAGATATTCTTTAAAAAACTCATTTCTTCCGGCGCTCCTCCCAGGCCCGGCGTTCCTTTTCCGTGGCCTGGCCGGTCTCTATCAGATCCCGGAATTCCTTCTCCGAAAGCGGGGTCCGGCGCTCACCGCTTCTCTTCTGGGCTTTTTTTTTGGCGACAACTTTGGGCATTCTTATCTCTCCAAAAATGGTTATAGGGTTTAAGGCAGTTCTTTTATCCGGTCCTGGGCCAGTCCGGCCTCGGGGCTGCGCGGGAAGTTCTTTATCAGGGTTTGCCAGCTTTCCCGGGCCCCGGGGGTCTGTCCTAGTTCCTTGTAACAGAGGCCGGACTTGTAATAGGCCGCTGCCGCCTTATCCTGATGGGGATACAGGGCGAGGACCTTTTGGAACTCGGCCAGGGCCTCCTGGTATTTCTTCTGGGCGTAATATCCTTCGCCGATCCAATACTGGGAGTTATCGGCCAGGCTGCTGGAGGGGTACAGTTTCAGGAATTCCCGGAACCCGGAGATGGCCAGGTCGTAATTTCCCCGGGTGATGTCCAGATAGGCGGTGTCGTATAACTGCTTGGGGTCGGGTTTGGAGCCGTTATCTTTGGGCTTGTCCGGCGGAGCCGGCGGGGCGATCCCCTTGCTGTCAGGCTTGGAGGCGCCCAGCGGCAGGGCTTGGGTCATGGTCCGCGACTGCTGATCCTCGTATTGTTGGTCCATGCTCATCATCCGCTCGTTCAGCGATCCCCAGCGGGTGCGCATCTCGGCGTTCAGCTGATAGGTGATATCGGTCTGGGCCCGAAGCAGGCTGTCCATCAGGGTCATTTGGGTCTCCATCTTCTTCTGGCTGGTCTCCAGGTAGTCCAGCTGGTCGCGCATCCGGACGTACTCCCTTTTGACCCCGCATCCGGCCAGCAGGGGAAAGCAGAGAAGGAACAGGATTGTTTTCTTCATATTACTTCTTTTCGACCACGAATTCCACCCGGCGGTTCTTGGCCCAGCTGATCTCGTTGTGCCCCAGGTCGGCCGGCTTCTCCTTGCCGAAGCTGACGGTTGCCAGCCGGGAGCGCTCCACCCCCAGGTTGACCAGGTAATCCCTGACGGCCACCGAACGCTTCTCGCCCAGTGCCAGGTTGTACTCGGTGGTGCCCCGTTCATCGCAATGGCCCTCCAGCCTGACCGCCACCTGGGGATAGCTGCGCAGGAGTTTGGCGGCCTCGGTCAGCAGTGAGACCGAGGTCTCCTCTATGGAGTATGAATCGAAGCCGAAGTAGACGGTGGAAAAATCAATCTTCACCTCGGGTTTTTTCTCCTCGGCCGGAGGGGTGACCGGCTGCTCGGCGGTCAGTTCGGGCTTGACGATCTCCTCCTGCTTGGTGGCCTGTTTTTTGGCACAGCCGGCCAGGACCAAAGAGATCAGCAGGATCCCGCTTATAAGATTGATGTTTCTTTTCATGATTACCTCCTTGTGTTTTATATTAACAGGACATTATCTTCAAGGTATTGGCAGGAACGGGCTCCAGGCCGGCATCAAGGCCCCGCCCAGGTTGGTGACGGCCTTCTGGCCGGAGCCCTCCCAGTGCATCAGCCACAGCTGGCTGCTGCCGGTGCGGTTGGAGGAGAAGGCCAGGTGCAGTCCGTCGGGCGACCAGGAGGGGTCCTCGTTGTCGCCCTCGTAGGTCAGCTGGACGTAGCCGTCGCCGGTGACGTTCATGGCGCAGATCTGAAAAAATCCGTTGATGCGGGAGACGAAGGCTATCTTGTCGCCCTTGGGCGACCACACCGGGGAGGTGTTGTAATTTCCCTGATAGGTCAGGCGACGGAGGTTGGAGCCGTCGGCGTCCATCAAATAGATCTGGGGGCTGCCCGGCCGGTCGGAGGTGAAGACCAGCTCCCGGCCGTTGGGGGACCAGCCCGGCGAGCAGTCTATGGCCCAACTGTTGGTCAGTCTCTGCAGGGACCGGCTGTCCAGGGTATAAAGATATATCTCGGCATTGCCGTCCCGGGAGAGGGTCAAGGCCATTTTTTTCCCATCGGGGGACCAGGCCGGGGAGGTGTTCAGCCCCTCGACCTGGGATATGGCCTGAAGCTTCCAGGCCTTCATGTCCAGCGAGTAGATCTCGGTCCGGTTGCGCTGAAAGGAGATGAAAGCCAGTTTCCCCCCGTCCGGGGACCAATCGGGCGACAGGTTAATGGTGTTCAGGGCGGTCAGTTTCTGCAGGTTATAGCCGTCGTAATCCAGCAGGGATAATTCTTTATGCTGGCCGTTCTTCTGGCAGAAGGCTATCTTGGTGGAGGCCACGCCGTTCTCTCCGGTGAGGGCCTTGATGATCTGGTCGCAGATCCTATGGGCCTGGCCCCGGGAGTGATCCACGATGATCTCCTTGGCAAAGATGTCGCGCCCCACTCCCAGGTCGTAGATCCGGACCTTCAGATGATCCTGTTTTTTGTCGCTGCGCAGTTCGGGGATCAAAAGCATCTTGGCCCCCAGCAGCTGCCAGGAACCGGCCAGCACCTGGCCTTTCTTGAAGCCGTATCCCGGGTCGCTGTCCGGGGGCTCTGTCAGCTGGAAGTACAGCGAGAAGGCCAGGTCGTCCGACAGCACATCGACAATTTCTTTAACCCTGGCGACCGTTTCCTGGGGGATCTTGCCCTGGGCCTGGATGGAGGTGACCACCAGCTCTATGGGCCGTCTCTCCGAGGTGGACAGCTTCAGGTAGACGTCGGTCTGGGCTGCAACCAGGGAAGTCAAAAATAAAAAGGAAAGACCAGTAAAGATGTGCTTAAAGTTTTTTTTATTGTTCATTTCACATACTCAAATTCAAAATGCACGCCCAGCACCGACAGCTTCATCTCCTGCGGGAAGGGCGGGAAAGTCTTGGCCTGATAGACCGCCCGGATGGCGGCCTGGTCGAACAGGGCGTCGCCGGATGATTTCTCCAGGTTGGCCTCCAGCAAATTCCCCTGCCGATCGATCTTGAAATAGATGGTGGACCGGATCACCTGTTTCCCGCCCTGATAGGGGTTGCGCCAATGCTGGCTGATCTTGGTCAATATCATGCCCAGGTAATAGGATCCCTCCGGGGATACCCCTTCGGCGGCCAGCACCTTCATTCCCTGGGGAAGGTTCGGCACCACCGGACCACCGGTCGATTGCGGCTTTTTATCCGGGGTCTTTGTTTTCGGCTGAGGCTTGGCCTTGGGGGCGGCCGGCTCCTTTTGAGCCGCAGGCTTGGCTTCGGGAACCGGGGCGCTCTCCATGTCCTGGCCCTCGTTTCCCGAGACCTGGGGCAGGGCCACCAGGTTGACCTGATATACCGCCGGATAGGAAGGCTTGGATGCCAGATTCAGCACCCTGGCAAAAAAAATCACCGTCAGAAACAACAGCAGGTGAAAGGACAGTGATATGGAGAATTCCCGCTTCATTTGCTGGCTTTGGGTTCGGTGACCAGGCCCAAATTATTGACCTTCAGATCCTTCAACTGCCCGATGATCTCCACCACCAAGCCGTAGGGCACCGATTTGTCGGCCTTGAGATAGACCGGCCGGCCGGCATCCCTGGCCAGCAGCCCCTTGACCACCTGGGAGAAGGCCTTGGCCGACACCGGTTGGTCGTTGATGAGTATCTTGCTTCCGGAGGTCAGCACTATGGTCAGGCCCTCCTCGATCTGGGGCTTGGAGGAATCGGCCTTGGGCAGGGCCACCTCCACCCCGGAGCGCATCATGGGGGCGGTGATCATGAAGATGATCAGCAGGGCCATGCAGACATCCACCAGGTTGGTGATGTTGATGGAATCCATTGGAGGAATATGAAAACGCTCCCGTCTCATGGGGCTATTTTCCCCCGAACACCGAATGGACCCGCAGATCGCCCAAAAATTCCGAAGATAAATTTTCCATCTGGCCGGCCATGTGGCGGATGCGGCTGTTGTAAGCATTGAAGGCGATGGAGGCCGGGATGGCCACCACCAGCCCGGCGATGGTGGTCACCAGGGCCTCGGCGATGCCGGGGGCCACCACCTGGATGCTGGTGGAGCCGAAGCGCTTGATGTCCACAAAGGCCACCATGATGCCCCAGACCGTTCCCAGCAAGCCGATCAGCGGGGTAACATTGGCGATGGTGGCCAGCGTGATCAGCCGGCGGCTGATGGCCTCCACCTGATCGCCGATGGCCCGGTCCATGGCGGCCTGGATGTTGGGCAGCACCTCCAGGGGAAAGGCCAGCTTCTGCCCGCCGGACAGGCGTTGGGCCTCGGCCAGCCCCTCGGCCAGGATCAGGAACAGGGGAGATGCCGGATGGGATGAGGCGAAGGCGTCGTCAAAGGTCTTGCGCTGTTTGAACTTTTCCATAAATTTTCTATTGGCCTTGGCGATATTGTTCAGGGAGCGCCGTTTATGGATTATCACCGTCCAGGAAAAGACGGAGGCCAGCAACAGGCCGATCATGATGATGCCGGTGAAGATGTCGTAGCCGAAGATCATCCCCAGGGTGCTGCCGCGCTGAAAAATCTGAAGCATAGTTATTCCTAGTAATAAAAATATTTAATCCGGAAGTTTGAAACGCGGTTCTTTCCATTGGGCCAGGAATCGGGAATAGGTTTCCTGCAGTACGGGATCGGGCGGCTGTATCTCCATCTGACGGACCTTATCTTCGAAATGCTTGCCGATCAGTCCCATGGGCAGGGTGACGATCCCGAAGACGAACAGCTGTCCCATAGCGGTGATGAAAGAAAGGCCGCTTATCACAAGGTAGGCCAGTACCGCCAGCAGCAGCACCGAAATAGCGATGTAGTATATGGCCAGCTGCATGCTGAGGTTGATCATTTCTTTGACCAGCGGCAGGTCGCTGTTGCTGCGGATCACTCCGCCGGTCCGCTTGATAAGTTCCCTGGCCTTTGAGCTGTTGTAGAAATGCATCAGGGCGGCAATTATTATGGCTGATAGTGCTGGTATCTGGTAACCTTCCATGATCACCTCCAAAGATCAGGTAGTGGGCTTGATGCCGGTCAGTATCTCCAAAGCCTCCAGGTATTTTTGGCTGGTCCTCTCGATCACCTCGCCGGGCAGTTCCGGCCCCGGGGCCTGCTTGTTCCAGTCCAAAGTGCTCAGGTAGTCCCTGACGAACTGCTTGTCGAAGCTGGGCTGTGATTTTCCGGCCTGATACCCGGCCCTGGGCCAGAAGCGCGATGAATCGGGGGTCAGCGCCTCGTCTATCAGGATCAGCTGGCCGCTATAATCTCCCATCTCGAATTTGGTATCGGCGATGATGATGCCCTTCTCCTCGCCGATCTTCCGGGCGGCGCAGTAGATCTCCAGCGATAGCTTTTTGACCAGGCTGGCCTTTTCGCTTCCCAGGATCTCAGACATTTTTTCGAAGGAGATGTTCTCATCGTGGCTTCCTATCTCGGCCTTGGTGGAGGGGGTGAATATCGGGCTTTCCAGCCGGCTGGATTCCACCAGCCCTTCGGGAAGTTCTATGCCGCAGACCTGGCCGGTCTTATTATAGTCCTTCAGTCCTGAGCCGGTCAGATAGCCCCGGACGATGCACTCCACCGGCAGAGGTTTGGCCTTTTTGACCAGCATGGAGCGGCCCTCCAGCTCCTCCTTGTATTTATGACATTCGGCGGGAAAATCGGTCACGTCGATACTTATAAGATGGTTGGGCATGAGGGATGACATTTTTTGAAACCAGAATTTTGAGATCTGGGTCAGCACGTAGCCCTTGTAGGGGATGGCATCGGGCAGGACCACGTCGAAGGCCGAGATGCGGTCGGTGGTCACGATCAGCAGATTTTCTCCCAGATCGTAGATGTCGCGCACCTTGCCCTGGGATATCTTTTTAAGTTCGGGGAAATTGGTCTGGGTGATGGTTTTCATAGTTTTATTTTTCCTTAGAATTAAATTGAACTAATTTTTCCCAATCAATACGACCACCTTTTGTACAAAATTCTTGTGCAAACTCTAAAGTAAATTTATTCAAGGTTTTCGAATACAATTCTAAAAACTGTTCGTTTTTTTCTTTTGCTTTATAACCAAGGGGTTCAATAATATCCACGTAAAGATTTTTATCACCAGAAATAAATTCCCAAAAATGCTGACCACAATATTTATAATAACCACCTTTATCAGGATTATCATCTTTACCATAACAACACCCGTTTATTGCCGTAACCCTGATTTTTGAATTACTGGTCCTCATTCTCTTTTTTGCCGTATTAAAATCAGTTTTCATTTTTTCTATTTGGCTACTATTGCCCCAATTGGGTCCTGATTTTATTGTTACAATGTGTCTAACACCTTTATTGTCAAATTCCAAATCAATGCCAGGCATACCAGATTTAAAACCGCCAAATATTTTGTTATTTACAAAAATTGCCAAACCTTCCAACCAATCGCCAAAGATGGTTTCTTCGTTTGAGGATATGTGTGCGTCTAATAGGCTTTTTATTAGATCATGTGCTGTCTGAATATTTTTGGCTTTGAAAAGATATGGGTTTTTTCTTTTTAGGACATCATTTAGTCTTAGCCGCTTTTCCAAGCTTTCTATTCTTTTTTGGTGAAACACCCCTATGTTTTTTTCTACATACCGCTGTACTTCTTTTTGGTTTAACTTTACCATGTTGGTAGACTCCTTTTTTATCAAGTGCTAATTCAGATTCGGGGTGTAATTTCAACATTACATAATTGTAATATTCAGGCATAATATCAATACCGATTGAATTACGTCGCAACCGTTTTGCAACAATATTTGTTGTGCCAGAACCCATAAAGGGGTCTAAAACCCAATCGTCTTCTTTTGTAAATAACTTGATAAACCATTCTGGCATACTGTCTGGAAAACTTGCGCTATGATTTTTGTTATTGCATACTGTTGCCATATGTAAAACATTGCTCGGATAGGCTTTTTCTCTACTAAGCCAGTTTGAGATATTTTTACCAAACCCGCTTCCAACTTTAGAATTATCACGTATCTTGTCAGTTTCGCTAAGATTTTTTAATCGCCGTTCTTTCCAAGCACCCATAGGCACCATTACTTCATCTTGATACATATTAAACTCTTTTTGCTTATTGAATTGAAGCAACCGTTCCCATGAATCACGGAACCTATTGGGCCATTTCCCAGGATGGCAATTTTTTTTATGCCAAATAAATTCTTCAGTCCATAACCAACCCTCATTTCTTAATGCAAGTATTAAATCAATAACACAGGTGTGTCTTTCCCCTTTTACCACTTTTTCTTTTATATTTAACACAAATGTGCCGGTTGGTTTTAATACCCTATATAGTTGTTTAGCTATGGGTAAAAACCAATTAACGTAATGATCTGGATGTATTCCCCCATATACATCCTTTCGCTGGTCAGTGTAAGGAGGCGATGTAAATATTAAGTCAATAGTATTGTCGGGCACGTTTTTTAAAACATCCAAACAATCACCTAATAATAGTTGAGTATCAATTTTGTTATAGGTAACCATTGTCCTCTTTAAAGCGTAGATTATCTTTTCCTGTTTTTGATCGGTTTTTCCTGAAGTCCTGCTGCTTTTGATGCAGATTCCTCATCGCCAGCTTCCTGCGCCGCTGCCAGAGCCAGTCCGGCAGTTATTTTTACCAGATCGGCGTCGCCTTTTTTAAGATACATTTCGGCCAGGCCCAGGTAGTTCATCGCCAATTCATTTTGTAGCCCGTGTTCAATATCGACGGCGATGGCTAATTTGAAATATTCCTCAGCCCTGGTATAGTCGGTCAACTGCGTGAAGATCTCCCCCAATCCGCTGCAGGCCCCCTCGATGCCCTCGGGATCAGCTATTTCCCGAGAAACAGAAAGCTGACGTTCAAAGCATTCCCGTGCTTCCGTAAAATCCCCCAATTCGGTCAGAACCATCCCCATATTGCCCAAAGCCTGCTGTATGCCGACTTGGTAGCCAAGTTTTTGCGAAAGAGTTAGCTTTTCACGATAACATTCCAGCGCCCGGCCAAAATTACCGCGTTGGTTGTGAATATTGCCGATATTTCCGATGGCCACGCTGATATTGGCTAAATCTCCGAACTTCTGTGCAGATTGCAACTGTTTCCGATAATACTCCATCGCCAGGCTTAGCTGGCCCTGAAAAAAATAGGCATTCCCCATAGTTCCGTATAAAACGGTAAAAAAAGCATCATCGCCCTGGCGCAGTGAGATCTCCATGCAGTGACTGAGATATTCCAAAGCTTGGTCGTATTTGCCCTGCAACATATAGATCTGGCTCATATTTCCCAGTCCGCTCATCAGGTGCTTGCCATCTCCGCTTTTTTCGGCCCGGGCGATCAGGCGGCAGAAACATTCCTCGGCGTTCTGATTATTGCCGGAAAACCGGTAGGCCAGCCCGATCTCATTAGTAGTCTGATTGATTCCGCATTCATTGTTCAGCTCTGTATAAATTGCCAAAGCTTTGTTAAGCGGGTCCAGAAAATCCTGCGTTTTTCCCAGATAACGAAGCAACCGGATGCGTTTGACCTCGGAGTCGGCCGTTTCTTTTTTAGCGTCGGCCTTTAGGGCAAATTCAAAGTTGTTGTTCAGAACAGCCAGAGAATCGTGCCATTCGCCCACCAGATCCAGCACCTCAGCCCGATACAGATGAACGGCATAGGCGTAGTAGTGTTCTCCTGCCTGCAGCCACAGGCTCTTTGTAATGTAGCGGGGATGGTGGTTTTGGTCGGACATGGTCAATCCCTGCGCTATATTGTCCCTGGAAAGGGTATCGTTCAGTTGTATTTCTTTTCGGCCTCGGCCGATTTCCGTTCCACCTCCTGCCGCATCTTGGCCCGCATCTCCTCCAGCTTCTTCGCAATCTCGGGGTATTTGATGGACAGTATCTGGGCCGCCAGGATGGCCGCGTTCTTGGCCCCGTCGATGGCCACGGTGGCCACCGGGATGCCGGAGGGCATCTGGACCGTGGCATACAGGGCGTCCACCCCGGCCAAGGCCCCGGATTTAAGCGGCACGCCTATCACCGGCAGGGTGGTGTTGGCGGCCACCGCTCCGGCCAGATGGGCGGCCAGCCCGGCCCCGGCGATGACGACCTCGAAGCCGCTGCTGCGGGCGTTCTTTACAAATTCCGCCACTTTGTCGGGAACCCTATGGGCCGATAAAATCTTTACCTGGGGCGCTATTTCGAATTCTTTCAGGGTCTCGATGGCTTTTTCCATCACCGGAAGATCGCTGTCTGAGCCCATCAGGACCGCTACCTTGGGATGCGGCATGTTGTTTTCTCCTTTGCTGGGCGATCGCCCGATCGCCCCTGCGGTTAATTTATGGCAATCAGTTCAGGTTTGATAAATCAAACCCCTACGTGATTGATATTATCTTGTATTTGATGGTGCCGGCCGGGACCCGTATCTCCGCGATATCGCCGACCTTTTTTCCCAGCAGGCCCTTGCCGATGGGACTTTCCACCGAGATCTTGCCCTGGTCGAAATCGCCCTCATGCTGTCCCACCAGAATGTAGGTCTCCTGCGAGCCGTCGCCCAGGTCCTTGACCTTGACGGTCTTGCCGAAGACAGCCACCCCCTTGGCCAGCTTGCTCTGGTCGATCACCTCGGCGTTGGTGAGGTCCGTCTGCAACTGGCGGATCTTCCGTTCGATCATGCCCTGCTTCTCCTTGGCGGCATGGTATTCGGAATTCTCCGAAAGGTCGCCCAGGCTGCGGGCATGGGCCAGGGCCGCCGAGACGTTGGGCCGGTCCACCGACACCAGTTTTTCCAACTCAGCCTTCATTTTGGCCAAGCCCTCTTTAGTGGTCACCACTCTGGACATAGAATGCGTCCGTAGGTTTTTTAAGATTTATTTTGATCAGTACCCTATAACTCATACCCCCCTGAGGATGATTTTCAGGGGGATGTTTGAGGATAGAGACACAGGTTGATTATATATTTTAAGGCGGTGGATGTCAAGCTTAAAAGGATTTTCGGCCTGATCACCTTTCGGGGTAACTGCCGAAAAGCCGCCCCCAGGCCGTAGCTCTCAGCCAGCGGCGGTAGATCCGACTGTCCCGCAACGGCCAGCGCAGGTAGTCGTGGTATATCTCCGAGGCCAGGATGAACAGGTGCACCAGCGGAGTGTGAAAGAAGAATTTCTGCATCTTCTTCAACGGCCCGAACCAGATCAGGTCCCCGCCCACCCTTTTGACCAGATTCTTGCCCACTTTAAAGTTCCAGTTCTCCTGGCGGACGTCGTCGCCCACCAGTTCGATCTCCTCGAACCTCCCGCAGCCCAGGCCCTGCTCGTGGGCCAGCCGGATGTAGTCTATTCTCATGGGGTCGAAGCCCATCATTCTGGCCGCCACGGCATCGATGGCCACCTGGTCGCCGGAGGCCAGCATATAATTCTTGATCACCGGATGCATGGTGCGGGGTCCCGGTCCGTTGCCGGCGGTGGTTCCGTCCATCACCGCGAAAAGGCCGGGATGGATCTCCCGCTGGATGGCCAGCAGGTCCACCAGCACCTGGTGGATCCAGGAATGGGCGTAGTGCCGCCGGGTGTTCAACAGCCCGCCGAAGGCGTTCTTCATGGCCCCAGTGGTGGTGGTGTAGATGTGGCATTTCATGGTCGGCAGATGGACGATGTTCCTGCCGAAGAAATAGTCCGGGACCAGTATCCCTTCGGGAAATATTTTATCCAGGGCCAGCATCTTGGCCCGGGGCGCATAGGGCACCCATTTCATGTCCCCATCCCTGAAATTGTACAGCACCGGGACGGAGTGTTTTCTCAGGATGGGCAGATAGCGGTTGAGGTCCTCGCCCTTAAAGGCATCGGTGACCACGGTCTTATTCTGCACGCAGGAGATATCTTTGTACCCGGCATCCTGCAGTGTCCTGATGACCCCCTCCAGCTGCCAGGGGGTGGTGTTGGCCGCCGGGAAGGGATAGTGCCAGGAGATATTGTCCTTTAAAATAACCGTTTTCTGGGGATCCATATGGTCCCGGAATCCGGCCAGGTCCATCAGCCGGGAGATGTCATTTAATATGCTCTCCGGCGTTACTTTTAAAACCGCTACCTTGGATTTTGCCATTTGTTTCTTAATTTCCTTCCGATTGCGGGGCCGGTTGTCTTTCATTGGTTAATACGCCGCACCCTTCCGTTACCTCAAGGCTCAAGGAGATGATCACTGAATATGAAAGCAATCCCGGGTGATCCATAGATTAACCTAGATAATGTCGATTAGTGTGTTGTTCCCTGGGAATTATCTTATATATACGGGACGAAGTCAACCCAAAACGGAGAGGCGATATTGCCTTAATAACCAGCCGGGATAACGATCCCCGTCCTGAGGGATGCGGTGAATATCGCCCAGCTAGGAGATGGACAGCAGTCTCCGAGAAAGATCGGCCAGGATTCCTTTAATCAGGCCGGCTGTTTATTTACCAGATCCTCGGCCTTGGAGAAATGCATCTGGAATATCTTCCAGCTTCCCTCTATCTTCTCCAGAACCCCGGTCCAGCGCACCTTCTCCCAGTTGGCGGGACGCCCTTTAAAGGTATTGAAATCATCCAGCAGGCAGGCGAACCAGGCGGTTTGCAATGCCGGCGACAGGTTTATCCTCAGATCCTGCATCTCGTATTTGATCGCTTTGAAATCATCCCGCAGGAAGAAACTCTCGGTCATTTCTTTGAACCGGGCGATGCCCTTGACGGTGCTTTTGGAATCGGTCTGAAAGAAGAACAGCTCGTCGCTGTCTATCATCGAAGAATAAAGTTGATCCAGTTTCTTTTTGTTCCCCGCCCATTCGATGCTGTCCCGTATGGTCTGCTCGATTTTTTAAGTCTCGGGGTGGGGATTATCAATGTTGTTGAAGGCGTAAGGCATGATATCATTCCTTTCGATTATCTATCCAAAATCTCAAAATGTTTTTCCCGGTGGATTCTTCTACCACCAGGTTTTCAAGAATTCCGCCGTTATTTTCGATCACTTTCCGTGAGAAAAGGTTGTCCTCGTTGCAGGTGACCAGAACCCGGTCGATATTACGCTTTGCGGCTTCCCGTAATGTCTCCCGTAATATTTCCGTGGCGAATCCCTTCCGGCGGTGTTCGGGCGACACATCGTAGCCGACATGACCGCCGATGTTCAATAAATATTCGTTCAGCTCCAGGCGCAGCCGGCTGTTTCCGACAAGAACATCTTCATCATTGAGGAACCAAAAGGATATCTGCGTGACCTTTCCCGGGGGCAGGCCATCCGGGTCCTCGAGCCGGTTCAGCGCCGCAATATATTCCCGGAAGGGCTGTCCTTCTTTTATCTGATGCCGGTCTTCGTAGTGCCGGCGGTAGGTTGCGGAGAATTCTGCGAACATTGGTTCGGTGAGATCATGTAATCTTATATGGCGAAGCATGACGAAATATTAGGCATGATTTTTAACTATCGGCAGATATTCCAGTTTGGGATTGGAGATGGCCTTCAAGATATTCTCCTTTACCGGCGAGCCCTCGGATTGCAAACGATTCAGCATTTTTCTGATAGTGAGCCGCTTGGAATCCTTTGCTCCCGGGCAGGAGAAGGTTTTTATTCGTCCGAATCTTTTTCGCGAATATTTTGCAAGCACCTCTTTCCACACATAGGCCAACGGGCGGATGATATGCATCCCTCCTTTAAGAATTGACTGTTTGGGCAGGATGGCGGCCAGTTTGCCGGAATACAGGATATTCAACAGGGCGGTCTCCACCAGGTCGTCGGCGTTATGCCCCAGGGCGATCTTATTGCAGCCGTGTTTTTCAGCCAGATCGAACAGGGAACTTCTGCGGGCCAGAGAGCATTTGAAGCAATCGGTAAAAATATCACCGCTCAACGGCGTGGCAAAGGTCACGAAAGGCACATCCATGGCAGTGCATATCTTCTCCAGCCTTTTTGCCGGAGCGATGGGTTTCCCTTTGTACTCTCCCGGCACGTGCCCGGCGATGAGGGATATTCCCAGACTGCGGGCCAGTTTTTTATGCTGTTGGGACAGGATATCCAGCATTACCAGGCTGTCGCTGCCGCCGGAAAGGCCTATCAATATCCTGTCTCCGCGCTCTATCTGGCAAAAATCCTTTTCGGCCCGAATTACCCGGGGATAGACCTTGCCCCAATTATCAGGCTTGACCAGGGTCTGCCTTATATTCCGATCGTTCATTGAAAAAGTATATTTTACCGGCCGGGGAATGTCAAGAAAATAGTGTGAGCAATGCCGACGGGCGCACTTCTTTCTCATACAAAAGGCAGTTTAAAATTGACCTGGATTCCTGCTTTCGCAGGAATGACAAAAAACGACCAATAGCACTCGCTTGTTAAAATCATTGACCTGACAGGCCGATTAAAGTAAAATATAGCGAGAAAGGGAAAATATATCCATTTAACCACGATGCTGATAATTATAAAAATACTGCTGGTATTTGTCCTGATAATATTCCTGCTGTGGCGCAAGTGGCCGCTGGGCCCGGTGATGCTTTTGGCATCGCTGTCCCTGGGCCTTTTATTCAGGGTATCGCCGGGAGATATGGGACAGAGCGCGCTCCGGGCGGCCCTGGATTTTGAGACCACCATATATCTTATCATCGTTCTCTACCTGATAGCCATTCTGGAGAACCTGCTGCGGACCGGCGGTCTGCTGACCCGGATGGTCAGCGCCCTGAAAGTGCTGTTCCGAGACCACCGGCTGGTGGCCTCTTTTATGCCGGCCTTCATCGGATTCTTGCCCTCGGCCGGGGGCGCCATGTTCTCCGCTCCTCTGGTGAAGGAAGCGACCAGCCATATGGATCTTTCGCCGGGCCGGAAAACCTTCATCAACTACTGGTATCGCCATATCTGGGAGGCGGTGTTCCCGCTGTATCCCGGATTGCTGCTGGCGGCGGTGCTGGCCAGCCGCCCGGTGGCCGACCTGATATACAAACAATGGCCCTACACCGCCGGAGCTATCGTCATAGGCTGGCTGGTGGGCTGGCGGGGGGTGAAGAAGGACCTGTGGGATCAGGCGGCCGATTATAAAAAAGCCTGGAGGGATGTGTTGCTGACCATGTCCCCGATTTTGTTCGTGATAATAGCGGTGCTGGCCTTCAAATTCGACCTGGCCATAATGACCGCCCTGGCGGTGACGGGTCTGGCCATCGGCCTGAAATATCCCATCAAGAGTCTACCCCGGCTGCTGTGGGATTCGTTCAAACCGATGACCTTGCTGCTGATCGTCGGGGTGATGGTCTTCAAGGGGATGCTGGAGACCAGCGGGGCCATAGCGGCCCTGCCGGGGATCCTTCTGGGCGGCGGGGTGCCCAAGGCGGCCATAATAACCATCCTGCCGTTCATGGTCGGCCTGTTGACCGGGATCAGCCAGGGCTATGTGGCGGTGGCCTTTCCGTTGCTGCTGGGAATATTCGGGTCTCCGACAGGATCGCTCAACTGGTACGTTCTGGCGTTTGTGGCCGGGCTGGGCGGGGTGCTGATCTCCCCCAGCCATCTGTGCCTGGCCCTGACCCGGGAATATTTTGCGGCCCACTGGGGCCAGGTATACCGCTATCTGCTGCCGGCCTCGATGGGGTTAATGTTGCTGGGGTTGGTTCTCTATTATTGGTGGCGATAAAGTAATAATAAATATTCAGCGAAATAAAACTTCAAGAACAAAGCAAGCTTTCAGTAACGACGCAAGAATGATAGAGGTAATGCCCAAGACATGAAACATATAGAATGCGAGTTATTAACCGCCTTTATGGCGGTTTTTTTATTTTGAGGGAACCGGAATGGAGGCAATGTTATCTAAATTTGTAAGACCTCGTAAAAGCAAGGCAATATTAATCTGAGGGAAATATGTTAAAAAGATCATGCCTGCTGTTTCTGCTGCTGCCGGCCCTGGCCTGGTCCCAAGGCATAACCTGGGGCAACCGGGTGAGGGTGGACGATGCCCTGGGGAGCGGCCCCCATCAGGCCATCCATCCCTACACCATCATCGACGACAGCCTGGCCGACAATCCCCGGGTCTACACCGTATGGGAGGACGACCGGGACGGCAACGGGCGCCATGCCATCTATTTTGCCAAGTCCACCGACCTGGCGGCCAGCTATTCCCGGCCCAATGTGGTGGTCTGCAATGACAGCATGGATAATGTCTATCCCTGGATGGTCAAGGCCCGGTCGGGGACCATATACGTGGTTTGGCAGGTGAAATACCCAGACACTTACTGGAGAATATATCTTTCAAAATCCACCGATGGCGGAAACACATTTACACCGCCGGACACCATCAAGGGGCCGTCCATCCTCAACAACAAGGACGACGCCAACAACTACGGCCTGCTGCCCCGGATCGCGGTGGACCCCAAGGACAGCATCCTTTATCTGGTGTGGACCGAGGCCACCGGGGCCCTGGCCACCAAGATCCGCTTCTCCCGGTCCCTGACCAAGGATGTCAACTTCACCGGCATGGTCCGGGTGAACGTGGACTCGCTGAAGGCCGCCAAGCACCCGGCCATCGCCACCGACGACAGCGGACAGGTCTTCGTCACCTACGAACAGAGCGACGGCGGGAACACCAACGACCCGCAGTGCGACATCTTTTTCAACCAGTCCGGCGACTACGGGCTGTCCTTCGGGGCGGCCGACCTGATGATCAATGACAACGGCGACGTGGCCCGGATGCAGAACCCCACCATCGACCGAATCAACAACAAGACCATGGTGATCTGGGAGGACACCCGGACCGGGGTGGCGGCCTCCAACGCGCAGCCGGTGCTGTTCTTCAGCCAGAAATCCGACACTTCGGCCGCCTTCTCGGCCAACGTCCGGGTCAGCGACACCCTGTCCGGCACCTGGAACTACCGGCCCCGGATGGCCATCGACCAGACCACCGGCAATATGATAGTGGTCTGGCATTCCAACCTGGGGACCACCGATTCCCTGTTCGAGCTCAGGCTCTGCGCCTTCAACGACAGCGTCAGTCAGTTCACCCCGTCCTACAAGATGTTCGACACCTACACCGGCAACAGCGGGGCCAACTTCGGCAATATCTTCTATCCCCCGGCGGTGGCCATCACCAACATCGACTCGGTGGCCAATTTCTTCCTGGTGTGGCGCGACCTGATAGAGGATACCACCGGCAACATCTATTCTCGCCACGGCCACGTGGTGATCAGCCAGGTGGACCTGGATATCTTTCCCGATGCTCTGGATGCCCGGGGCGACAGCCTCAATTTCGGCGTCTTGCCGGCCGGGCCGGCCTACGTCTCCCGATCGTTTCGGATCGTTAACACCCGTGACTCGCTTAACCCCGATTCGCTGGACGGGCCCAGCACTGCGGTGATAGACAGCCTGAGCGCCAACGGCATCACCCTGCACAATGTGTCCAATTCCAGCCTGATCCTGACCGCCGGGTTCATCGAATCTCCGGCCGTCTTCCCCGACCTGAGCATCGGGCAGACCCTGGACGTGACCGTCACCCTGTATGTGCCGGAGGGCACGCCGGCCGGGCGATACGTAGGCTATGCCAAGCTGAGGGCGGTGGGCAACGACCTGACGGTGGACAGCGACTCCATCCGGATAGTGGTGCAGGGCCCGTCCGCCGCCGCTGATTTGGAGAACCTGAAGGTCTTTCCCAATCCCTTCAAATACTGGCTGGGTCACAGGACGGTCAACTTTGAGGGGCTGACCCCGGCGGCCACCCTGAAGATCTACGATATAAAGGGCCGCCTGCTGGCCACCATCGAGGAAAGCAACGGTGACGGCCTGACTACCTGGACCCCTAAGGCCGCCAGCGGCGTCTACCTGTGGCTAGTTACCAACCCCCAGGGGCAGAAGAAGGCCGGCAAGATCGCAATCCTGAGATGACGGAGAAAGAAGATGAAAAAAATATTTATCATATTAATTCTGACGGCCAGCGCGGCCGTTTCACCGGCCATGACCCCCGGCGACAGATCGGGCGTCTTTTTGACCCTGCCCCAGGGAGCCCGGCCCACCGCCATGGGAGAAGCCTTCTGCGCCGTCACCGGCGACATATACAGCTCCTACTGGAACCCGGCCGGGCTGGCCGATGTGGGGAAAACGGCCTTCAGCGCTTCGATGGCTCCCACCTATCTGGATATGTACTACGGATACCTGGCCGGAGCCATGGCCTCCGGCAAGAATGCCTTTTCCCTGGCAGTCAGTCACTTCAACTACGGCGACATGATCGGCCTGGACGAACACGCCCGTAATGAATCGGTCTTCAACGGCAGCGACCTGGGAATCATGGCCGGTTATGCCCGCAAATTCCCCGGGAGAAAGCTGCAGGCCGGGGTAAATGTCAAAATATTGCATGAGGCCATCGAGCAGGAGTCGGCCAGCTCGGTGATGTTCGATATCGGGGCGATAAAAAAACTCCAAAGGATCACCCTGGGTTCGTCCCTGAGGAATATCGGCCCGGGACTTAATTTTCATGACGAAAGCGGCGGACTTCCCATAACATTTTCCCTGGGCGCCACCTATTATTTCTACAACACCCCGCTGGTCCCGGCGGTCTCCATCGATGTTCCCATGGATGATAAGCCGGTGCTATCACTGGGCGCCGAATATTCTCCCTGGCAGTATCTGTCGCTGCGGGCCGGACTTAAGACCGAGCGCGACGAAGGATTCCTGTCGTGGATGCGTTTCGGGTTCGGCACTGCCATCAGAGGGATCTCGGTGGATTACGCCATGATCCCGGGGAAGGACCTGGGCTCCACCCATATGTTCTCCATAGGCTACAGGAAATAGAAAGAAATTCCCTCCATATTATTGGTTGAAGGTGTGGTTACGTTGAGCTGTGTGAAAATCAACCTCCGGTTCAAAAGCCGTTCCCCGAAGTTCGGGCGCGGCTTTTTATATTTTAAAATTGACAGCAACCCCGGCATATAATACAATGATTTATAGGAACATCTTTGCGACATATCATATTCATCACCCGCAATATATTTAAAGATATCTTGCGCGAAGGAAATTTTTGGATATATCGAAAGGATATTTGAGATAAAAGATATAAGAAAATATAAACCCAGGATTTTATGGGCGCAAAAATGCATTAACGACAAAACAGGCTATATGCCGGTCCATATAAACCGGGAGAGAGCCGCCCTGTTTTTGCTTATCGGCGAATGGGACCGGGCCGAGGCCATCTACCGGCAGGGCATTAAATGGATGGAGCCCATCAGCGAAAAAAGATTATTGGCCGATTACCGGGCCTCCCTGGGAGAACTACTGAGGAACAAGGGGCAGTATCCCGAAGCGGTTTCGTTTTTAGAAGCAGCCTTGGCGATTTACCGGGACATGAACGATACTCACGGGGTCTGCATCGCAACCGGAAATATGGGCGCCGTCTGCTGGTGCCAGGGGGAGTACGACAAGGCCCTGGATCATTTTTTGAAGAAGCAGGCGTTGTGCCGGGAAATGGGCGATATAAAACAACTGGCCGCCTCCTACAGCGACCTGGGTAACGTGCATTTTTCAAGGGGCGAATATCCCAAGGCCAAGGAACATTTCAGCCAGGCCTTAAGGATATTCAGGGAGATCGGTTATTTGTGCGGGGTGTGGAAAGCCTGCTGCAATTTGGGGACCGTGCATTTTGCCCTGGAGGAGCTGGATGAGGCGGCGACGTATTTCCATGAGAATCTGAGAACTGCCAGCCTGATAGGCGACCGACAGGGCATAGGCGTGGCCCAGGGGAACATAGGCAACGTGCATTTGAAGCGGGGGAAACATCGCCAAGCCATAGAGAATTACCGGCAATATTACCAGATATCTTTAAACCTGGGATATCGCCAAGGAATGGCCATGGCCAGCGGCAACCTGGGGCTTTGCCACAAGGCATTGGGAGAAACCGCCCAGGCCCTGGAATGCCTGACCCGGGATGTGAACATCCTGGAGCAGATCGGCTACCGCCAGGAGCTGGCCACGGCCCTTGATTCCCTGGGAATGCTGCTGCTGGAGACCGGCGACAAAGAAAGGGCCCGGCGGATGCTGGACAAAGCCATCATCATTTCGACGGAGATCGGCGATGATGAATCGGCGGCCTCCGCTTACCTGGACCTGGCCGAATGGGAAAGAAGGGCCGGGAACCATGATCTTTCCCTGAAGGAGGCGAACAAGGCCTTGGAATTGGCAGGCCGGGGCGGTTTTAGGAACATGGAGGCCGGATATCACCATATTTGCGGGAAAATGTTTCAGGACCAGGGCAGGCCAGAACTGGCTGAAGAGTCATATAAACTGGCTCTGGCCATTGCCGGAGAAATCCGGGAGCAGAAACTTGCGGCCGAGATAAATGTAAGCCTATCCTTGTTTTTCATATCCAGGCAGGATAGGGAGAGAGCCGGCCGATCTTTAAGGGAAGCCGGGAAAATATACCAAGAGCTGAACCTGGAATTGAAGTTGAAAGGGGTGGAAAAACTACTGAAAGAGGTTGAGAAACCGAATTCTCCTTGACATCAAATATACGGGCAGAATAAATATAACCCAACATATTTTAAGGGGAGGATGTATCGTGAGCTACTACATGAGTAAAACGATAAGCGCCCCCTTCGACAAGGCGCTGCACAGAATAACCTTCAACCTACAAAAAGAGGGGTTCAGCATTGTCACCCAGCTGGACATGCAGGAGACCTTTAAAACCAAACTGAACATGGATTTTCGCAGATATCTGATACTGGGGATCTGCAACGCGCCTTTCACCTACAAGGTCCTTCAGAAGGAGGCCAAGGTGGGCCTGTTGCTGCCCTGTAATGTGGTGGTGGATGAGGTCTCTCCCGAAAAGATCGAAGTGTCGATAGTGGATCCGGTGGCCGGGGTCCGGGCCATCGACAGCCCATCGCTTTTAGGGGAGGCTACGCAGATAAGGGATAAGCTCAAGGTGGTGCTGGCCGCGATATAGCCGCGGAACGATTTTAATATTTCTCAAACATATATTAAGATAAAGCTTGACATTTTCTCTTTTTGATGTATAATATGACTAAATTAGTCTTATTAATAAAATTATGCTGATCACCAAACGAAACGAATATGCCCTGCAGGCCATGATCATTTTGGCCAGGCGGGAAAAAGACCGGCCCCTGGCGGCCTCGGCCCTGGCCAAACACTTAAAGACCACCCCGGCCTTCATGTCCAAGATCGCCCAGCAACTGGCCAAATCCGGCCTATTGACTACCAGGCGGGGCAAAGACGGCGGACTTTTTCTGGGTCGGCCGGCGAACAAAATACTGGTCAAGGACATCTTTGCGGCGGTGGACGGGACCCTTTCGGTCAGCGCCTGCATGAGTCAGGGACGCTGCAAGCACCATGTCTGCCCGATATACCCCGCCCTTACCGAACTACAAAGAGACCTGGATAGCAAATTAAACTCGGCCAAATTGTCAACTTTTGTGTGAACCTCAACCGGGGGCGTTCGGCCGATCGCCCCCACGGAAATGGAATACATGAAACGCAAGATCGTCCAAATAGACCAGGAAAAATGCAATGGCTGCGGAGAGTGCATCCCCAACTGCGTGGAGGGGGCGCTGAAGATCATGGACGGCAAGGCCCGGCTGGTCGGCGACAAATACTGCGACGGGCTGGGGGCCTGCCTGGGGCATTGTCCCCAGGACGCCATCAGGATAATCGAGCGCGAGGCCGAGGGATTCGACGAGAATATTGTAGGGGCGATTCGCGAATCGCCCCTACAGGATAAATCAGATAATTCCCCGGTCTGCGCCTGCCCCGGCTCGCAGGTCAGTCAGAACAAGCAATCCCGGGCAACTTCAAACTCCGAAACGGTAAACTCTCAACTTTCTCACTGGCCCATCCAGCTGCACCTGGTTCCGGTCACCGCCCCGTTCTTCAAGGATGCGGACCTGCTGATAGCCGCTTCCTGCGTGCCATTCTCGTATGCTGATTTTCACAACACCTTATTGGCCGGCAAATCGTTAATCATCGCCTGTCCCAAACTGGACCGCACCGAACCGTACCTGGAAAAACTAACGGAGATCTTCAGGCAGAATGGCATCAAATCCGTAACCATGGCCCTCATGGAGGTGCCCTGCTGTCAGGGGCTGTTGAGGCTGGTTCAGAAGGCGCTTAAGGATTCCGGAAAAAGAATATCCATCACGGTGGAGACCATTACGGTGAAAGGTGAAAGGTTGTGATAAATCTTGCCACATTGAACAAACTGACCTACGGATTGTACATCGTCACCTCGCTGGACCAGGGCCGTTGCAACGGTTTTGCGGCCGACGCGGTGTTCCAGGTAAGCGCCAACCCGCCCACCATAGGTGCCTGCATCAAAAAGGACAACCTGACCCACGATTTCGTGGCCAAGACCAAGGTGTTTGCCGTATCCATCCTGGCAGAAACTGCTCCGGCGGAACTGATCCGCCACTGGGGGCTAAAATCGGGACACCAGGAGGACAAATGCGTCAACACCGAATACAAAACCGGGATCACCGGCTGCCATTTGATCACCAAGGATAGCCTGGGTGCCATCGAATGCCAGGTTATAAATGCGTTTGACGCCGGCAGCCATACGATCTTCCTGGGGGAAGTAGTATCGGCAGAGATGTTTTCCGAAAGGGAGCCGCTGACCTACACCCAATACAGGAAAAACATAAAACCGGATATAAAGCAATCAGAAAGCAAGAGGGACATCATGAAAAAATACCGCTGCGTGGTCTGCGATTACATCTACGATCCGTCCCTGGGCGATCCCGATTCCGGCATAGCCCCGGGCACCCCCTTCGAACAGATCCCGGATACTTGGGTCTGTCCGATCTGCCAGGTGGATAAAAGCAACTTTGAACCGGTAGATTAAACCTGCCACCAAGACACCATATTTGAAAATTGTGAATCGTAATTTGTGATTTGGTGTCTTGATGGCGAAACATGGAGGTTGTATGAAAGGTTGTCCCAAGTGCGCCGCTAAAAAGGCAGCCCAGAAAGCGCTGCTGGCCAAACCGACACCGTTGAAGAAGATGATCGGGTACCAGAAGGATTCGGTGGTCAGCCAGGAATTGGTGGCCAAGAAAACCGGCACCGTAACCCTGTTTGCTTTCGATGCCGGACAGGGCCTTAGCCCTCATTCCGCCCCTTACGATGCCCTGGTGCAGGTGGTGGACGGAAAAACAGAGATCACAATCGGCGGAAAGAAACACAAGGTAAATAACGGGGAGCTGATCCTGATGCCGGCCGGGGTGCCGCATGCCGTTCAGGCGGTCAGCCGGTTCAAAATGGTCTTGACAATGATCAAATCAAAATAACCAACCACAGAGAACAATATGAAATTAGGCATCACCATCTATTCCCAGGACGCGGAAACCGTCTGGAACGCATTCCGGCTGGGAGTTTACTCGCTGGGACAGGGCGACCAGGTCAGCGCCTTTCTGCTGGCCAAAGGGGTGGAGTGCCAGTCATTGGACAGCGACCAGTTCAAAGTCTCGGAGCAGATGCAGGCCTTCCACGACCAGGGCGGCAAGATCCTGGCCTGCGGCACCTGCCTAAAAATGCGCCATCAGGAAGGCACGGAGATGTGCCCGCTGTCATCCATGAAGGACCTTTACCAAATGATCAAAACCTCGGACAAGGTGGTAAGCTTTTAAAAACAAATAAAGGAGATTACTCATGACCATGTTCTGTCACCAATGCCAGGAGACTGCCGGGAACAAAGGCTGTGCCGGGGCCAAGGGCGTCTGCGGCAAGCCGGATCAGGTGGCGGTCCTGCAGGACCTGCTGATCCACACCCTCAAGGGCATTTCATATTTCAACGCAAAGGCAAAGGAAATTGCCCAATGTGACCCAAAAGCCTCGGAGTTCGTGATGGAACAGCTGTTCGCCACCATCACCAACGTCAATTTCGATCCGGAATACTTCGTCAAGCAGATAGACCGGGCCAAAGAGATACGGGACGGACTTAAAAGAACAGTTGCACCTGCTTCAACGGAAAAGCTTCCCGATGCCGCTGTCTGGACAATCAAGAGCGATCTGAACGACTATGTCTTGAAAGGTTCCGAAGTGGGTATCCTGGCCACGGCCAACGAGGATGTCCGCTCCCTGCGCTCCCTGCTGCTGTTCGGCCTCAAGGGCCTGGCGGCCTATGCCCATCATGCCTACGTGCTGGACGCCAAGGAAGACGATATCCTGCTTTTCATGCAGCAGGCACTGGCGGCAACATTGGACGACAATCTCTTGGCCGATGAGCTGACCGGCCTGGTCCTTAAGTGCGGCGAATACGGGGTCAAGGCCATGGCTTTGCTGGACAAGGCCAACACCGGAAAGTACGGGCATCCGGAGATCACCAGCGTCAAATTAGATGTCGGTAAGAATCCCGGCATTCTGATCAGCGGGCATGACCTGAGGGATCTGGAGGAACTGCTGGAGCAGACCAAGGGCAAGGGGGTGGACGTCTACACCCACGGCGAGATGCTGCCGGCCAACGCCTATCCGGCCTTCAAGAAATATTCCAACTTCTACGGCAATTACGGCGGATCGTGGTGGCACCAGAACGAGGAGTTCGAGAAGTTCAACGGGCCGGTGCTGATGACCACCAACTGCTTAGTTCCGCCCAAGGACAGCTACAAGGACCGGGTGTTCACCACCGGGGTGGTAGGCTTTCCCGGGGTCAAGCACATTGCCGACCGCCAATCGGGCAAGCAGAAGGACTTTTCCGCCGTGATCGCCATGGCCCAAAAATCCCAAGCCCCGCAGAAGTTGGAAGAAGGGACCATGCCCATCGGTTTTGCCCACAACCAAGTGCTGGCCCTGGCGCCCAAGGTCATAGAAGCCGTCAAAAGCGGGGCCATCAAGCGTTTCGTGGTGATGGCCGGCTGCGACGGGCGGCACAAGTCTCGGGAATATTTCACCGATATTGCCAAGGCCCTGCCCCAGGACGCCGTCATCCTGACCGCCGGCTGCGCCAAGTACCGCTACAACAAGCTGAATCTGGGTGATATCGGGGGCATCCCGCGGGTGCTGGACGCCGGGCAGTGCAACGACAGCTATTCTCTGGTGTTGATCGCATTGGCTTTAAAGGATGCCTTCGGGTTAAAGGATATAAACGAACTGCCGGTCAGCTATGACATTGCCTGGTATGAGCAGAAGGCGGTGCTGGTGCTGCTGGCCCTGTTGCATCTGGGAGTGAAGAACATCCACCTGGGCCCGACCCTGCCGGCCTTTGTGTCGCCCAATGTTCTCAAAGTGCTGGTGGAGAAGTTCAATGTCCAGCCCACGGCAGGGGTGGAGGAGGACGTGAAGAAGATGATGGCGGGGGCCTGATCCTTCGGAAGTTAGGCGAGAAGCATTACACTTCGATAAACACCTCGGTTTACTCGGTGCATCGCTCAGTGCAAGCTCAGGACAAGCCCCTCCCCGAGCATACTTCGCCGAAGTAACTCAATAGTATTACTCCCAGCTACGTAGGCTGAATGCGGAGAGGGATTGTTAACAAAAAAGCCGTGGCGTTATGCCACGGCTTTTCTGTTGCATCCCGGGTTGGTTGATTGTATAATAAATCCAATGGCAAAAAGTTCAGGTCATAGATATCACACAACCCTCCTTTGGCTGGGTGAGCCTAAAAAAGACGGCGGAAAGTATCTGCCGTACGACCTGCACCTGCGTCGGGCCGAGGTCAGGGAACTGATGGGGATGTGGAGCATAGCCTTGGAAACCTACCGGGACTTGGCAGATTTTACGGAAGAGGCATCTTTGACAGTGCTGGCCGCCGCCCAGTTGGTAAATATCGGTCGGGTGTTATATAAAATGGGCGACTATGCCGAAGCCGAGGAGAAACTGTTAACGGCCGATACTTTATTCCAAAGGATGGGCAACCTCAAACAACAGGCGGACGTATGCAATATCCTGGGTAACATGCGCCTTAATCAGACCCGTTATCAGGAGGCCAGGAATTTGTTCGAACGCCGTTTGGAACTGAATACCAAGATTAATGACACCTTGGGGCTTTGCGCCACCTATGGGAACCTGGGAAATCTGGAATATGCCAGTGGTGACCTTGCCTTGGCCGAGAAATGGTACCACCGGCAGGACGAAAATGCCAGGAAAGAAGGAAGAAAAGATTTTCAAGCCGTGGCCATGGGGGCCCTGGGATGCATCTATGCCCAGCGGGGCCAGTACGAACCAGCCATAAAGTATTTTCGGGACTTCTTGAGCCTGTCGCAAACCATCGGGGATAAGGAAAAAATAGGGGTGGCTCTAGGAAACATTGGCAACTATCATATCCAGTTTGAAGAATATCCACAGGCCAGGGACAATTATCGCCGGCAACTGGAACTGGCAAACCAGATGGGTGGGAAAAAAGGAATGTGCCTGGCTTTGGGGAACCTGGGCAAGGCCAGCTATTATCTTGGGGTGCATGAAAGCGCTCTTCGTGAAATTCGGGAAGCGATAACCATCGGGGAAAAGCTGGGCCTTAAGTATTTTCTTCCAGAGCAGTACCTTTTGCTGGCTAAAATTCAGACGGCCTTAAACAACCTACCCGAGGCGGAGCGGGCAGCAGCCAGGTCCCATCAATTAGCTATAGAAAACAGTGATCCGGATGACGAAAAAAGCGCCAAGGAACTGCAAGAACTGATTGCTAAGGTTCTTGGTCGCCAAACAATGGCTTGATTTATGACCAATAAGATTGAAGCCGTGGCGGTATGCCACGGCTTTACTGTTCATTTCCATGTTGTCTAAAATATTTTAATAACTTTGGTAAATATTCTTGAATATTATTTTTTTCGGTGTTATCATGTTATAAACAAATCAGGGAGGTTGCTATGTTAAAGAAAATCCTCTTATCATTGCTGGCGGTGGGGATCATGGCAGTCATCGTCATGGCTGTGCTCTTCTTCTTCGCCATGAAGGGCCCGGACCTTTCCAAATACCAGTATCTGAAGGACCCGCAGATATCCGAAAGGCCCAACCAGAATATGCTGGTGGTGGAGACCAAGGGGGACCCCAATATCGTGGGCGCCAAGGCCTTTGCCCTGCTGTTCAAAGCTTATTTCAAGACGGTCAAAGGCGGCAAGATGCAGATACCGCGGGCCCGCTGGCCGCAGGACCTGGGCACCAGTCTTGATGAGTGGGTGGGGCGGTACGCCCTGCCGGTTCCGGAGACAACCGAAAAACTGCCGGATGTCAAGCTTGAAACGGGATCAAAGCTTTACCTGGCTGAATGGGAATACGGCACGGTGGCCGAGATCCTGCATATCGGCCCGTATAACAAGGAAACCCCGACCATCGAAAGGCTCAAGAAATACGCCCATGATAACGGCTATTACATAACCGGCCTGCATGAGGAGGAATATTTGAAAGGGCCGGGGATGTTCGGACCGGGCGATCCCGGGAAATATCAGACCATCATCAGGTACCGGGTGGAAAAATTGCCTGTCGAGGATATTAAGAAAACTAACAAGGAATAAATATACCTATGCCGGTTATTCAGATATTCGGGACCGTCAAATGCCGGGACACCCGGGCGGCCCAGCGGTATTTTAAAGAACGCAGGGTGAAATTCCAGTTCATCGATCTCAACGAGAAGGCCCTCAGCCCAGGGGAGCTTAACAGCGTCAGCCGGGCCGCGGGGATAGAGAATCTTATTGACACCGAGGGGAAGGAGTATCAACAACGGAACCTCAAATATCAAAGATACGATATAGAGCAGGCCCTGCTGGAAAATCCCAAGCTATTCAGGACCCCCATCGTCCGTTGCGGGCCCAAGGCAACAATCGGTTATCAGCCGGAGGTCTGGCAACAATGGCTGGAGGCCGGAACATAGCCTGGCTAAGGCATAATTATAGAAATAATATCTTAATAAATATTAGACATTTTGATGGACGTAATATGTCTCGACAAGTCGGTAACAATATGTTAATATTATTTTTACGATGGACATAATAAAGGACATATATGCAGACATATGATAAGACACATCCTTGGATAAAATTTAGTATTGATCTTCGTTCAGTCTCACCCCATTTATGGATGCTGTTGGGCGAGGCTTCATCCAAAAGTGAACATATTGCCGGTGTGCCATTGCGGCCCCAAACAGCTCAGGAGATGCATTTAATCTACCTGGCAAAGGGTGCTGCAGCCACTACCGCCATCGAAGGTAATTCACTATCCGAAGAACAAGTTTTGCAGCATATGGATGGCAAGCTTAAATTGCCGCCATCAAAGGAATATTTAGTCCGGGAAGTTGATAATATAATTACTGCCTGCAATCAAATCGGGAAAAGATTACGTAACGGCAATGAAGCGCTTACCTCGGAGAAAATAAAAGAATTTAACAAACAGGTGCTTGACAAATTAACCCTTGAGAAAGATGTAGTGCCGGGTGAAATAAGAACGCACTCGGTGGTAGTGGGGAATGTTTATCGCGGTGCGCCGGCGGAGGATTGCGAATATCTGTTGGGGCGGTTATGTCAATGGTTAAACAGCGACGATTTTAAACCTGCGACCGGTATGGAAACGGTGTATGCCATTATCAAGGCTATTATGGCTCATACTTACCTGGCCTGGATACACCCGTTTGGCGACGGTAACGGACGTACTGCCCGTTTGATGGAGTTTCAACTTCTTTTATCCGCGGGTGTTCCCACTCCGGCAGCCCATCTTTTAAGCAATCACTACAACCAGACTCGCTCCGAATATTACCGGCAGCTTGATGCGGCCAGCAAGTCCGGGGGTGAACCCATCCCATTTTTGGCGTATGCGGTACAGGGATTTGTTGACGGTCTAAGGGAACAGTTGGAACGCATCCGCAAACAGCAATGGGACGTTACCTGGGAAAATTATGTTCATGATATGTTTCATAGCAAAATCAGCCGTTCCGATATCAGGCAAAGAAACTTGGTTTTGGATCTGTCAGATTCAGATAAACCGGTGATGCCCCAAAAAATTGCAGAACTTTCGCCCAGGCTAGCCAAAGACTATGCAAACAAAACATATAAAACGATTCAGCGTGATTTAACTACTTTGGAAAAAATGAACCTAATAGAACGGACAGCAGATGGAGTTAGATCGAAGAAAGAAACAATTCTGGCTTTCTTGCCGTGGAAAAATGTTTAGGGAGGTTAAACGGTATCTACCGATAACCTTGCAATAAGGGGCCAAGCAAAGGGCGCTAAGCGACGATCTAGTAAAAGCTAAAATCATTGAATTTATATAATAAGCGAAGCCCCCGCCAAAGGCGGGGGCTTTTTTATTTTCCGCCCTCCCCTCCCGAATAACTATCAATTTCCCATTAAATTTAATCTTGACTTGCCATAGAAATGGGGGTATATTGGTATTCGTAAAGTCAAATAATCATTTTGATTTTTAAATGGCGATGAAAAAGAATATTTTATTCGGCGCCCTAGTTTTTTTATTGGCCGGACATATCGTATTTGCCCAGAAAACCTCCACCGTTTACTTCACCAAGGACATCTCCGGGCAGGGGGTGCTTAAGGTCTACCAAAAAATCAAGGACAGCGTCAAGGGCAGGGTGGCGGTCAAGGTCCACTTTGGGGAGGAGGGTAATAAAAATTACCTTAAGCCCGAACTGTCAAAACCGTTGGTCGAACTTTTAAAGGCCACCTACGTGGAGACCAACGTTCTGTACTCCGGGCCGCGCCAGAAGACCGAGAGCCATATAAAGCTGGCCAAGGCCCACGGCTTCGGATTTGCGCCGATAGACATCCTGGACTCCCAGGGCGAGAAGATCTACATCTGCAGCACCGCCTGCTACACCCGGGTGCTGGCCGGCAGTCACATGGACCGCTACAACACCTTCATCATCTTCAGCCATTTCAAGGGACACGGGCTGGCCGGGTTCGGCGGGGCCATCAAGAACGTGGCCATGGGGCTGGCCTCACGGATGGGCAAGCGGGCCATGCACGCCGACTACGTGCCGGATTACGACACCTCCAAGTGCATCCGCTGCGGGACCTGCGTCAAGCAATGCCCGGCCGGGGCCATCTCGATAAACCCGCTCAAGATAGACACCCGTAAGTGCATAGGCTGCGGCCAGTGCCTTAAAGACTGCCCGGTACAGGCCTTTGAGGCCAGCCGGGACCGGATAAGCTCGGAGCTTTTCAACCGGCGGCTGGTGGAATACGCCAAGGTGCTGTCCGACAGCAACCATTTTGTCTACATCAACGTGCTGGCCAATATCTCGCCGGACTGCGATTGTTCGGGAAGGGCCAGGAAGCCGTTCACCGGGGACATCGGGATACTGGCCTCCACCGACCTGGTGGCCATCGAGCAGGCCAGCCTGGACCTGGTGAACCAGGCCCACAAATGCCAAGACGCCTTTTTAAAGGAAAGCGGCCGCAGCGGCAACATGCAGATAGAGTACGCCGCCCGGCTGGGCATGGGCAGCCGGAAATATAAGCTGATAGGAGTGGATTGATATATGGGACAAAACTTGTTGAACCATTTCCAAAAGCAGGGCAGAACAACAAAAATAATGACCACCCTTCTATTGCTGTTGGTCCTAGGAGTAGTGGATTATTTTACTGGCTGGGAATGGTCATTCTCCACCTTTTACCTGCTTCCCATCTCCCTGAGCGCCTGGTGCCTGGGCTTCGGCTGGGGGATACTGATGGCCACCTTAAGCGGGTTGTCCTGGCTGACGGCCGATGTCGCCGCGGGCCACATCTACAACCACCCGCTGATCCCCCTTTGGAACACGCTCATCCGGCTGTCGACCTTCTTTGTGGTGACCTACATACTGGTTGAATTACACCGGGTGTTGCAGCGGGAGCAGAATTACGCCCGCCAGGATTTTTTAACCGGCGCGGCCAACAGCCGGGATTTTATGGAGACTGCGGCAAGGGAGATGGCCAAGGCCCGGTCCGGGGAAGGGGCGATAGCCATGGCCTATATCGACCTGGACAACTTCAAGGGCGTCAACGATACCTTCGGACACAGCGTGGGGGACCAACTGCTAAAACTGGTGGCGGAGATAATCAAAAAGAATTTGCGGGAGGAAGACATGGTGGCCAGGCTGGGGGGCGACGAATTCGGAGTGCTGCTGCCCGGAGCCACCGAGGAATCCTGTCTGTCGGCCATGAAGCGGATGCAGGAGCATTTTATGCGGGAGGTCAAAAGCAAAAAATGGCCGGTCAGTTTCAGCCTGGGACTGGTGCTGTTCAAAAAGATCCCTGGCAGCGTCGACGAGATGATCAAACGGGCCGACAATCTGATGTATACGGTCAAAGAAAGCGGTAAGAACGATATAAAATTCGTGGTGTACCGGTGATGAAGAAAGGAGAACGGCAATGACGGATCATATTTTATTTCCGCTTTTTTATGCCGGCCTCCAATGTGGCCTGCGCCGGACCCCGGCCGACGATTTCATCAAGGAGAACATTTGAAATTTGATACCCGGAGGATGATTTATCTGGAATTATCAGCCGGGTTTTGCTATGATATGAAAGCAGGAAACGGCAACTATACGGTAAAATGTTATAGCTGAGCAGATGGAAAACAAGATAAAAGACAAACAGGCATTATTGCCGATCAGGCAACAGGCCCGAAAAGAGAGCAAGGTGGTGGTCTTCACCAACGGGGTGTTCGACCTGCTGCACCGGGGGCACGTGGAATATCTGCAGAAGGCCAGGGAGCTGGGGGATATGCTTATTGTCGGGCTGAATTCCGATGCCTCGGTGCACGCCATCAAGGGGCCCAAGCGTCCTTTGGTAAGGCAAGAGGACCGGGCAACGGTGCTGGCGGCCCTGGCCTGCGTGGATTATATCGTCTATTTTGACGAGGAAACCCCGGCCGAACTGATCGAAGCCATCATGCCGGACATCCTGGTAAAAGGGGCGGATTATTCTATCGAGCAAATAGTCGGCGCCGAGACGGTGCTGAAGAACGGCGGACAGGTGATATCCATCGAACTGACGCCGGGGAGATCAACCTCCGAGCTGATCAAGAAGATCGTGGACGTCTATTCCGATCAGAAAAAACACCATGGCTAATCTGATAACTCTTTTCCGGTTTGTTCTTTTATTCGGGCTGGTGGTGATGGCCTACCAGCCCAACTCATACCTCCAACTGGCCAACATGCCGCTGCTGGTGGTGGTTCTGGTGCTGGATGCGGTGGACGGCTACGTGGCCCGCAAGCGCAACGAGAGCTCCCTGTTCGGGGCCATCTTCGACATCATCGTGGACCGGGTGGTGGAGAATGTGCTGTGGATAGTGCTGGCCGACCTGAGGCTGGTGCCGGTGTGGGTGGCCATCGTCTTCATCACCCGCAGCCTGGTGGTGGATTCCATCCGCCGCCAAGGGGCGGAAAAGGGCCAGACGCCCTTTGGCATGGCCGTATCCCGATGGGCCAAGTTCCTGGTGGCCGGGTGCTTCATGCGCGGTCTTTACGGGGCACTCAAGGCGGTGGTGTTTGGCTGGATATTTTTGCTGCAGCCCTGGCCCAAACTGCTGCCGGTCTTCTGGGGCCATTGGCAGTGGCTGTTCAATATCATCACCGGCGGGCTGATCTATGTAACGGTGGCCATCTGCATACTGCGCAGCATTCCGGTGATCGCCGAGTTCATCGTCACCGAGGATATCTTCGCCCCGTTCAGAAAGATCCGGAAGAAAGCCTGATGGCAATAGTCTTCCTGGATATAGACGGCACCCTGCTCAGGGGCACCAGCTGCGAATTGCAATTATTCAAGGCCCTGATCGAGAAAGGGGTGGTCGGACCCAGGCAGCTTTTGGGTTATGCGGCATTCACCTTGCGGCACTGGGCGAAATACGGCGATGATATCTTTAAAAAAAACAAGGCCTATCTTGACGGCCTGAGAACAGACGAGGTGGAGATCATTGCCGCCCGGCTGGCCAAGGAGGTGCTGCCCGGATTTTTCAATCCCCGGGTGCTGGAGAGACTTGAGGGTCATAAAAAGGCCGGGGATAAATTGATCCTGCTTACCGGCTCGCCGGATTTTGTGATCAGCCATATCGCCACAAGGCTGGGAGCCGACGACTTCATTGCGGCGCGACTGGCAGCCAGGAACGGAAGATTCACCGCCGGAGCGCCGGTGGTACACCCTTTCGGGCGGGAGAAAGTAAAACTGGCCGACAAGTATTGCCTGGACCATGCATACAAAATGTCCCAGGCCATAGCCTACGCCGATTCGATGGACGATCTGCCACTGCTGGAGAAGGCCGGGAAGGCAGTGGCGGTAACACCGGAGAAAAAGCTGGAAACGATAGCCCGCATCAGAAAATGGGAAATAATAAATTAACAGAGAGGAAGTATGAGAAACTTCACAGCGGGGTTCTTGGTCTTGATCGTAAGCGCCGGAATTTCTTTGGGGCAGGAGGCCGATTCCAGCAATGTTACGATAGAATCACAGCAGGTTCAGGAAGCCGCACCGGCGGCGCAAAAAGAATGTGAAATGAAGAAAGACCCCAAATGGGCGATCGGGTTCAGGGCTTCATCTATAACAAATCTGCCTGGAACCATTATCATGCAGAGGAAGATCTATAGTAAAGGATACTTGTCTCTGGGTGTTGAGTACAACAACAATCCCCGGAATTATTATTATGCGAACATCGACAGTCCATATTACGATATATCCGATCAAAAAGGTAAAGGTTGGTCAATTAGATTAAACCCTGAATTGCTTCAGGAATTTTATGAAAACAACCTATTTAAAGCGATTTCCGGAGTATCTGTCACTTATTATTACGGAAAGGATAGTTACGATTATACCAACGAGCGCTTTTATTATTCAACGGACACTATTGAATATTTATCTACACTACGGAACAAATCATACAGCTATACCATAGCCATTCCAATTGGGATAGATAGGGATATAATGATCGGAAAAAGAACTTTCACAGTTGGCGTAGAGAGTAGTTATTTGTCGTTTCATTATTCTTATAGTAAACGGGAAGAAACCAGAAAATATTCTGACAGTGATTATACGAGAGTTTATATAAACGAGAACGAAACCCCCTGGCAGTTCAGCGTGAAGAACCCGTTTCAATCGGGGGTTAATATCAAGATCAAATATTGTTTCTAAGCGATCATAAAAACCGGTGTCAGGCAATTGTAAAAGACATAACCGGTGCTCCATCTGCCTTCCGGAATACGATTACGGGCAGGAGAGGGCGCATTATATAACCATTTGTGCCCGGGATCGCAAATATATTTTCGGGCAAATAAAAAACGGCCAAATGCAATTAACCTGTTAAATAACACCCCGGGGCGTAAAATATGGCAACGAAATTATTTTGAACATATCATCCGCAATGAAAGATCATATAATGAGATCAAGAGATATATCATAGAAAATCCTCGATATTGGGCCGCTGATGATGAAAATTCCGAACGAAAATCACAATAAGGAGATAAAATAAATGGAATGCTGGCATTGCGAACGGCCGGCCAATGCGGTCTGCAGTTTCTGCGGGCGCTCGGTCTGCAAGGAACACGCCAAGACACTGCCTATCGTCCTGACCATGTATCGCGACAAGCAGGACAAGCTGAAGGGCCTGGCGGTATCGGACTCGGTCTACTGCGGGGTGTGCCATCCCAAGGACGAGCCGGTGGACCTGGACGATATCGGTTAAGATAACGGAACGCAGGTTACGCAGATGGGACAGATCTGCGCAGATCTTGTTTTTCGGAATCCGGTCATTTAAAATATATTTTATGCTATGGCTGATGATCCGGTCATAAAAATAATCGAAAAGGCCTTCGGGGACGATTCCTTTAGGCGCAAGCTTCTGGCGGACATATCGGGCACTCTGGAGAAGCTGGGCGAAAAACTGTCGCCCGAACAAATGCAGGAACTGGTCCGGGCGCTGGACGAGAGCGGGGAGGCTTTTGCCTCAGGTCTCGACCAGAGATTGTCCCAGAGCGGCGTTTCGCTTAACCCCCAGGCTCTGCTGCAACAGAGCAAGAAAAAGGCCGGACAGGAAAAGGATACATTGGATCTGTCTGTGGCGCGCAATTCTTTCGGAGATGCACCGGTCGGAAAAGGGAAAAAAGCCCAAAAAGTTCAGACGACTGAAGAGCATCAAAATATGCCGGAAAGCGATGCGTCGTACGATCAGGATGAGCCGGACTATGAGGTGGAGCGGGACTGATGTTGCCTAAATGTATAACAGAAGCCCGTAATCCATTAAACAAATCTGCAACATTGTCAAATCGAGACTAATGTTAACCTTTTATATCATAGCGTTTTATGTTATCCTTATAAGTGGAACAACATTTGCTGCTATAATTCATGTTATACCCATTTTTCGAAAGCAAATCATAACCTTGGGAGGTAATTGATATGAAAACGTCTAAAGTTATTTTACTGCTGGCCGGGGTCATTCTTGTTTCCGTTTTGGCCCATGCCCAGTACTACCAGAAGAGCGCGCTGACCACCGGCATCGGGCCGAAAAATTTCGCCTATAACAGCGACAGCAACAAGGTGTATGTTTCCAACATCGGGGAGTCCACCATCGGGATCATAAAAAATTATTCTTACCAGCCCTGTACTCTGGGCTACGGCCCGAACGAAATGGCCTACAATCCTCTAACTAGAAAATTATATGTGGGAATGGGGTTCGGCTCGGTATATGTACTGAACGGAGACAATGACCAGCTGGACACCACGCTGTCGGCCGACACCGTGGGCGGCAATGTGGCTTGCAATCCCATAGTTAATAAACTTTATGCCAGTTCTTTGGGTTACGGATTGTACATTTATAGCGGCAGCACCTATTCCCAGCTTAACTCTTTTACCGGGTTCGAGGGCAACCTGTATTCCTTTCCTGGAGGGCAACAGACCTATGTGGCCCACAGTAATGACAGTCTGATAGGGGTGATTGACGGGGCCGGAGACGGAATCAACGACACCATCGGTTTCTCCGGGATTACTTCAAACAGCGAAATGGTGGGTAGCCCCGAGATGCAGAAGCTGTATGTCACTTTGCCGGGCTACAACCAGGTGGGCATCATCAACGCCGCCACCAACAGCCTGATCACCAAGGTCAGCGTAGGCGCCGGGCCCTCGGCCCTGGCCTACTGTCCGGAACACAAGAAAACCTACGTGGCCTGCCCGGGGGATATAAACATCTGGGTGATAGACAGCCTGGATGCGGCCAGCCCCATAATTGCCGGGGATTCCGTCAATGCCATCACCTACAACCCGGTCAGCAAATACATCTGTTTTACCGATAAGAACGGATCGCAGATGAATATCCTCGATCCAAACGGAGATTACGTCTTTCGGTGGTTCGATATGCCGGCTATCAACCCGGCCGGAGTGTTTGCCGATCCGTCCAGCGGGGACGTCTTGGTGTCCCTCACCGGGGTGGGCGGGCCGGGGACGATGGCCATCATGGGCTACGATTCGCTGCCTCCCACCGGGGCCGCTATCTACGATGTCCCGGCCATCATCAATACCGATACCCTGACGGTGTTCTGGAGCCCGGGGGCCGATGCCGGCGGCTCGGGTATCGTGGCCTACGATCTCTACATCCAGCCGGGATTGTCGGAGCCTTACAGCTACACCTATTTCCCGCCGGATACCTCCGGGCTGTTGATGTTCAGCAGCGACTCCACCATGTATCACCTGATGGTGGTGGCCCGGGACAGCGCCGGCAATCCGCTCTATGTCAACTATATCTGGCAGGACAGCGTCTACGTTGACTTCAGCTATGTGGCCCCAGTGGACAGCATTCCTCCGAGCGCTCCGATGACCCCCCTGATCTACGGGACCGATCCCAGTTTCTGGCTGAATTCCTCATATACCACGGCCCAGCTGACCTGGAACAATCCCGAGCCGGGGATCACCAAAGCCTTCTTCAAGATCGGCTCCCCTCCGGGCTTTGAGCTCGACCGGAGCGACTCCATGTATTCCTCCGGCGGGATGGCCGATACCTTCTATCTTCCGGTGGATACCCTCAACGGCGACTACCAGCTGTATATCTGGCTGGCCGACAGCTCCGGCAATTCCGATTACAACAACCGGGCGGCGGTGGGCGTCAGGCGCGACCTGGACCCGCCGCTCAATACCATGGTCAAACCCTTCTTGGGCGACACCGCCTACAGCACCAGTTTCCCGGTCAACTGGACCGGGGGGATGGACGCATTGTCGGGCACCGCTTCCTACCGGCTGAACTATCAGGTGGACACCAGCGGCAGCTGGTACACAGCGATAGATTATCATCCCGATACATTTGTGGTCTTCTCCGGGGCGGTCCCCGGCCACCGCTATTATTTCGAGGCCGCGGCCTACGATTCGGCCGGCAACCTGGAGGGGATCTTCTATACGGCCGAGGATTCGGTCTTCGTGGCCTTGGGCGCCGTTGACACCACCGGGCCCCATATCGTCTCCACCTATCCCGCATCGGGCGACAGCCAGGTATCCCTGGATTATCAGATCTATATAAACTTCTCCGAGCCGGTGGATACATTGTCTTTCAGGTTTCACTGCGCCCCCGACCCCGGTGGCTGGACGGCGGGCTGGGGTATAAGCCGGGATTATGTGCTGCTGGGCCATAATAAATTCTTGCCCGGCACCGTCTATACCATTTCGGTGGATTCGCTGGCCGACAGCTCCGGCAACCTGCTGGCCGCCGGGTCGGCGCCCAATCCCTGGTCTTTTACCACCAAGCCCAGCATCACCCTGAGCACCGCCTGGCAAGGCGGGGTCTACAGTCTGTTCTCAATACCGCTGCAGAGCGCCGACAGTTCGGCCTCGATAATACTGGGCGACGATTTGGGGGCCTACGGCCCCAGCGGCTGGCTTATGTTCGGTTATAAAGATAGCGCGTTCATCGCCCGCCCTTATATCTATAACGGGCGCGGCTACTGGCTGGCCTCGGTCAACAGCGCCTCCATCGATGCGGCCGGGGCGGTTCACGATTCCTTTGCCTCGGTGAAGATCCCGATGTCTTCCGGCTGGAACCTGATCGGAACGCCGTTCAACATCCCGGTGGCGGTGGCCTCCATCCAGGTGGTTGATACCGTCTGGTGGTCATACAGCGATACCCTCTCCTGGGGAATAATCGATCCCAGGATATGGCACTACACCGACAATACTGCCGACCTGGTCAATAACGGAAGGTGGGACAGCCTTTCGCCGATGGACACAGCTTCGTCCCTGCTCCCCTGGAGGGGATATGCCTTATATGCCGCCAGCCCCTGCTCGCTCTATATTCAGACTCTGGGTACGAAGGGTGCGCCCGCCAATCCCGGAAATAAGGCCGGGGATTATGTTGTTGACTGGCAGCTGGAGATATCAGCCAGTTGCGGTTTGGCAACGGACAGTGGCTTGAGGATAGGCGTATCGCCGCAGGCCATGGAAAAATACGACCGGCTGGATGCCGGAAAGCCGCCCCTGGTGAGCAATCAGGTCAAGGTATATATTCCCCACGATGACTGGAACCGCGGACCATGCCATCAGTACCAATACGACTTCCGGCCGCCGGCCGACCATATCGAATGGCCGCTGACGGCCGAGACCTCCGATAAAGAGGGCACATTGTCCTTCAACTTATACGGGGCGCTTCCGGCCGGCTATAAGCTTTACCTGGCGGACCGCTCGGCCGGCACCGGCCTGGAGATCATCCCCGGCCAGCCGGTGGGTTTCAGCGGCACCGCGCATTACTCCATCATTTTTACGGACCAGAAACTTTCCCAGTTGAACATCAAGCCGTTGTCGCTGCTGATGAACCGGGCAGCCCCCAACCCATTCCGGAATCAAATGAGCCTATCCTACCAGATCCCCCGGGCCGGGCCAGTGAGTATCACGGTCTACAACATCGCCGGGCAGCGGGTCCGGACATTGGTGGACCAGGATATGAGCCCGGGCTACTATTCGGCCGGTTGGGACGGCCGGGACGAGGCCGGCAGCAGCAGCTCCTCCGGGATCTATTTCGTTCGCCTGGTCTCGGATGGAAAGGCCCTGACCCAGAAGATACTAAAGATCAAATAGAAGGAAAAACAGCTTGATGAACAAAAGATATTCTTCACACCTCGCAATACTGTCGGTCCTGTTCTTATTATGGCCGCTGAAATTATCCCAGGGGGAGTTCCGGCCCACCGAAGCCCGGATTAACTTTTTAAAAGGCCCGGTCAACATTCAAAGGGTGGCCGCCGAAACTTGGAGGCCGGCCTTTATCAGGATGTCCCTCTACACCGGGGACAAGGTCAGATGCCAGGAACTGGCCGAGACCGAGATCATCCTGAGCGACGGCAGCATTCTCAAGCTGAGGGACAACAGCCTGATGGAGATCGAGCTGATGGAGCGGGACAAAAAGGATAAGACCACCCGGACCGCCCTGAAGGTTTACCAGGGCAAGGTCCTGGGATCGATCAAGAAACTGGCCGGCAAAAACTCCAAGTTCACTGTATCCACGCCGACGGCGGTGGCCGGTATCCGGGGGACGGTGTTCGGGGTTTTCGTGGAGGGCGACTCCACCGAACTGAACGTGCTCAAAGGCGAGGTG
>JAGVNJ010000055.1 GCA_020053305.1 Candidatus Edwardsiibacteriota bacterium | reverse complement strand
TCAAAATAATAATCAAGCCACGGTAGCTTCTGAATGTGGAGCACCCCGATGAGATCGGGGGTGTCGGCAGTTCAAAATAATAATCAAGCCACGGTAGCTCAGGTGGTAGAGCAGGGGACTGAAAATCCCCGTGTCGGCAGTTCAACTCTGTCCCGTGGCACCATAAAAGCCGGGAGTAATATCCCGGCTTCGTTTACAGGTGCATAATGGATAAATGGTTTGTCTATATCTTACAAAGCACAATTGACGGCAAATTTTATGTCGGAAGCACCTCCGATATCGAGAAACGTTTGGCTAAGCATAACGCCGGCGGGGTTGATTCCACAAAGTATAGAAAGCCTCTGGCCTTGGTTTATAAAGAAGAACTACCGGATAAACACGCTGCTATGGCACGGGAAAGACAATTAAAATCACTTAAAAGTCATAAAGCCCTCCAAGCTCTTATAGAAAATGATAGAGCACCCCGATGAAATCGGGGGTGCCGGCGGAAACTCTGTCCCGTGCCTGTCCGCCGCACCCCGCCGGGGTCCCCTGAGTTTTGTCAAATGGCGGCGGGGGCAGGAGGAGCACCATAAAAGCCGGGAGTAATATCCAGGCTTCTTTTTTCGGGACGCAGATAAACGCAGATATACAGGATATTTTATGGATGGGTGATAGTCTTTTGGCAATTATAAGCCGGAACCTCGACGGCTGTCTGCCTTACAGGCCATAGACAGGGAAAATGTTATATTTTTTATCCTTTTAGATTGACAGAGCAGGCCCATAATAGTATAATTTTGGTGGTTAAGCAGACACTCTGTAATCTACAAAACAGCAATAATTTAAGGAGAAACAAAATGGCTAAGAGTATCTCGGCTCTATTGGCGATTTTAATGATTATTTCGGCGTCATTTGCCCTGGCGCAGACCGAGGAGCCGGCCGCTCAGCCGGCTGCGACCGGCGATTTCGCCGCACAGATGATGGGCGGGCTGGGAGTGGTGATGATAGACGGCGATATGTACTATAGGGTCCAGCTGGTTCCGGAGCTCTCGTTCTCCAAGATCGGCCTGGGCCTGGACGTGGACCTGCTGTTCAACAACGACGGCATCCGCAAGGAGGACTGGAATCCCAGGAGCCGCTGGGTGCGGGTGATCCGTTATGCCCGCTGGGGGCATAAGCACGACCGGGTTTATGTCCGGGCCGGGGCGTTGGATGCAGCCACTCTGGGGCACGGCTCTATCATGTACCGCTATGGCAACCAGGTCAACGATGCCGACCGCAAGATTGGCATGGAACTGGACCTGGATTTCGGCATGGCCGGGTTCGAATCGGTGGTGTCCAATTTCGGGCGGGCCGAGATCTACGGCGGCCGGGGCTACGTGCGGCCGCTTAAATCCACCGGGATACCGATCATCAAGAATTTCGAGGTGGGCACAACGGTGGTAAGCGACCTGGATCCCGACCAGAGATCGGGGACCGACGACGGGGTGACAGTGTTCGGATTCGATCTGGGCCTGCCGATCATCAACACCAGCCTGCTTTATACCCAGCTGTATTATGACTTTGCCAAGATCAAGAATTTCGGCTCCGGCAATCTGGTGGGCATCTCGGCCGATCTTAAATTTCCCGGGGATATTCTGATCCTGTCGTCCAAGCTGGAGCAGAGGTTTTTGGGTCCCCGCTACCTGCCCCAGTATTTCGATCGTTTCTACGAAGTGGAACGCTATCAGCTGTTCGATACCATCCCGGTCTGGAAAAGCTACATGCTGAATTACCTGACGGAGAAGCGCAATGGGACCTACGGCGAGCTGGCGGCCACCCTGGTGGGCAAGCTGACCATTCTGGGAAGCTACCAGGCCATTCACAAGGTGCCGTACAGCGGAGTGCTGCATTTCGGCACCGACCTGTCGAAATTGATCCCCAACAACAAGATGGAGATCCGGGCGGCCTACGACCAGAAGGGCATCAACGGGGCCAGGGACCTGTTCACCAACAACGAGAACACCCTGGTGACGGTGGAGGGAGGCTATCAGGTGTATTCCCATGTGATGCTGTACCTGACCTACCTGAAGACCTACGAAAAAATCACCAAGGATGATGACGGGAACACCATTCCGGCCTATTATAAGTCGGTGGAGAAATTCTCGCCCCGGCTGGCGGTCAAGTTCAATTTCTAAATTCCGGCCCAAAGGTCATCATCTTCCATAAAGATAAATGCCATGCACCGGCAGATAAGTTCTTTTTTCGGCAGCCTGGCGAATTTCGTCTTCCCTCCCTTTTGCTGTCACTGCCACCTGAGGACAACGGAAGGGCTGGTGGGCGGGATCTGCCGGGACTGCTGGGCCTCGGTCAAAATTTGGAAGGACGGACAGTGCCAGCGTTGCGGCCAGCCGGTGGCTGACGCCGAATCTCTATGTCGGCATTGTCTCATCCCCGAATGGGGCTGCAGCGACGTCAAGACCATCGGACCCTTTGAGGCTCCGCTGTCCGATGCAGTTCATATGCTCAAATATACGGATGCCAAAAGCGTGTCCCGCCGGCTGGGAGCCATGATGGCCCAATGCGTTGTCTCCGATCAAAGATACAATAAAGCGGACCTGGTGCTGGCGGTGCCGCTCCATAAAGCCCGGAAGAGGGAGCGGGGATACAACCAGGCCCAGCTTCTGGCCGGGCAGCTGGGAGAGGCGCTGGGCATCCCTTCTCCGGAAGGCCTGGTGACCAGGGCCAGGCATACCAGATCCCAGACCACGTTGAACAAGGAACAAAGACTCAGGAACGTTGAAGGAATATTTGCCGTGCATAATCCTGGCAGAATCAAAGGCAGATCCATAATACTGGTTGATGACGTATTGACCACCGGGGCCACCATAGGCTCATGTGGTCAATCTCTTTTATCGGCCGGGGCCCGGGAGGTTCTGGCCATGACCGCGGCCGCCGCGCCACTATGAGCTGAGGTATTTTATGGGACGCAGATTTACGCAGATATTTCTTGGCCACAGTGACATATCTGCTTCCACCTGTGCAAAGGTGATCATTCCCGTGCAGACGGGAATCCAGGTAGCTAATTATTCCCCGATTTCGGTTGACATGCCCATGGGGTAGTGCTAAACTAAAATTTGACAGTTTATAAGGGGTCTTTTAATGAAAGAAATATCCATCCTGCAGAAACACCGGTCCAACTACCAGCCCAAACTGCCGCCGGCCTTCATCCAAAAAGAGACATCGGTCAAGGTCCGGGAGGGGGAGCAGGCGGAGCCGCAGTCCGACCAGAAGGCCATCAACGATAGATTTCCCAGGACCTACGGGCTTCCATTACTGACCTTTGAGACCACCGGAAGAACCGAATTGCCGGCGATCAAGGCGGGGGTGGTTCTTTCCGGAGGGCAGGCCCCGGGCGGACATAATGTCATCGCCGGGCTGTTCGACGCTATAAAGCAATTCAACCATAAAAGCGAGCTATACGGCTTTCTGGAGGGACCCAGCGGGCTGATAAATAACAAGCACCTGCTGCTGACCGCCGAAGTGGTGGACCAGTACCGCAACACCGGCGGCTTCGATATCTTCGGCTCGGGCCGCACCAAGCTGGAGAAGGAGGCGCAGTTTGATCAGGCGGCCGCCACCTGCCGTTCGGCCGGGATCGAGGCCATAGTCATCATCGGCGGCGACGACTCCAACACCAACGCCGCTATGCTGGCCGAATATTTCCTGCAGAAGGATATCGATATAAAAGTGATCGGCTGTCCCAAGACCATCGACGGCGACCTGAAGAATAAGCAGATCGAGATATCCTTCGGCTTTGACACCGCCACCAAGGTCTACTGCGAACTGCTGGGCAATATCCAGCGGGACGATCAGTCGGCCAAAAAATACTGGCACTTTATTCGGGTGATGGGCCGGGCGGCCTCGCATATCGCCCTGGAATGCGCCCTGCAGTGCCATCCCAATGTTACCATCATCTCCGAGGAGGTGGCCGACCAGGGCCAGCGGTTGAAGGAGATCGTGGAATACATCGCCGGCATCGTCCGGGATCGTTCATTGAACGGCATGGATTATGGGGTGGTGGTGATCCCCGAGGGGCTGATAGAGTTCATTCCGGAGATTAAAAAGCTGATCGCCGAGCTGAACGATCTGATGGCCGAGCACAAGGATTATTTCAACGGCCTGACTACCCCGGAGGACAAGCACCAGTTCATCAACAAGAACCTGACCGCCCAGTCGGCCCAGGCCTTTGCCTCGATCCCCCAGGAGATCCAGTGGCAATTATTGGAGGATCGCGATCCCCACGGCAACGTCCAGGTGTCCCGGATCGAGACCGAGAAACTGCTGATCGACATGGCAGAAGACCTGCTGAGGGAATGGAGGGCCGAGGGAAAATTCTCCGGAAAATTCAGCCCCCAGAACCATTTCTTCGGCTACGAGGGGCGGTGCGCCGCGCCCTCCAATTTCGACGCCGACTACAGCTACAGCCTGGGCTATGCCGCGGCGGCCCTGGTGGCCTGCGGGAAGACCGGCTATATGGCCCAGATCGCCAATCTGGCCGAGCCTCCGGGCAACTGGGTGGCGGGCGGCATTCCTCTGACCATGATGATGAACCTGGAGCGGCGGCAGGGCAGGGATGTCCCGGTGATCAAGAAGGCCCTGGTGGACCTGAACGGCGGGCCGTTTCGTGAATTCGTCCGGCAGAGGGAAGGCTGGGCCAAGGGCAACGAGTATATCTATCCCGGGCCCATTCAGTATTTCGGGCCGGCCGAGGTCTGCGACCGCAGCACCATGACCCTGGCGCTGGAGCAGGGCGAGGACATCCTGAACATCCTGCAGGGTCTGGATGTCCTGCGGGATTCAGATGTCTTTTCCGAGCTGGGCCCGGAGGCCATCATCCGTCTTTTGAGTCTGGTCCAGCGGCTGTACATCAAGCCCGGGCAGATGGTCATCCGGCGGGGCGAGCTGGGGCAGTGCTTCTACATCGTGATGGACGGCGAGCTGGAGGTGATGGGCAAGGACGACAAGACCCCGGTGGCCACCCTCAAGAAGGGCGATCCCTTCGGGGAGATCGCTTTGCTGACCGATGTGCCCCGGACCGCCAACGTGGTGGCCAGGACCGACGGCAGCGTGCTATTTTTGGACGCATATAATTTCAAGGAATTCCTTTCCGAGTTCACCAACCTGGGTGACCGGCTGGAGAAGCTGGGGGCGGAGAGGCTGAAGGAGCTGGAGGGGAAGGGGCAAGAATAGGCTGGTTGGGTTTAAAGGGTTTAAGAGGTTTGAACTGTTTAAAAGGTTGAAAAAAATTAAGGAATAATAGAATGAAGAGAATGGTTTTGGTGCTGGTGGCTTTGGTTTTTTTCAGTGTTGCGGCTTTTGCCCAAAAGCTGACCGTATCTGTGATGGACCTCAATGTAACCGAGGGGCTTTCCGGCAAAGAAGTGGTAATGTTGACCGATAAACTTCTTAACGAGTTCGTGACGGTAGGCACTTATAAGGTTGTTGAAAGAAGCAAACGCGATGAGATTTTGAAGGAGCAGGGCTTTCAGCAGAGTGGGGCCTGCGACCAGGGGGCCTGTTTGGTAGAGGCCGGACAGTTGCTGGGAGTGCAGAAGATGGTGGGCGGCACCATTGGCAAGTTAGGCGTGGTCTATGCGGTCGAACTGCGGGTGATGGATGTGAAAACCGGCGAAATAGATATGGCCTTCTCGCGAAAATACACCGGCGACGTGTCCAATTTGCTGGATGCCATGAAAGAAGCGGCGTTTGAGTTTTCAGGTAACAGAACACAAAACATATCTATGGCAAGCACGGAGCAAAATACTGATAAGGGTTTGACCTTTTTACAAAAAAATAAACAGGGTTATAAAGAATACCGCAACGAGAAGGACGGCTCCGTCCTCATCGAAATTCCCGCCAGTAAATTTACTATGGGTAGCAATGATGGCGAAAATGATGAAAACCCTGTGCATACCGTTTACCTTGATAAATACTACATTGGCAAATACGAGGTAACGGTGAATCAGTTTCGTAAGTTTGTAAATTCAACTGGGTATAAAACCGATGCCGAAAAAGCGGGCGGGGCGTATATATATGACGACGGGGTGAAAAAGACCGATGCTAATTGGAACAATCCGTATTTTATCCAGGCTGATAACAGCCCGGTAACATATGTTAGTTGGAACGATGCTAAGACTTATTGCGACTGGGTAGGTCTTCGTTTGCCCACAGAAGCGGAATGGGAGAAGGCGGCACGAGGCACAGATGGTCGTTCTTATCCATGGGGAAATAGTTGGGATGGTAACAAATGTAATCATGGTTCAAGTTTATCACCATATATTGATGCCAGTGACGGTTATGAAAAAATATCTCCGGTAGGCAGCTTTCCCAGCGGCGTTTCACCCTATGGTGTTTACGATATGGCAGGCAATGTTTGGGAGTGGTGCAACGACTGGTATGGCGATAGTTACTACTCTATATCACCAAACACTAATCCCGCAGGTCCGTCATATGGAACGACCAAAGTGTTGCGTGGCGGCGGTTGGGTCTTTAATGCGGACTTCTGTCGTTCCGCCAATCGCATCCACTACGGTCCTGTCGCCAGGGTTTATCACAACGGTTTTCGTCCGGCAAAGTAAAGTATTTACACTGTACACTTTAATCCTTTAACCCTTTTCGGTTTTAAAACCTAACCCCCTTTGTTTCCCCCTTTCCTCGAGGAAAGGGGGGCGGGGGGATAGGTTAGAAAAATGATCCCCAACTGGTGCTATACACAAATAAAACTTGTGGCTGGCGTATCTTGCTGTCTGCCCTGAAGGGGCTGGATGAAATAGCCTGCGGCTTCAGCCGCAGGCAAAGGCACGAATAAATTTTCGCCCTGAAGTGGGCGGCAGCAAAGAGGTTGGATGGGCAGGGGAATAATAATTAACTAATGAATTGAAGACTATATGGCTATCTCAAAAATTGTTGATGTTCAAACTTTTGACGATCCAAATAAATTCATGGACGCGTTGTCGCCAAGATCGGATTTATGGCAACTGTATCCGGGGCGATGGATATTTAGGGGGCAAAGCAATGGAACATGGGGGTTAGAACCTTCAGCATACCGTTCAGAATCATGGAAAGATTTTTATTATGTTAGTGGTGGAAAAGGGGTGTTGGTATTTAATGTTAAGGGGAGTATACAACAAGAGCTAAGCGCTGTTTGGTGGTTTTCAGAGCAGGCCGATCGTCAAGGGCTATCAGTGCCAGGTTTTGATCATACGTGGTTTGGATATGATCAGATAGAGGAAAAAATACATGAAATAGAAGATAGAATAATGAGCGGCAATGAATTTTTCCCTCCCGCAAATTGGCGTCCAATGTTTGCCATGGCACAACATTATGGTATTCCTACTCGGATGTTAGATTGGAGTGAATATTCTTATATTGCAGCATATTTTGCATCTGTAGTCGCAGCAAAAGATATATATCAACTCAAATCGCCCAAGGCAACAGAACCTATCGCCGTATGGGCTTTGAATGAAAATGCAATTAACACGATATCCTGGCCAGATGACGAACGAATAATTATTGTGCGAGCTCCTTGGGCATCAAATGATAACCTTCGTGCTCAAAAAGGTTTGTTTACGCTGCACGGGTTGAAATTAAACAAAAGCAGTACTTCTCCAATGCCAAAAATATCACAAGATAACGCATTAGAACAAATATTAGAAAAAATAAAGTATGTGCCTGAAAAGCCTATAATCCGTTGTTTACAATTAGATGTGAATAAAGCCCCAGATTTATTGAAATTATTATCGCAAATTGGTGTAACGGCTTCCAGTTTGTTCCCAGGTTATGACGGTGTCGTCCAATCAGCAAGAGATGAAGGATACAAGCACGGATAACAAACAAAATATATTAAGCTCTTTAGGAGGATATCATGCCTTTAGTCGGAACCCGTGAGATGTTCAAAAAGGCCTATGAAGGAGGCTATGCCATAGGGGCCTTCAATGTCAACAACATGGAATTATTGCAGGCCATCGTGGATGCCGGCACCGAGGAGCGTTCCCCGCTGATCCTGCAGGTCTCGGCCGGGGCTCGCAAATACGCCCGGCAGGAATACCTGATCCACCTGGTCAAAGCAGCCATGGAGACTACGGATATTCCGGTGGCTTTGCACTTAGACCACGGCGACAGCTTCGAGCTGTGCCAGGCCTGCGTGGACGGGGGATTCTCCTCGGTAATGATCGACGCCTCGCATTTCCCCTTCGAGGAGAACGTGGCCCTCACCAAAAAAGTGGTGGACTACACCCACGCCAAGGGGGTGCCGGTGGAGGCCGAGCTGGGCAAGCTGACCTCCACCTCAGACGAGCCGGGGGCCAGGGAGGCGGTGTATACCGACCCGGACGAAGCCGTAAAATTCGTCAAACAGACCGGCTGCGATTCGCTGGCCATATCCATCGGCACTTCGCACGGGGCCTACAAGTTCAAGGGCGAGGCCACTCTGGACTTCCCGCGCTTAGAAAAGATTCAAAACCTGCTCCCGGGATATCCCATAGTCCTGCACGGGGCCTCGTCGGTTCCGGCCGAGCTGGTGGAAATCTGCAACAAGTATGGGGGAAAACTGCCGGGCACCCGCGGCGTGCCGGAAGAATTTTTGGCCCGGGCCGCCAAGATGGCGGTCTGCAAGATCAACGTGGACACCGATCTGCGGATCGCCATGACCGGGGCCATCCGCAAGGCCTTTGCCGAGAATCCGTCGGAGTTCGATCCCCGCAAGTACCTGGGCCCGGCCCGGGAGGCGGTCAAGCAGGTGGTCAAGGGCAAGGTTAAGCTGTTTGGCTGCGCCGGGAAGGCATAAATAATATCTTCACCTTGGCGTCCCTTTTTTCGCTACAGATGTGAAGGTAGGCAAGTGGGGGTCCGGGGGCGCAGTGCGGAATAAAGCAGAAAACATCACATTAGTGACCAATGCTCCGCAGCGTGTGCTAATCTCAGCAAAATAAGTTTTATTATAAAAGGAGTAGTAGGTAATTGTTAAGCCCTGTGCCCCCGGCGGGTCTTTCGCCCTTTCTACCCGGACAGAAAGGGCATAGAAAGATTTGCGAATGTTGAATCATCTGATAGTTTCTCTTATTGTTCTTTTTCTTTTTTGTGCCGCCAAAATGAAAAAGAACCAAAAAGAAAAAAGCTCGTCGCTCTAAAATTATCCGGGCGTTGCGCTTCTCGAATCCACCTAAATTTGTCAAACACAAAGAAAGCCATAAATCCTGTTCACTGACAAATTATTAACGGCATATTCTGCGATGCTCACTGATAATTTTAAGGCGACACCGGTATCACGGTATCGAAAAAATCACAAATGTTAGGAATAATATTTTAAGGAGGAATGATATTGGGCGACAATTAACGTCCTTTTTAAAGCTGTCTGAACTCAATAATTAAACAGAAAAGGAGCGTGAACATCATGAGCACCGATATCAAAAAATCACTTCGGGAGCTGACCAAGATGCAGCCGGGCCAGGGCTATGTGCTGAGCGTCTATGTCAACGCCGCCCCGGATGGCAAGGGGCGCAGAAATTACAATGTATTTCTCAAGAAGAAATTCAGCGAGATAGAAAAGAGCCTCAAACCGCACAGCCCGGAGGCGGAAAGTTTTCCCCGGGACCTCAAGGAGATCAACCGTTACCTGGAGGGGGATCTGAAGCCGGAGAGCAAGGGGGCGGCCATCTTCATATCCCAGAGCAGGAAAATATACAAGACCTTCCAGACGGTGCTTCCCCTGGCCAACCGGGTGATAGTGTCCCGGGTCCCGTTCATCTACCCCCTGGCCAGGATGTCCGACAATTATTACCCCTACGGCGTGATCATCAGCGACGAGAAACAAGCCAGAATGCTGAAGATATACCTGGGCAATCTGGAGGAGGAGGCCGATATAGTCACCGCCGCCGCCGACATCTCGGCCAAGGGCTACCAGACCAGGAAGGGCCGGCTGGGCCTGTCCGACGAGAGACACCAGCGGCATCTGAAGGACCTCAGGGCCAAGCATATCAAAAGCACCATCCGGGAGGCCCAGAGATTCTTCAACGGCGATACCGCCCACTTGCTGGTGGCGGCGGAGAACGGAACCCTGGCCGAGATCAACCGGCAACTGCCGGCCGCCCTCAAGAACAAGGTTATCACCACCGCCAAATTCGACATCAAATCTCCCAACAAAAAGGTGCTGGACGAATCGCTGAGGCTGTTCCAGGACCTGGAGAACCAGGAGTCCCAGAGGATCGCCCAGGAGGCCGTGGTGCTGGCCAAAAGCAAGGGGGGGCGGGCCATGCTGGGCACCAGGGCCATCCTGACAGCCATACAGGACGGCCGGGCCGAGACCCTGGTGATCTCGGAAAAATATTCCGGGGAGGGCTGGCAGTGCGCCGACTGCCTGATGCTGGGGGCGTTGGGCAAACCCAAGGTATGTGTCTATTGCGGCGGCAAAGCCATCAATAAAAACCCGGACATGAAGGAGGAGATGGTGGGCCTGGCCCTGAGGCGCGGGGTCAAAGTGGAATTCGTGGAGGGGGCCCGGGAGCTGGAGGCCAACGGCGGAATCGGGGTTCTGATGAAAAACAGATGAATCAAAAATCATATTTGTCCTAACCCGGTCGAGCCGGAATCAAATTAGACAGGATTAACATGATTTATCGGATTTAACATTGTGTAACCGACTGTTATGCAAAATCTTGTTCATCCTGTAAATCCTGTCAAAAAATATTCCATACATATTGCATTGAATTTCACTTGTTAGTGGCTAAAAAGCTTACAAATCAATTTAAGGAGAGCTATATGCCGGTGATCACCATATCCAAAGAACACGGGGCCGGCGGCAAGCAGATATCCCAGGAACTCGCCCGGGCACTGGGCTACGAACTGGTGGACAAGGCTATGATCGTCAAGGTGGCCCAGAACGCCAAGGTGACGGCCGAGAAGGTGGAGAAGTTCGACCAGGAGGACTACGATTCCATGAGCAAGTACCTGAACGGACTGCTGCTGGCCAATCCTTCCCTGTACTCCGGGCTGGGATTCGAGCTGCCGATGGCCGGGCCGGGGATGCTGCCGGCGGGATATGATTTCTTCGACGCCGAGCAATATCTCAAGTTCACCCAAGCCATGATGGAGAATCTCTGCAGCAAAGGGAAGGTGGTGCTGGTGGGCCGGGGCAGCCAGGTGTTCCTGTCCGACAAACCGGGCTGTCTGCACCTGCGGCTGGCCGCGCCCCTGGATTACCGGATCAAGCGGGTGATGGAGAAGCAGGGGATCGGAGAGAAGGAGGCCCGGGACCTGATACATAAAAAAGACAAGGCCCGGTCTTCCTACATCAAGGATTTCTACCAGCGGGACTGGAACGATCCCTCCCTGTACCACCTGATGATCAACACCGCCAGGATAAACAGCCAGGGGATCATCGCCATCGTTAAAGAAGCCATCAAACTAATATAAACTTTAAACACAGGAGTGACCACTATGGGTGTAAAAATCGGCATCAACGGGTTCGGCCGGATCGGCCGTCTGGTGATCAGCGCCATGGCGGAACAGAAAGTACTGGGCAACCCCCTGAACGTGGTGGCGGTGGTGGATATCACCACCGACGCCAAGTATTTCGCCTACCAGCTGAAATACGATTCGGTCCACGGAAAATTTCCCGGGGAGGTGTCCACCGCCAAGAGCGATCCCTCCCTGGCCGAGGATGACGTCATCATCGTCAACGGCCACAAGATCAAATGCATCATGGCCACCAAGGACCCCGCCCAGCTGCCCTGGAAGGACCTGGGGGTGGAGCTGGTGATCGAGGCCACCGGCCTGTTCACCCATTCCGACAAGGCCCAGGGACATCTGGCGGCCGGGGCCAAGAAGGTGCTGATCACCGCCCCCGGCAAGGGCGAGGTCAAGACCATCGTGCTGGGGGTCAATGAGAAAGAGTACGACCCGGCCAAGCACCATATCGTCTCCAATGCCTCCTGCACCACCAACTGCCTGGCCCCGGTGGTTCATGTATTGATGAAGGAGGGGATCGGCATCGAGAACGGCCTGATGACCACCATTCATTCCTATACCGCCACCCAGAAGACGGTGGACGGGCCATCCAAGAAGGACTGGCGGGGCGGCCGGGCGGCGGCCATCAACATCATCCCCAGCTCCACCGGGGCCGCCAAGGCGGTGGGAGAGGCCATCCCGGCGGTCAAGGGAAAGATGACCGGGATGTCGTTCCGGGTCCCGACGGCCGACGTCTCGGTGGTGGATCTGACATTCCGTTCCGAGAAGGAGACCTCCATCGAGGCCATAGACGGCCTGCTGAAGAAGGCCTCGGAGACCTACCTGAAGGGCATATTGGGATACGCCGACGAGGAGCTGGTCTCCACCGATTTTATCCACGACCAGCGGTCATCCATCTACGACTCCTTAGCCACCCTGCAGAACAACCTGAAGGGCGAGAAGCGGTTCTTCAAGATAGTCAGCTGGTACGACAACGAATGGGGATACTCTTACCGGATAGCCGAACTGGCCAAACTGATGATCGAAAAAATGTAACCGGAGGCATAAAAGGCGCCGCATAGCCTTGTGTTGTGCGGCGCCGTATTCGTGTCCATGAAAAAAATATTCAGAATATCGATCCTGATAATTAACTGCTCGGGGCTGTTTGGTTGCTCCCAAGCCACCGCCCAGGAGTTGCGGATATTCCAGACCAATTCCGCCAACGGGCATCTGTTCCCCTGCCGCTGCCCCAGCGAACCCAAGGGCGGCCTGGCCAAACAGGCCTCGCTGATAAAAAAGCTGTCCGGCGGCGGACCGCACTGGCTGCTGGAGTCCGGGGACATCTTCGGGATCAATACCGACCGGCCCTCGGATTCGCTGGTATTGGCAGCCTACCAGGCCATGAGGTACCAAGCGGTGGCCATCGGCGACCAGGAGCTGGCCAAGGGGGGCGACTATTTCCTGCAATTGAAAGACCGGTTTGACATTCCCTTTATTTCCGCCAATCTGCTTTACAATGGCAGACCGATGGCCGAAGCTTACCGTATCTGCTCTTTAGGCAAACCAGCGGTAAAAGCTGCGGTGATCGGCCTGATATCACCCAAGACTATTCTATATTACCCCCGGGAAAAACTGGCGGGGATACAGATCCTTTCGCCCGAACCGGCGCTTCGCTCCCTGATCGACAGTTTAAAGGGCAAGATTGATCTGTTCATTCTGCTCTCCCACCTGGGGTTCGATGAAGAAATAGAGATCGCTAAAAAGTTTCCTGAGCTGGCGCTGATAATCGGCGGGCACAGCCAGACCCAGCTGGAGCAGCCGCATTACAGCAATGGACTGCCGATAATAGAGTCCGGGGCCAGCGGCCGGCGCCTGACCAGGGCGGTTTTGACCAGGCAGGACAGCAAGTGGCTGTTATCGGAATCGAAACTTTACGGAATAAACTCCGATTTGCCCGACGATCCCGCCGTTTCTAAAATAATCGGTCCCATGCCCGGTCATTCGCACCATGATGCCGACACCGGAAACAGCGCCAAGGTCGAAAAATCGGTGATGCATGTCTTTGTGGCCCCGGATTGCCCCGACTGCAAGGATCTGGAGAAGGGCCTTTTTGCCAGGATCTCCCGCCAATATTCCGGCCGTCTTAAAATCCAGTATCATAAGATTGACGATTCCCGTGAATATAAATTACTGCTGGATTACGAGAGACTGTTGAATGACCGGAACAACCAGGTACCGGCGGTGGTCCTTAACGACAGGATACTGGGCGGGGTGGCGGAGATCGAAAAGGAACTGGAGGCAGTGCTTAGTTTACAGTTGAATCGGAGGGGCATAGAAAATACAAAAGATCAAAGATCAAAAATCAAAAACACCACACCAGAGAACCCGGCGGCAATCGGAGTTTCAGCCGACAGCATCTATCTGGCTTTCGTCACCGATCTGCGCTGCCAGAAATGCGACCGGGCCGAATATATGCTGAGGGCCCTGCAGGAACAGCATCCCCGTCTGGCGGTCAGAAAATTCGACCTGCAGTCCAGGGAGGGCAAGGTCATCGCCGAGGCCCTGGGGATACTTTACGATGTTCCGGGCAATAAAAGGATGATAGCCCCCAGCGCCTACATCGGGGACGACCACCTGATAGATGACCAGATAGACGATTCATCATTGGCTGCCTTGATCTCCAAATATTCAAATGGCACCAAGCGGGTACCATGGGAGGAGGCCAAAAAATATATCACCCAGGCCGGCCAGAGTATCTTGCAGCGTTTCAAATCCTTCGGTGTACTGGGAGTGATGGGGGCCGGTCTGCTGGACGGCTTAAACCCCTGTTCGCTGGCGGTGCTGGTGTTTTTCATCTCCTATCTGGCCTTTGTGGGCCGCAAGCGTTGGGAGATACTGGCGGTGGGCATTTCCTATACCCTGGCCGATTTTCTGGTCTATTTCCTGATCGGTGTCGGAGGCCTGTCATTCCTGCTGTCCCTGAAGGCCCTGCCGACCCTGAGCCGCATTCTTTATTGGCTGGCGGTCATTGCCGGCCTTATCCTGGCGGTATATAATTTCAGGGATTATCTGAAAGCGCGCAAAGGCGACCTTTCCGGCATGGACCTGCAGTTATCCACTAAAACCAAACAGCGCATTCATAAGATCATCCGCGACAGGATGGGGGCCGGGGGACTTATCGGCGGGGCCTTCATGGTGGGGCTGATAACCTCGGTCCTGGAGTTCGCTTGCACCGGACAGGTATATCTTCCCACCATCGCCTTCGTCAGCCAGATATCCACGGCCAAGTATCAGGCCTACGGCTATCTGCTGTTATATAATCTGATGTTCGAAGTGCCGATGATCATCACCTTCGTCATCGCCTTCTGGGGGGTGTCCTCCAAGGCCATCGCCGGATGGGCCCAAGCTTCGGTGTCCGGAGTGAAACTGGCCACCGCCATACTCTTTACGGTGATGAGCCTGGCGTTGATTTTGATTTTGACAAATTAATATTGGTAAATTAGACCTTTATAAATTTAGCCAAGCATGCGGTTATCGAGTTGGCCGGCGTTTCGATAAACCTCTATAAGGCACTCGACATCCGGCCAGTACCGAGATGGCCGTATGCTGTAGATACCGAATAATAAGATTTTGGCAAAGCTATCAATAAATCATAATATGAAAGATTTTCATGCCGAGTAATTATTTTCAACAAAACAAAGACTATCTTATGGCCACCGCCGTAGGATTATTGGCCGGGTGGCTGGATCTGCTTCATGTCAGCTGGGTATTGACCGCCTTGTTGGTGTTGCTGGGCGGAGCAGCTTTGGGACATTTCTTCGAACGGCACCCCCGCAGCCTGGCCTTCTCGCTGGGGTTCGGGCCTTTCCTGCTGCAGCTGGCGGCGCTTATGTTCGACCGGATGCCGGCCTTCAAACAGAACCTGTTCTTCTCCCTGCTGGCTCTGATTCCGGCCTTCATCGGGGTCTATGCCGGACGGCTGTCCATCAAATTGAAAAAATAAATATATCCCGGTCCTCATTTCAAAGAAGTATATTCACCAGATCGGGCAGATATGAACAGCGGCTCTGAAGACGCACCCAAGAATAACCCCAGGTATAAAAGGCCGATGCTCTGGCTGGAATCGGCCGGAACCGGCGCATATTGTCCCTATGAGATAGTCGACCGCAAGATCGACACCCTGGAGATCATCGGTGAGTGGGAGCAGGCCGAGGCCATCCTTATCGGTTCGCTGGACGAGTTGGACGGGTTCCAGGACAAGACCATGCTGGCCGAAGCCTGCAGCCGGCTGGGCAGCCTCAAGGTCAACCGCGGGCAATATTCCGAGGCCGGAAAGATATTCGACAGATCGCTGACCATCTTCCAGGATGCCGGCGACAAAAGAGGCCAGGGTCGGGTGCTGTGCAACATCGCCAGCATTCATCATAACCGGGGCGACTACGACAGCGCCCTGGAATGCCTGAAAGAGGCTCTGGGATACGCCGAGGAGCTGGGCAACAAGCAGGGGATCAGCCGGGCCATCGGCAACTTGGGCATCATCTATTACGAAAAGGGCGATTTCGACCGGGCCATCGAGTACTATCAGAGGGCCATGGATATCTCCCGGGAGCTGGGGGACCAGGAGACCGAGACCATCTCGGTGGGCAATATCGGCATGATCTACCAGGAGATAGGCGATTACCCCAAGGCTTTGGATTACTGCACCCGCTATCTGAAAATGGCCCAAAGCCAGGGCAACAAGCAGGTGATCAGTTATGCTTTGGGGAACGTGGGCTCCATATATTTCGAGATGGACGAGCTGGAGAGAGCCAAAAATTTCTTCCGGCAGTATCTGGATATCGCCTTGGAACTGGGCGATAAGCCGGGGATGATAGTAGCCTGCGACGACATGGCGGTCACCGAGATGTTCCTGGGGAATTACCAGGCCAGCCAGCATTTATTTGATAAAGCCATGGAGCTGACAAACGAGATTAGCAACGCTGAGAATATAGCCGTACTGCTGGCCAATATCGGCAAACTGCAGACCAGGCTGGGGAATAAGGGCCAGGCTGAGGAATATTTTGCCAAAGGCGTCGAAAGCGCAAAGAAATCAGAAAATAATTTTCAGCTTTCGCAGAATTATTTCTTAATGGCCGATTTCTATCATAAGGAAGGGCGACTGCAGACGGCTATGGAATTCAATCACAAGGCATTGGAATCGGCCCGGGAGACCAACTGCCGGGAGGTGATCATAAAAGCGGGAATGTTGGAGAACCTTTTGCTGGCAACAGATGACAAGCCCGGGGCTATTGCCGGCCTGAAAACCCTGCTATTGGATATTCAAACAGATAAATACCGGGCGGAAATAAATTATCATCTTTTCAAATTGACCGGCCAGCCGTTATACCATGACGATGCCCTAACGATCTACCAGGATCTTTGGCAAAGGTCAAAAAATGTTGATTACCATGACCGGCTGAAAGAACTTCAATCACCCATTAATAAAAGGGAGCCATGAAAGAACTGATACTGAAGAACGTGAAGATAGGCCAGGGGAATCCGCTGGCCCTGATAGCCGGACCCTGCGTGCTGGAGGACGAGGCGGTGGTGATGAGGACCGCCGAGGAGATAAAGAAGATCTCGGAAAAGCTGAAGATCGGGCTGGTGTTCAAGGCCTCCTACAAAAAGGACAACCGCTCGTCGGCCAAGAGCTACCAGGGGCCGGGGCTGGAACGAGGTTTGAAATTGTTGGAAATGGTTAAGAAACAGTTTGAAATACCGGTTCTCTCGGACGTCCACTATCCCGAGGAGGTGGCTGCCTGCGCCCAGGTGCTGGACATCATCCAGATCCCGGCCTACCTGTGCATGCAGACGGAGTTGACATTAAAGGTGGCCCAGACCGGCAAGGTGGTCAACATAAAAAAGGGTCAGTTCCTGGCCCCGGAGGATGTGGGACATATCGTCAAAAAGATCGAGGAGACCGGAAACACCAATATCCTGCTGACCGAGCGGGGAAGCTGTTTCGGCTACCACAACCTGGTGGTGGATTTCAAGGCCCTGCCGGTGATGCGCTCGCTGGGCTATCCGGTGGTTTTCGACGTTACCCATACCATCCGCAAGTACGGCAAGCCTTCCAGCGATCCGGCCGGAGGCAGCCCGGAGTTTATCGAACCGCTGGCCCGGGCCGGGGTGGCCTGCGGCTGCGACGCCATCTTCATCGAGACCCACCCCAAGCCCTGCGAGGCCAAATGCGATGCGGCCAGCATGCTGGAACTGTCGAAATTAGAGCGGCTGCTGGAGAGCTTAATCGAACTGGACCAGGTGGTCAGGAAATACTCCTGAACCACCAAGATCCCAAAAAATTACTTGAAGCTAAAGCGTCATTCCCGCAACAGCGGGAATCCAGGCATGGATGCCCGTTCCCCGATCTGTGTCGAGGACAAGTTTCACGGGCATGACAAAGGGAATGAAATAAAGCCAAAGGAGTAAATGATGAAGAAGAGCATCCTGAGTTTAGCCCTGGTGCTGATCGCCGCCGGCGCCTTTGCCCTGCAGACCATAGAGCATAAGACCCCCATCTCACAGGTGGTCATCTACAACGACCGGGTGGAGATAACCCGGATGCACAGGACCGGCTACCAGCCGGGAGAATACCAGTTCAAGATGACCGACCTGCCGTCATCGCTGGATGAGAGCTCGGTACGGGCCTCGGGGAGCGGCACGGCCGAGGTCAAGATCAACGGGGTGAAGATCGAAACGGTCTACTTAGACACCACCACCAACCAGAAGTACAAGGCCCTGGAGGATTCGGTGGATCAGCTCAAGGAACAGCAGAAGATATACGACGACCGGTACAGCCTGCTGCAGAAGGAGGCCGATTACCTGGAAAAGATAAAGAATGCCAGCACCGCCGTACCTTCAGGCAGGGAATCCGAAAAGCCAAGATCTACCACGGTCAGCGAATGGACCGGGCTGTATAATTTCTATGATGCCAAGTTCGAAGCAATAAACAAAGAACAGCGGAATATAGAGAAGAGCAAAAAGGTCCTTCAAGCAAAGCTGAACGCTCTGCAGAACCGTCTGCAAAAGCTGTCGGCCGGGGCCAACCTGACCAAGAAGAACGTGAGCGTCAGTTTTACCGTCAAAAAGGAGGGCAGCCTGGCGTTGAGCCTGAGCTACATGATGATGGGGGCTTCCTGGCATCCCCAATACGACATCCGGGTGTCCCCGGAGAACAAGGAGGTGGAGTTCACCTATTACGGGGTGATCTACCAGAACACCGGCGAGGATTGGAAGAATGTCAAAATAACTTTGTCCACCGCCCAGCCGTCCATCTCCGGCGCCATGCCGGCCCTCAAGCCTTGGTATGTCGATGTCTACCAACAGTACTACCAGAAGGGGCAGGCCTCGCAAAGGGCCAAGCAGAATATCGCCTACAGCAAGGAACAGCAAGCTCAGGCACCGGCGGAGATGGCGGATTACCTGCAGGGAACTGTTAATAGCGATCAAATGATTGTCAGGGGAGCCAGCTTCAAAGTTTCCGATGTGGAATTCACCGGCACCTCCTACGTCTACCAAACCCCCGGCGAGAACAACATCCCCTCGGACGGCGAGCCGCACAAGATACCCATCGCCTTTGAGACTTTAAAGGCCGATTTCGAATACTCCTCGGCCCCCCGCCTGAAGCAGTACGCCTACCTGCAGGGCAAGGTCAAGAACACCACCGAATACCCCTTCATCGCCGGGGACATCAACGTTTTCTTCGGCAACAATTTCGTGGGCAGCTCGGCCATCAACACCGTCATTCCGTCCGAAAAATTCGACGTCTCGCTGGGCATAGATGAGGGCATCAAGATCACCCGGCAGAAGGTGAAGGACCTGACCGAGGGCGGCAAGAAGATCAAGAAGACCTACGCTTACAAGGTCACCGTCAAGAACCTGAAAAAGACCAAGGAGATCCTGACCGTCAACGAACAATATCCGGTCACCCGGAACGACAAGATAAAGGTCAAATTAGTGTCGCCCAAGTTCGACGACGAGAAGCTGGAATACGGGATCAGGGAAAAGGCCAACGGCCTGATAGAGTGGAAGATAGAGCTGGGCCCGCAGGAGAAGAAGGAGCTGGAACTGGAGTATATCCTGGAATATCCCAGCGGGGTCAGCGTGACGGGGTTATAAACCTCACCCACTTTCGTCTCCCTCTCCTAATGCTTTAGGAGAGGGACGGGGAGAGGTCAAATGCCTGGATTCCCATTCCCCGATCTATGTCAAGGACAAGTTTCATGGGACTGACAATAGGAAAATCAGTGATATCATTTATTTGTTTTAGCGCATTAGTGGTTCAATAAAGAAAGAAGAAAAATGAAGAACAACCATAAATCCATGATCAACCTGGGCAGGAAGGTAATCAAAACCGAGGCTCAGGCATTGAATGACATGGCCGAGCGGCTCAATGGGAATTTCGACCAGGCGGTGGACGTCCTGCTGAAGATCAAGCGCAAGGTGATCGTCACCGGGGTGGGGAAATCCGGCCTGATCGGGCAGAAGATAGCCGCCACTTTGACCTCCACCGGGACCCCGGCCTTTTTTCTGCATCCCACCGACGCCCTGCACGGCGATTTGGGGCTGGTGCGCAAGGGTGATGCGGCCATCATCATCTCCAAAAGCGGCGAGACCGACGAGTTGTATGAACTTCTCTCCGTGCTCAAACGGGTGGGGGTCAAGATCATCGCCCTGTTGGGCAAACTGGATTCTCCGCTGGCCGGGCTGTCCGACGTGGTGCTGGACGTTTCGGTCAAAGAGGAGGCTTGTCCGCACGACCTGGTGCCCACCTCCAGCACCACCGCCGCCCTGGCCATGGGCGATGCCCTGGCCGTGGCCCTGTTGGACCAGCGCAATTTCAGCCCGGAGGATTTCGCCTGCTTCCATCCCGGCGGCGGGCTGGGCAAGAAACTGCTGCTGAAGGTGTCCGACCTGATGCTGACCGGCAAGGATGTCCCCATCGTAGCCAGCGGATCGGGCATGAAGGAGGCCCTGATAGAGATGACTGCCAAGCGCGGGGTGACCTCGGTGGTTGACGAGAAGGGCAGACTGCTGGGGATCATCACCGACGGCGACCTGAAGCGGTTGTTGGCCAAGACCAACGATATCTTCTCGCTTAAGGTTGATGAGGTGATCGGCAGGAACCCCAAGACGGTGGACCAGGAACGCCTGGCGGTGAAGGCCGCCAAGATGATGGAGGACCACCGGGTGACCTCCCTGCTGGTGGTGGACAAGGAGAAGAAGCCGGTGGGGATAATTCATCTGCATGACATCATGCAGGCGGGAGTGCTGTAGATTATAAAAAGGTCAATGAAATGAAACAATGTAACGCCATACTAAAACCTACACTTTTTCTCTGCTTTTTAGTTTCCTTATATAACATGGCATTAGGCCAGGACAGCCCCCAGGCAACTGGAATAGCCAGCGATAGCACTGCTATAATGATGAAAGAGAAACCAGTAACTGATAATCCTGCTCAATTGGCAGATACAGGCAGTCTAAGAAAAACCAACAATAATTATTGGGGCACAGTGGGCGGAAGTTTATCTGGTAAACTTGGTGAAATCAATGTAGATGTAAATAAAAATCTGTTTTCAGCCCATTATCTTGAATACAAAAAATGGACAGAAATATCTTTTGATTATTCATATGAGAAACCGGAGCCGGTCTATAAGGAGTTGGGGCTATTGTATGGGCGGATACTAACAGACCGGAAAAGACGATTTTACTTTTCAGTATCCGCTGGGATAAGCCGTATAGTTGTTAAAGATTGGGAGGTTGTGTTGGTTGAACAGCGTGATAGTTGGCTTTCCGGGCCGTATACATATATTGAATATGGCGATTATGAGCATACGATTATCGGGTATCCAGTAAAATGCAAAATAATGTTATGTGGTAAGTTTCTTGGAGTTGGTTTGGATTTAATGGCAAATATGAATCCGGACGCATATTCAACTGCCGCGGCATTACATATATCATTTGGCAAACTTAGATAACGATTAGTTGATAACTACCAGGACATCGTTCACAAGCCACTCTGAAATTATCCTTTTTATGTAACGATGCCCTGGATGTTCGCAGTTATCTGAGACGATATTTATATTC
>JAGVNJ010000007.1 GCA_020053305.1 Candidatus Edwardsiibacteriota bacterium | reverse complement strand
GCCTGGATTCCTGCTGGAGTTTATCCCTGGATTCCAGCCTGCGCTGGAATGACAGGGGCAGGAATGACACATTGCGCTATTTATTTGCCGAAGTAATAATAACGGGATATTTTAAAAGCCAGCAGGTTCATTGCTGGCTGTGATATCTGTCAAGAAATCCCTGGCTCCACTCATCAAACTTATTATCTGATATGGCCTGCCTTATATTCTCCATCAGGCCCAGATAGAACCGGAGATTGTGCGCCGTGGCCAGATGGGCGGCCAGTATTTCACCGGACATAAACAGATGCCTCAAGTAGGCCCGGCTGAAATTTCGGCATAAATAACAGTCGCAGGCCTCATCCACCGGGGCCAGGTCACCCTGATGAACTGCATTTTTCATGGCCAGCCTGCCGGTGGAGGTGAACAGGGAGCCGTTGCGGGCATTCCGGGTGGGCATCACGCAGTCGAACATGTCCACCCCCAGGGAGACGCCTTTGATGATGTCCTCGGGGAAGCCCACCCCCATCATGTACCTTGGTTTATCGGAAGGAAGGATTTCGTTGGCGGCTTCGATGGCCTCCCAGGTGGCCTCCTTGGGCTCGCCGATGGCCAGCCCTCCGATGGCATATCCTTCGAATCCGATCTCCACCATCTCCCGGGCGCTGCGTCGGCGAAGTTCAGGATGGATGCCGCCCTGGACGATCCCGAAAAGCGCCTGGCTTTCTCTGTCGCCTTCTTTTAATTTCAGGAATTTCTGCCGGCATCTTTGGGCCCAGCGGGTGGTCCGGGCGGTGGAATCCTCGGTATATTCATAGGTGGAAGGGTAGGGAATGCACTCGTCGAAATTCATGATGATATCGGCTCCCAGATCCACCTCCAACTGCATCACATTCTCCGGAGTAAATTTATGATGGGAGCCGTCCAGATGCGACTGGAACTCCACTCCTTCTTCTTTGATCTTCCTGAGATCGGCCAGGCTGAAGACCTGGAATCCTCCGGAATCGGTGAGGATCGGCCGGTCCCAGCCCATGAACTTATGCAGGCCCCCGGCCTTCTTGACCATCTCCTGTCCCGGCCGCAGATAGAGATGATAGGCGTTGCCCAGGATGATCCTGGCCCCGGCATCCTTGAGGTCCTGGGGGGTCATGGCCTTGACCGTGCCCTGGGTACCCACCGGCATGAAGATGGGGGTCGGAATCTCGCCATGAGCTGTGTTGATCGTGCCTTTTCTGGCCCGCCCGGAGGTATGTTCTAATTTGAAATGCATTTCTTAACGATGGACTCTATGTTGTGGCTTTTTTATGAATAGACCGCCCCTTCATCCCCTCCTTGATCAAGGAGGGGGTTGGGGGTGGTTCAGATTATCATCATGGCGTCGCCGTAACTATAGAAACGATACTTTTCCTGAATTGCCTCTTGGTAGGCCCTCATTACATTCTCCCGCCCGGCCAGGGCCGATATCAGCATGATCAGGGTGGACTTCGGCAGATGGAAATTGGTGATCAAGGCATCAACGATTTTGAACTCATACGGCGGGTAGATGAATATCTCGGTCCAGTCCGATAACTTGCCGCTATGCCCTAAGCTTTCCAACGCCCGGCTGGTGGTGGTCCCTACGGCAATTATCCTACGCTTTCCCAATTTCCCATTTTTTATTTTATCAGCTACTTCCTGACTTATATTATAGTACTCGGCATCCATCTTGTGTTCCCGGATATCCGCCGTCTCCACCCCTTTGAATGTCCCCCAGCCCACATGCAGCAGGATCTCCAGCACTTCCACCCCCTTGTCGGAGATATTTTCCATCAATTCCGGCGTGAAATGCAGACCGGCAGTAGGTGCGGCCACCGCCCCTTCCTCTTTGGCGTAGATGGTCTGATAGCGGTTCTTGTCCGTTTCCACCGGCTGCCGGTCTATGTATGGCGGCAGGGGCACCTGCCCCACTTTTTCCAGGGTTTGATAAAAGTCACCCTGATGCGTGAATCTGACCAGGCGCTGTCCGCCCTTCCGGTGTTCGACGATCTCCGCCTCCATCATTCCATCCTTTAACTCGACCTGTGCCCCCGGCATCAGGCGGCGTCCCGGGCGCACCAGGCAGTTCCACAAGGTCTCGGACTCCTGGCGCAATAAAAGGATCTCCACTTCCCCGCCGGTCTTTTTTTTATGGCCGATCAGCCGGGCCGGAATGACCTTGGTATTATTGACCACTAGGATATCGGAGGGATCGAGGTATTCGACGATATCGCTGAACCTGCGATGCTCGATTCGGCTGTCATTGCGATGTAGGACCATTAGCCGTGAAGCATCCCGCTTTTCGGCGGGACTTTTGGCTATCAGTTCTTCCGGAAGTTTATAGTCGAAATCGGAGAGTTTCATTTGATGATTGGAATTTAACATTCATGATATGTTGTTTGTTTATTATATCACAGGATAATGTTATCTTCAATTTATAAAAAAGACGCCCTTTAGGCGTCTTTGAAAACCATGTGGTTGATCCATCAAATCTGCGTTAATCTGCGTCCGATTTCGATCTTCCGCACACCGGACACCCATGCAGGCTTAAAGGGATCTCCAAGCCGGCCTCCTCCATCAGTGTCTTGTTCGTCAGAATATCTTTGGCCGGGCCGTCGGCTATCGCCCGGCCGTCTTTCATGACGATCACCCGCTGACAGAGCTCCAGCACCATATCCAGATCGTGCGAGGTGATTATCTTGGTATGCTCAAATCCGCTCAGGATTTTCATCAGTCGCCGGCGGGATTTTGGGTCCAGCGACGAGGTCGGTTCGTCCAGTATCAGAATGTCTGGTGACATGGACAGCACCGAGGCAATGGCGGCGGCCCGCTTTTCCCCGGCCGAGAGGTGGTACGGGGCCCGGTCCTTGAGGTGCGATATGCCTACCTTTTCCAGGGCCGAGATCACCCTTTCCTCTACCTGAGCCTCGTCCAGCATCAGGTTTCGCGGCCCGAAGGCCACGTCGTCATGGACCGTGGTCATAAAAAGCTGGTCGTCGGGGTTCTGGAAGACCATCCCCAGCCTCTGTCGGATCATGTTTAGGGTGTCTTTGGTAAGCCTGACCTCGCCGATGACCACCTCGCCCTTTGCCGGCCTAAGGATGCCCGTCAAAAGCATCAGCAGGGTGGATTTTCCCGCCCCGTTGGCGCCGATGATGCCCACCGATTCTCCGTGGTGGATGCGGAAAGAAATGCCGCTGACCGCCTGCCGGCCGTCGGGATAAACATAAAAAAGATCTCTGGCTTCGGTGATATGATGGCTCATTTTACGGCTCCGGTAAGCAAGTTACCAAGCCACAGGGGGAGGTTGACCGCCCGGGAGGCGGCAAATAATGTTCCCCAGCCCATGACATAAAGAAAGTCTCCCCAGCTTGGACGGGGCGCTTTTCCGATGTGGTATTCACCGGCAAAGCCCCGCAGGCACATGGCATCATAGACTCGCTGGGCCCGGTCCATTGTTCTTAAAAGGATCTGCCCCAGCAGCGGGCCCCATACTTCCCGTTTAAGCCCTTTGGAACTGAAAGCTCGTAAGGCATAGGACTGAATGGTTCTGGCGGCCTCCTCCAGCAGAACGGATATATACCGGTAGGTCAGCATCAACTGCAGAACGAATATTTTCGGGACCTTTAGTTTCCTCAACGACAAAGCTATCCCGTCCATCCCGGTGGTGGCCATCAGGAGAAGGGCCGTGGCTACCGCCAGGCTGCCCTTTATGACGATGGAGATGAATATCAGCCAGCCGGACGACATCGTTTGTCCCAAAATGCTCGTTGTGCCCCGGTCAAACAGGGGGTTCAAAAGCCCGACGCAAATGATCATCGGCTCGATATATAGCAGGCGCTTAAGTATGGGTACGGCCGGTATCCGTCCCGCCGCTGCCATGAACACCGGGAAGAACAGAAAAGGCAGCAAGGCAATGGTGGCATACTTGTCAAAGGATACCAGCACCACCGTGTAAACCAGTGTAGCCAGCAGTTTCGCCAGCGGATGCAGGCGGTGAATGAACGAATCCTGCCGGGCCAGCTCGTCGAACCCTCTGATGTTATATATGGCGTTTACGATATTGGGCATTTAGCGTCTATGTCTTTTTGCCGGTTTTGTTTTTCATGTTTATCACGAAGCCCATGAAAGCCGCCAGCAACAGTGTCATCACACCGCCCACCAGCCCAGAAACTGTTGTCCCGGCGCTTACTGCCGGCCATTTTTCTTGGGTAGGTTCTCCTGCCGGTTCTGCGCTTTCCGGCGTTTTAAACCCGTAATCAGGCAGAAAGGCCGTCTTCTCCTGTAATGCCGCCAGTTTTTCATGAGCAGGGTCGGTGGCCTCCAATTCTTCCTGGCCTGAGGTTTTGAACATGGCCCATTCCAGTCCGTCCGGATGGGAGGAGGCAAACCAGGAAAGCACCGCCCCGGTCAATACTGCCGCTGCAGCCAGGCCTATCATCACCTTTTTAAGTGACAGGCTCCCCAGAGGCTGATTCAAAGAAGCTTTTTCCATGACCTCCGGCCGGGATTTCCAGACGAAGGATATCACCGCAGCGGTCACCAATCCCTCGACGATCCCGATGGCCAGGTGGATGGGCTGCATTAAAAGCACGAAAGTCCCGAATGGCAGCTCTGTCTTGCCGGAGAACAAAGTCTCCAACACTACGCCGAAGGCCCCCAGTTGAAGCCCCGCTACCGCTGCAACCAGGGATGCGATCAGTATCCGTTTAGAATTGAATTCTTTTCCGATGATATTTTTATAGATCAGCGGGTAGGCCAGAAAACAGGTGAAGAATCCCAGGTTGAAGATATTTGACCCCAGGGCCAGCAGACCGCCGTCGGCAAAAAACAGAGCCTGAATGATCAGGATGGAGGCCATGGTCAGGAACCCGGCATAAGGGCCCAACAAAATAGCCAGCATTAATCCCCCTCCCAGATGCCCGCTGGAACCGGTACCGGGAATGGAGAAGTTTATCATTTGGGCGGCAAATATGAAGGCCCCCATCACGCCCATCAGGGGTATTTTTTTCTGGTCCAGGCCTTCCTGGACTTTTTTAATGGAATACGCTGCTACCCCGGCGGTGGCGGCCCACATTGCTCCGCCCACCACCGGAGAGATCAGGGCATCTGCCATGTGCATAATTAATGTCTCCTTGTGGAATATCTGTTATTTTGTTTTGTTTACAATGTAGATGTATTTCAGGGGAACATCTCCGGAATTCAATACGTCGTGCTCGGTGTGAGGCGGACAATACGCCGCCTGTCTGGAGTTGATGGCCATCCGGCCTTCCTCTCCCATCATTTCCCCCTGGCCTTCCAGCACAATGACCATTTCTTCATAATCCTCGGTATTGTGCTTTCCCACCGAAGACCCCGGGAGCAGATTCACCAAACCCGAACGAAGACAATGATTTTGTGGTGGACCAGCCAATAACCTTTTGTACTGTTCTTCGCTGTCGAGTTGGATGGGAAAGGCCTTTGTCTCTGTCATTTAAGAGCCTCTTTAAGAACTTCCAGGTTTTTTTCCATGGCCTTGAGGTAATACTCCGGATCATCCATCGGGCCGGTGACCACGGGGTCTAAAATATAGACCCTGGCCCCGGTCTCCCGGGCTATGGCCTCGGCCGATTTGGCCGGATACTGGGGCTCGGCAAAAATGGCTTTGACTTTGTTTTTCCGGATGATTCCGATGGTCTGGGCCAGCTCCCCGGCGCTGGGTTCCGATCCCGGCTCCCTTTCGATGACCGCCAGGATGTTCAAACTGAACTCCCGGGCAAAATAAGGAAAGGCCTCGTGAAAGGTGATGATGTCCCGGTTCTTAACATCCCTCAGGGCCGAGTGCATCTTTGCCCTGAGAGATTCCAGCTTCACCAGATACCGTTGAACATTTTCCCGGTAATAGCCGATATATTCTGGATCAGCATGCTCCAACCCGGTGGTTATGTTGCGCACCTGGGCCATGGCTCCGGAAACGCCGGCGAATATATGCGGGTTGGGCGTTCCCTGATGCTCGATCAGTTCGATGCCCCGGCTGGCATCAATAACCTTAAGTTTCGGGTTATGTCTGATTGCATCGTCCAGGAATGATTCCATCCCGGCGCCGTTGATTATCAATAAGTCGGCATCATTCAGTGTCTTCATGTCCCGGGGGGTCATCTGATAATCGTGCAGGCAGCCCGAGAAAGGCGGGGCCATGTTGATCAGTTTGACCCCGGGAACATCCTTTACAAGATTGGAGGTCATGATGTACATGGGATAAAAGGAGGTAACCACGGTCAGCCTGGCCGATTCTTCTTTTTTAGCGCAGCCGGCCAGCAAAAGCCCTGCCGACAACAATGATAAAATCCAGGTTTTCATTTCTCTCCCTTGTTTTTTAGAATCCTGCTGTGATCCCTGTGGTAATGGTGGTCTTGGGTCCGCGCTGGTCATGAATTCGGATGCCCAGGTCCCAGTCAACCGGACCCAATGTTACCGAGCCGCCCACCAAACCGCTGTTCCCGAGGACTTCTGACCGATCGTCATTTATCTCACCGTTAAGCTCGGCGCATATTCGGAATTTTTCCGCAAAAATATATTCCACCGCCAGCGATGTGCCGAAACTGCCGCTGACCATTGTTTCCCCTGATGCATTGTACCCCAGATTATAGTGCAGGCGTAGATTCCCGTATTCCCGGCTGAAGATCAGGTTGATCCCATAACCGGCCGATCCCGTCTCGAACCCGGCGCTGACCGAGATGTCCGGGAGCTTGGGCTGCTCTTTTAACAGGGACAGCTTGAAGCCCACTTCCAGCGGGGACATTCCCCAGCCCACGGTGTTGCCGTCGGCATCCTTATCGGTGCTGTGCGAGAAGCCCAGCCCTAAGTCCAGGAGGTCTGTCAATCCGTGTTTGATGGCCATCCCCGGAGCCTGGCAGGTCCCGTCCGGACGATACTGGCAGTAATCGAATGATATTTCCGTTTCAAACTTCCCTTTTTCCACCGTTCCGGCGTCATCGGTTGACAGGGGCCGGGCGGCAAAAAGCGATGAGGCTGCCAGAAAGATTGATAGCGCCAAATAAATTGCCGCTCTTTTCATTGAAATTCTCCTTTGTTTAGGTATTTTTTTTTGGAATAGTTTAATAATAATGGGTAACCGGCAAAATGCCCTTAAGGTTTTTATACGCTTTGGCGCCTTGTTCAACGCATCTAAACAATATATCTGAATCTATAACCCGGATGCCTTCAAGTTTGGTTGCGCCGCAACCGAAAAGAATTTCGCTCATCGGTGTGCTTGGCCCCAGAACAATGCATTCCTTGCCTTTTGAAAGCTCTAAAAGTCTGGGGAGTGATTTATTGATAATGGAAGAAGCTGAAATAACGACCATATCTGAGAGAGGTATGACTTCCTCGGCGGCAAAAGAAGGCAGTTCATTGTTAACGGGTTCTATTTCCAAGCAATGCGCCGCATGCGCGACCTTGCGAATTTCATCATTGAATGAGAACCGGCCGACGATAGTAACCGTTTTCCCTTTTGCCGCTTCCATTATATATGGATTAATGCTGCCCGGTTCTCCGAGAGGGTTAAGCAATGAATTGATGGTCGCAAGGCCCAGCGAAGATTCCGGATTATTCCATGATATTACGCGTTGAGCCAAGGTCAGAGCGCTCATGCCGATTAAATTTCCGGCATCGGCTATTTCCTTACTGTAACTGGCGCGAATATTGTGCGCCATGCCCACGTATCGGCTTTCTACAACAGTCCAATGGAGGCCGACACAGACCCTTCTTATGGGGCAAACGCACTTGGGGAGGCTGGCCAGAAGGTCGTTGATTAATTTCACTTTGCTTGCTCGTTGGTTTTGTAACCATACGGTTTTCAGGCTTTGTGGCCCGCTCTTCTGCAAACCGGGGCATTGTTTTTAAAACAATAAAATCGTGCTACGATTATTTGAATTGTAGCACGATTAATAAAATAAGTCAAGGTCAATTTTTAAGTGTCAGTGTTTCAGACAGTGGGAAGCTAATCGGAGCGGATTTGTCCAAAGGCATATATGCCAAGAATTGAAAGGGTGGAAACACCCATTCGCAATTTCAAATTGTCACGAGCTTTAGCTCGTGATTAGGATCGGGAAAATATCCTCCGGGGTTTTAACCCCTTTACCCCGCGGGCTAAAGCCCAAATCTTCCTGGCTTTTCATTGCCACGACCTGAAGGTCGTGGCAATGTTATCCTGATTTCTTGCCGATTATATAGTTTTCACGCCATTCCCCACTGCTGTCTGAATCACAAATTAAGCGTCAGTGCAGCACCTGGCAGCTGGCCTGGGAAAGCAGGCACTGTCCCACCCCCTTCAAGGCCCCGATCCTTCCCTGAAGTTCCTCCAGTTTTTCCACCGGCCCCCTGACGATGATGGTCTCCATGCAGTGATGATGGTCCAGATGCACGTGCTGAGAAGCGATGATCTCGGCATCAGCATCGTGCTGCAGGGCCAGCAGTTTTTCCACCAAATGAGGCCGGTGATGGTCGTAGATTATCAGAATGGATCCCACCATCTCCTGCCCTTTCTCGGCCGACTCGGCCGCCAGCACATCGCGGATCATATCCCGGATGGCCTCGGAACGGTTGGTGTAGCCTTTGCGCCGGATGAGCTTTTCAAACTTCTGGATCAGACTCTCCTCAACCGAGACCCCGAAGCGCAGCACTTTTTCCTTATTTTGGCTCATTGCTTTATATTTTGTATTTTATATTTAATTTTTTATTTTAAAATATCTGTCCCGCTCGCTGAAGATGCAGCCGCAATATTTTTGGCGGTAAAGATCCAGTTCTCTTGCCTTGGCCCGGCCTTCCTCCCACCCTGTCCGGAAATCACGGTAACTGAACTTCACTCCGTGTTTCCGGCCGATCTCCGCCCCCAGGTCCCTGATCAGGTCGTGTTTCTGATATATGCTGTATAGCAGGGTGGTGGAAAAGCCGTCATATCCCCGCTGGGCGGCTTCCCGGGCGGCGGCCTCCAGCCGGATGTAATAACAAGCCCGGCAGCGGTCCTTCAGCAGCAGGGAAATATTTTCCTCCAATGGATAGGAATCGTCGTAGATCATTTCCAGTTCGTGCTTTTGGGCAAAATCCCTGACCGAGCCCAGGCGCGCCTGGTATTCCCGGTATGGATGAATATTGGGATTGAACCAGAAGCCGGTGACAGCCGTCTTCTCATCCGACAATGCCTGGTAGGGACAGCAGAGGCAGGGAGCGCAGCAGATATGCAGCAATAGCCGGAACATGAGTTAAATAATCAATCCGTATTTTTTCATCTCGGCCTTGAGCAATTTCTTGGTGGACTCCGAAACCTCCACCAGCGGCATACGCATCTCGGCGTGGCACAGCCCCATCAGGTTGAGGGCGGCCTTTACCGGCCCGGGGCTGGTCTCCACGAACAGGGCCTTGATCAGCGGGAACTGCTTGAGGTGTATCTTCTGGGCCTCTTCAAGCTTGCCCTTTAAAAACTTGTCCACCAGTTTGGCCGTATCCTTGGGAGCGATGTTGGCCATCACCGACACCACCCCTTGGGCTCCGATGGCCAGCATCGGCAGGGTCAGGGAGTCGTCGCCTGAGAACACGGCCATCTTTTCTCCGCACAGCGAGATTATCTGGCTGACATTGTCCAGGTTTCCAGAGGCTTCCTTGATGGCCACGATATTCGCGATCTCAGCCAGGCGGCAGACGGTGGCTGGATCTATGGAGACGCCTGTCCTGCCCGGAACATTGTAAAGCATCAAGGGCAGCTTGGTGGCCCCGGCCACTGCCCGGAAGTGCTGGTACAGACCCTCCTGGCTGGGCTTGTTGTAATAAGGAGTGACCACCAGGGCCCCGTCCACCCCCATCTTCTCCATCTCCTGGGTTTTGGTGATGCTCTTCAGTGTGTCGTTGGTGCCGGTATAGGCCAGGACCTTCATTTTGCCCTGGGCCTTCTTCAGGGTTGCTTCGACGATCTTTTTGTATTCTTCCGGCAGGACCGTCGGGCCCTCCCCGGTAGTGGCGGCAAAGACCACCCCGGCGGTGCCGTTGGCCGCATGAAAATCTAAAAGCCGTTCCAGGGCCGGTACGTCCAGGGTACCGTTTCTGAACGGCGTTACGATTGCCACGAAAGAGCCTTTCCAATCTATCATTTTAGTCCCGCTCCCTAATATTGTTTATCGGTATGATTTTTATCATTTTCAGTCCTTTGTTCATAGTCTCGGCTTTCACCTCTTGCCCTTGCTGCCCACCGGCACATAATACCTGGTCCCGGGGTGGGGCTGGCAGACCTTCTCCACCAGGTCGTTGAAATCATCCTCGCTGTTCACGAAATCGATGTCGTTGACGTTCACCACCAGCAGCGGGGTCTCGGAATAATGGAAAAAGAAATGATTATAGGCCTCGGAGAGCTCGGCCAGATATTCCCGCTGCATGCCGTGCTCGAAGGGCCGCCCCCGGTGTTTGATCCGCCTGAGCAGCACGTCCACCTCGGCCTGCAGGTAGATCACCAGGTCGGGCTGGTTGATGTTCCTCTCCAGCAGCGGCAGCATATGCTCGTAGAGCGAGATCTCGTTCTGGTCCAGGTTCAGGTAGGCGAAGATCTTGTCCTTGGCGAACAGGTAATCGGAGACTAGGCCCTGGCTGAACAGCTCCTGCTGAAAAAGGTTCTGCTGCTGTTTGAAGCGCGACAGCAGGAAGAATATCTGGGTCTGGAAGGCGAAGGCCCGGCGGTCGGAGTAGAACTTGGAAAGGAATGGATTCTCCTCCACCTCCTCCTGCACCAGCTTGGATTTGAAGCGCTCGGCCAGCATCCGGCTCAAGGATGTCTTGCCCACCCCGATCACGCCCTCCACCGCTATGTAGTTGGGTATCTGTGCCATCTTTTAATATCTGCTCTTCTTTAATTTTCTCACGCCCTGGCCTTTGGCGTCAAGGCTTGCCAGGATTTCGCTTATTTTCTTTTTACGGGAGGGATCGACCAGATCCGGAGAGATCTCCAGCAGCGGGATCATCACGAAGGCCCTCACGGCGGCCTGGGCATGGGGAATGGTCAACTGCTCGGTGCTGATCACCAGCCGGTCATAGTACAGGATATCCAGATCGATGACCCGGGGCTCGTCCTTAAGCTGCCGCTTCCGTCCCAGATGTTTCTCTATTCGCTGCAGGGTCATCAGCAGTTCGGTCGCCGACAGCCCGGTCTCGATCTCGGCCACCGAATTGAGGAATTTTGGCTGGTTGACATTTCCCAACGGTTCGGTCTCGTAGACCGAGGAAACATTGTTGATGGCGATGCCCGGTACCTGCTCCAGCGCGGCGATGGCGCTCCGGATGTTTCCCAGGCGCTTGCCCAGGTTGGAGCCCAAGCCTATGTAAGCCCGAACGGCCTTTTCCTTGGATGTTTTCATGGCCGGCACTTGGTTGTTTTGAGTTTGGCTTCCTTCAGCATCCGGCGTGACAGCTCATCGGGATAGCCATCGAGGAACACCACCTTCTTGATCCCGGCGTTGATGATCATCTTGGAGCACAGCACGCAGGGATGATGGGTGATGTAGATGGTGCCCCCGGCCAGCGACACCCCGCAGGTGGCCGCCTGGATGATGGCGTTCTGCTCGGCATGGATGGCCCGGCAGATCTCGTGCCGCTCCCCGGAGGGCACTTTCAATTGCTCCCGGATGCAGCCCACCTGATCGCAATGTTCCAGCCCGGAAGGCGCCCCGTTGTATCCGGTGGCCAGTATCCGCTTGTCGCGCACCACCACCGCCCCCACCTGGCGCCGCAGACAGGTGGACCGGGTGGAGACCATCTGGGCCAGGCTGATAAAAAACCTTTCCCAGCTGGGCCGGGCTTTTTTCCCGGGCGAAACTTTTGGGCGGCTGGATATTCTGGCCGTTCCTGCGGCCTTCTTCTTAAACGGCATTATCTATTTCTTGCTTTCCAGGGCGATGTCCGGTTCGAAGGACAGCTCGCTGTCCTTGGCCGAAAGGCATAGGGCCAGCACGCTCATCTGGTGAAGGGCCATGGCCTCCTCCAGCCGCTGTCGGGTTATCATCTCCAACTCCACCAGGATGTCGCCCAGCCGGCCCCCGTTTTGCTTCTGGTGGTCAACCGCCCTTTTGATCTCTTCCGGGCTTAAATGCCCGCCGGCGGTTAGGATTTCGCCGATCAGTTTCTTCCGTTCGGCCGAGGAGAAGCCCGAGATGGACCCCCCTTTGAATTCCACGTATTCGGTGTATTCGGGGTTGTCGATGGTCAGCACGCCGGACCAGTGTTCCTTGATGGCGGTGGCCACCACATCCCCGAACTGGACCTTGCCTAGCTGTTTGATCTCTCCCATTTTTTATCCTTTCAAACGGTTGGGATACAGGGGAAATTGCCGGCACAGCTCCTTGATCTCGCCGGATACCTCTTCGATCTTGCCTTGGTTGCCGATATTCGCCAGGATTTTGTCTATCATCCCGGCCACCAGCTTCATCTCGTTCTGCTTCATGCCCCGGGTGGTCAGGGCCGCCGTGCCCATCCGGAACCCGGAGGTCACGAAGGGGCTCCGGGTGTCGAACGGCACCATGTTCTTGTTGACGGTTATCCCGGCGGCATGCAGGGCGTTCTCTGCCTCCTTGCCGGTGATGTTCTTGTTGGTCAGGTCGATCAGCATCAGGTGGTTGTCGGTGCCGCCGGAGACGATGGAATATCCCCTCTCCACCAGGCTGGCGGCCAAAGCCCGGGCGTTGTCTATCACCTGCTGGGCGTAGGCCTTGAAAGAAGGATCCAGGGCCTCCTTGAAGGCCACCGCCTTGGCGGCGATCACGTGCATCAGCGGGCCGCCCTGGATGCCGGGCATCACCGTGCTGTCCATCACCTCGGACATCATCTTGAGCCGCTCACCGGCCTTGGTCTTGAGCTTGATCCCGAAGGGGTTCTCGCTGTCCTTGCCGATCAGCACCATCCCGCCCCGAGGGCCCCGCAGGGTCTTGTGGGTGGTGGTGGTGACCACATGGCAATGGGGGATGGGCGAGGGGTGCAGCCCGGCGGCGATCAGCCCGGCCGGATGGGCCACGTCGGCGAACAGGAAGGCCCCCACCTGGTCGGCGATCTCCCGGAACTTGGCGAACTCGTAATGCCGGCTGTAGGCCGAGGCCCCCACGATGATCATCTTGGGTTTGTGCTCCCGGGCCTTGCGGGCCGCGTCGTCCATGTCGATATACCCGGTTTCCTTCTTGACCCCGTAGGAGAAGATCTGATACATCTTGCCCGAGAAGGATACCGGCGAGCCGTGGGTCAGGTGTCCGCCGTGGGCCAGGTCCATCCCCAGCACCACATCGCCCGGCTGGCAGTAGGTGAAATAGACCGCCTGATTGGCGGTGGAGCCGGAGTGGGGCTGGACGTTGGCGTATTCGCAGCCGAACAGCTGCTTGGCCCGGTCCCGGGCGATGTTCTCGGCCACGTCCACGAACTCGCAGCCGCCATAGTAGCGTTTGCCGGGATAGCCCTCGGCGTATTTGTTGGTCATCACGGAGCCCTGGGCCTCCAGCACCGCCTCGGAGACGAAGTTCTCGGAGGCTATCAGCTCCAGGCCGTATTCCTGGCGCTTGGTCTCGTCAATTATTGACTGGTAGATCTCGGGGTCCCGGTTCTTGAGGTCGCTCATGGATCACTCCTGTGTTATATATGATATAGATGTTGTAACTGCGTTTTTCTCCCCTCTAACAAGAGGGGATGGGGGTGTATCAGCGCACCACCACCATCTTGGCAGTGGCCGCCTGCTCCCCCGCCTGCAGGCGAACCAGGTAAACCCCGCTGGATACCCTGCGGTTGCCGGCATTGCGCCCGTCCCACTGTAAGCTGTAAACCCCGGAACTTATGAACTCATTTACCAGACACCGCACCTCCTGGCCCAGCAAATTATATACTTTTAATGAAGCCGGGCCGTCTTTCGGAATTTGGTAATTTATTTTGTTGTCTAAAACCTTCAACTTTAAACTACCAACTTTTAATTCCGCTGGTGCTTCCTGCTCCGTCTTCACCCCCGCCGGGCCGTAGCCCTGAAGTATTAGCAGTCCAGCATTTCCATCGACCACATAAATTAAGCTGTCGGCAATGGCTATGTGATAACTACCAGGACATCGTTCACAAGAATAACTACCAGGACATCGTTCACAAGCCACTCTGAAATTATCCTTTTTATGTAACGATGCCCTGGATGTTCGCAGTTATCTGAGACGATATTTATATTC
>JAGVNJ010000053.1 GCA_020053305.1 Candidatus Edwardsiibacteriota bacterium | reverse complement strand
TACCCCGGATGAAGGCTACTGTGCTTCGACCATCACCGACAACGGCGTTGCAATGACTGTCACCAATCCCTACGTGATCTACAATGTAACCGAACCCCACACTGTGGTGGTGATGTTTAAACCCGAATAAGACGGGAAAAGTGTTGGTAACAAGATTACAGCCTCATATTGTATAGTTTGATGAACAGCTATTAAATATTTGACAAAAGTTACCCGCTCATGTAAAATTAACTAATGAGCTTGTATATAATAAATCCCAGGAACCAGCGCGGCATTGCTTTGCTGAGCGCCATACTCCTGGGGTTTATTATTTTCGGCTTTGTTACCGCCTGGCTGACCATACTGTACACCAGGAACAAAATGGCCTTCTTCGAACAGCAAAGGATGCAGGCCCAATACATTGCCGAGTCCGGTCTGGCCAAAATGCAATGGTATCTATCCGGCAAGGGGGAGCAAAAGATCAACTTTGCCGAACCCCAAACTTGGGAAGAGGACCTCTTTACCAAAGGCGGAAAATGTAAATTCTCCACCGCCTTTGAATATGGTTATTTAAAAGCAACCTGTCGGGGAACCAGCAACAAGGCAACGACCGAAATTTCGGCCGATATCGGCATCGAGCCTGATTCCTTGTTCCCCGAGGCCCTGGTGATGGCCGAACCCAGGGGGGCCATTCTGGGCTCCGGGGCTTCAATTATCGGCGATATACGTTCACCATCATTACCGACCAATCAGGGGGCCATTTGGCAGGGAAAGCATGTGTCTTTGGCCGCTTTTCCCATTCTCAATACCAGTTCGTTTGAACAGGCCGTCCTTTATTTTACGGAAATGCTGCAAAACCCCCACAAAGCGGACCAGGAGTTGTTTTCGGCCCAGGTATTCGACCAGGAGAGCGATATACCGGCTAAAGGCAAGATATATGTGAACGATAATATAGTCTTCATTGGCCGTAGTGAAGAATCGCCGCTAAAAATATCCGGCCCCAAGATATTTTTAAGCACCGGGGATATCCAGATATCCGGCTGGGCCAACCTGGAGGGCTGCACCATAGCCGCCATGGGCAAGGTATCCATACTGGACGAGGCCAAGGTCACCGGGGCGGAGATCTTCTCCATGCGGGAGATAATCATTGCCGATAATGCCAAGGTTGAAGGCAAGGTGTTTTCGCAGTGCGATATCATCATTACCGATCAGGCCAAGGTATCGGGAAATTCCCTTATCTATTCATCGGGCAATCCCAGCGGCAAGGTTTTTGTAGGCAATACGGCCGCGGTCTCCGGCTGTGTGATTCTTACCGGCAGTTCCGGGATTGAGGGGGGGCTTTTTATAATGGATCATGCCACTATCCGGGGCCTGGCCTACAGCGGGAACCGGATCAGCATCCAGGGAAGTATTTTCGGGGTAGCCATCGGGGCGAAGCTTTATAACCCCAATATGGACAGCCTCAGCAACAATTACATTTACGGAAACATCAAACGTCCGGATATGACCGCCGATCTCCTGTTGCCGATATCATTTGAAACAAACCCCCAGCCCGGATGGATGAAGATTGTAAAATAATATGAAAAACAAAGGATTTACCCTGATAGAAGTTCTGGTGGCGATCACCATAATTGCCATTTTGATAATACCGTTGATCGGCGTGGTCACCGGGCAATTCAAAAAGGACCAAAACATAGTGGATAAAAAGATGGCCCTGCAACTGGCCCGGGAGGCCATGGAAAAGGCCCTGCAGCCGGGATTAGTGGCTGATGATTCCGTAGAGGTGTTCGCCGACGGCAAAAGGTGGCTGATTGTAACAGACGTGATAGACGGGCAGGAGGGCGATGAGCCGGCCCTGGGCACCGATCCCCTGGAGGTGCAGGTCAGGGTCTACCTCCCCCCGGCAAAAGAGATATACAGCAGTCTGACTGCCCTTAAAAGCCCATGAAAAAGCAGCTCGATAACAATTTTGGCTATTCCCTGATCGAACTGATGCAGGCCCTGGTCATTTTTTCCATTGTTATGGCCATAGTCTTCGGGCTTTTCATTCAGGTGTCTAAAGCCCTGCAAAAAAGGGAATTCCGACAGCAATTGCTGGATGACTCGAACAATGCTTTGAATTATTTGGCTGGCAGCATATCAACTGCTTCGGGCTGGATAAGCGGCGACACTACCGGCATCACCATAATCGCCCGGAGCGGCATGCCGGTCAAAATAAATTGGGACCATAGTGATAGCATAATATATTATGGAGATAAGCTATTGCTGGCAAAAGATATAAAAGTCCCGACCTTTAAGATGCTGTATTTGCCTGCCACTGATTCGTTATATATGTATCCCAAGGAAGAATGGTTCGAGGAATTGGATTTCGACCGCAATGGAATATTGGAGGGCCCGGAAATAAAAAGGGCATCAACCGTCGAGATCTCGTTTCAAACCTCAACCAAGGGACAGAACATCAAGCTTAAAAGCACGGTTAGACTGCCAAAATCTGTCGCTGATACCACAAACATGGGGTATTAATGGTTAAAAATCTTGTACATACATTTATTTTGATATTTATCCTTGTCGCCGGCAATGTTTGTTATGGCCAGGTGTTCTTAAGGAATTCCGGCGATTGTCTGTTGCTTACCAATATTCCCCAGCCCGATTTTATACGCATCAGAAAGTATAAGAAAAACAACCAGGAGCAATATAAAAAGCTGGTCCAAAAGGCTGCTCTAAAACATAATTTGAGTTTTGAATTGATAGATGCGGTCATCGCCGCGGAATCGGGCTATAACCCCAGGGCGATATCCTGCAAAGGGGCCCAGGGGTTGATGCAATTGATGCCCGGCACAGCCGATGCCCTAAAAGTAAATAATGCTTTCGACCCCGAAGAGAATATCGACGCCGGGGCCAGGTACTTGAAAGCCATGATCGACCGGTATGGAAGCGTGGAGCTGGCCCTGGCTGCCTATAATGCCGGGCCCAAGGCCGTCGATAAGTACCGGGATATTCCCCCATATAAAGAAACCCAGGGGTATGTAAAGAAGATAAAGGCTAAATTAAATCCCAACGATAGTATCAATTCTCGAAAAAAAGCGCCCGCTCCTCCTAAAAACGGGATAAAGGTTAAAAAGGACAATAAGGGGAATATTGTTATAAGCAACTGAATATTTTCTTATAATAGCTTCGAAATGGCAACTGATATAAACGGTATAACGATTATATAAAACCCTCCGCAAGCATAAAGCCGCGGAGGGTTTTTATAAAGGTGCTGGTGCGCCATAAAGGACTCGAACCTTTGACCCGCTGATTAAGAGTCAGCTGCTCTACCAACTGAGCTAATGGCGCATTTTTTCAAGACATTTATTATACTAAAATTTCGCCGGAATGTAAAGAGTCTTTTAATTTCATGTCTTTTAATTTCATCCTCCAAAAGATAAAAAAGACGGCCGGAATTTTGGTCGGAATTTTATCCTTGACTAGGCGCACAAATAAGGGGTATAGTTACAAATCATCCCAGGGTATTTATATTTTTAATTTATTGGTTATTAAGCGGTTATGGCACTACCAACAAAACATATTGAATTGGCCTACGGCGATACTCGCCTTAAATTTGATATGCCTGAAAAGAACCTGCTTGAAATCCTTTCGGTTTCAGGGAGAGATGCTGTCGGCGACGTTCCCGCGGCCTTGGACAAGGCCATGCTAAAACCCATCGGGTCGCCCCCGCTTTCGGAACTTTTGAAAAAATTCAACCCCCAAAGACCCCTGATAATCGCCAGCGACCATACCCGGGTGGTCCCCTATTATTCCCTGATCCTGGATCGTCTGATGGACGAGTTTCAGAAAGCCGGGATCGGCTCAAATCAGGCCGACCTCCTTATCGCCGCCGGAAATCACCGGGCGCCCAGCTGCGAGGAACGGGAGGTCATGTATGGCCACAATGCCTTCGACCAGCTGAACCTATATGCCCATAACTGCGATCAAAATTGCATCGCCCTAAGCCGGCTGACAAACGGCCGTGAGGTAGAGATAAATCAGCGCCTGCTGGAGAGCGATTTCATCATTGCCACCGGCAAGATCACCCCGCATTACCTGGCGGGTTATTCCGGCGGCCGGAAGGCGGTGATGCCGGGCTGCGCCTCAAGAAGCTCTATTGCCGCCAACCACGCAATGATAGCCCGGCGAAAGAATGGGACGGGACAGATAGAGGGGAATCCCATTCATCTGGAGATGGTCGAGGCCGCTTCGCTGGTAAACATTGATTTCTTGATCAACGTGGTCCCCACGCCGGACGATAAAATTGCCGGCTTCTTCGCCGGGCAGTGGCAGAGGGCCTGGGAGTCGGGAGTAAATCTGTGCCGCCAGGTGTGGTCGGCTGAGTATGGGGAATTGGCGGACTGCATCATCGCCTCGGCCGGGGGGTATCCTTTGGACATCAACCTCTACCAGATGCAGAGGTTGCTAAATAACCTGGAATGCGCCGTAAAGCCGGGCGGGACCATAGCGCTGGTAGGCCAGTGCCGGGAGGGGATCGGCCAGGATGGGTTCGGCCAATGGATGGAGCGGTATTCGATAAAAGAAATATTATCCACCCCCGAAGAAAATATCACCGCCGAGGCCCACCGGGCCTATGCTACGGCTCTGGTGATGGATAAATGCGAGGTTCTGCTGGTAAGCAGTATCGAGAAATCCAAGACCCAGGATCTGAAATTCAAGTTCATGCCCGACTGCCAAAGCGCCCTGGACCATCTGAAGCACAAACATGGGGCGGATTATAAATGCTATGTGGTGCCCCAGGCCAATTCCATCATGCTGGAGAGGCGACAACCATAACCGGAGATACCGGCGGTAGTCATATTCAACATTAGATATCAACCCAATTATAAGGAGAGGCGTATGTTCAAGTCGGTTGTTTTCTCCGCCGCTGTCTGCCTTTTATCAGTGAATCTTTTTGCCGCCGGGAAAAACAATACATCCGATGGCGCCAAATTCTGGAGGGACGGCAAATATTGCCGGCAGGATAATATCGACCTGAAAAAATCCGAACAGGGGATCCTCCGGGCAAAAGTGGAAGACCGATGGCAGGATTTTACCATTCAGCACCTATCACCGGCATTTATGGAGTGGAATCTTAAGGAGAGGATAAAATCCCTGGAGGGCATCAAAAACCGGGAGATGCCGGGCTTTGCCGGGCCGCATAGCGGAATGGTGGCCAGCCATGGATTCCGGCGTTCCGACAGTCGGACGGCCATCAACAATGCTGTAAAGGGGATGGGATTTCTGCCCAAACCCGAGTTTATCGGCGGGCTGATAGACGAGCTTCAGTCTTCAGCGGATTCCTCAATGAACTATAAATTGAACTGGCTGATGGACCTCTACGGCCGGAGAAATGACCTGCTGGATGACACCAAGCAGGTCTCTTTGGAACTGTATGCCAAGCCGGATTTTGCCACCCATACCTTTTTGAACCAGATGACGGACCCGGCGGTATCCATCGTCTTCCTGGATATTCCCTCGTTCGAGGTCCGGGCCATAACCCAGCTGATCGATCCCAATGATCCGGAGCTTACCAAATACCAGAGGCAGACGGTGGAATACGTAAACGGCATCCATGATTACTTCCACGGGGCGGCCCCCAGAAAATCCATCGTGGCGATCTATCACGTGATAGAGGTGTTCGATAACACCCCCGGCAAAGCCCGGGGAAAGAGGGTGGTGCCGCCGCTGCCTTAGGTCAGCAGCAGGGTGTTTTTTTAACGCAGGTCTTGGCCCCCCGGATCAGGCAGGCAGCCCGGCGGATGGCATGGTATAGCCCGATGTAAATGAATATCAGCCCGGTGATGCTATGCCAGTAGGATAAATTGAAGGTTATTGCAGGCCGGGTTTCCGGCGGCAGGATAAAGTATATTCCAGTCAGCGAGCCGGCCAAAAAACTGATCAGCAGCATCCAATTCCAGGCGGTTTGGATCAGAACGATCTTTTTAGAATCCCGCCGCTGCCATATTTCCCCGGCAATGGCCAATACTGCGACCATCAACAGCAGAAGCCAGGGATGATAATTGGGGCGGTTGAGTTTCAGCGGTTCCCCCCCGGGCTGTTCGACGGTCATTGATTCCGGCTGCTGCTCCGGAGCGGTCTGGGGAACGTTCTGAGGCTCCGGCTGGTCATCCAAGTCCGACCCCTGTCCGGGCAGGTCCGCCTGATTATTTTCGGTCGGTTCTCCAGCCGGAGCTTGCTTTCCATTTTGGGGATCGCCGGCCCGTTCCCCCTCCGAGGCACCGCCCGATTGAGATAGATCCTGAGACAGATCGCAGATGTTGTCTCCATTGCCGTCAACATAGCGCCCGCACTGGCCCGGGGCGGGATCGTCGATCAGGCCGAAGGGGCAGCCGGTTTGGGCCAGGCCATATCCAGCGGCCGATAATATCAGGGAAAGAATCAAGATGATTTTTTTTGGCATGGGATCCCTCTATTTTCTGTATCTTTTGAATAATGATAACAACCAAACAGGGGTTTGTCAACCTTAGCCGAAAACCATGGATATTAAAACCACCTTTACTTCCCTGAGGCACCGCAATTTCAGGTTTTACTGGACGGGGCAGCTGGTATCGCTGATCGGCACCTGGATACAGCAGGTGGCTCTGAGCTGGCTGGTTCTCAACCTGACCGACTCAGCCTTCCTGCTGGGGACCGTCTCGGCCATCGGCTCGGCGCCCATCCTTATTCTGTCGCTTCCCGGCGGAGTGGCGGCGGACCGGGTAAGCAAGAAAAAACTGCTGATAACTACTCAGGCCATCATGATGCTGCTGGCCTTTATCCTGGCCTACCTGACCCATTTCAAATATCTTAAGATCTGGCATATTATTCTATTGAGCGCTTTGTCGGGTTCGGTGTTTGCTTTTGACGCCCCGGCCCGGCAGGCCTATACCGTTGAGCTGGTGGGGCGAAAGGACCTGATGAACGCCATCGCCCTGAACTCCACCATATTCAATACCGCCAGGATACTGGGGCCGGCCCTGGCCGGAGTATTGTACGCCATGGTAGGTCCGGCCGGCTGCTTTTTGATCAACGGGGTGAGTTTCCTGGCGGTTATCTACGGGCTTAATCTGATACGCGGAGAATATCAGCCCAGGAAGGGGCTTAAAAAAACGGCCTGGGAAGAGATGAAAGTGGGGCTGGGCTATGTCCGGCATCATCCGGTGATAATGTCCCTGGTGGGAATGGTGGCCGTATTCAGCATCTTCGGGATGCCCTACGCGGTGCTGATGCCGATATTCGCCCGGGACATACTCCACCTTCAGGCCAGGGGCTTCGGCCTGCTGATGACTGCGGTGGGCATCGGGGCCATCATCGGTGCCATCAGCCTGGCCACCTTCAGCCAGATGAAACGGCGCGGAGTTTATGTCCTGGTAAGCGGCCTGGTATTCACGGTGGCAGTAACTGTGTTTTCACTCTCCGATAATTTGACCCTTTCGATCGCCTGTCTTCCCTTCATCGGATTCACCATGGTGAGCCAGGTGGCCACCATCAACACGATAATCCAGGGTATTGCTCCGGACGACATCCGGGGCCGGGTGATGAGCGTCTTCACCTTCGTATTTATGGGCATGATGCCGGTGGGGAGCTTTATTGCCGGAAGCATAGCCGGAAAATTCGGAGCCCCGGCTGCTCTGCAGACCGGGGCGGCCGTATGTCTGGCCACCCTGGTATATTTATTCTGGAGGAACCGGGAGCTTTACTGGTTATAAAGTGATTGAAACTTGACCGCATTTTATGTTAAATTAACACATTATATCTGAACCTTTAACCGAAAAACATCTGATATGACCGCAGGGAAGAAACAAACCCCCCAGGGAAAGATAATGGTGATAATGCCGGACGGCAAGGTGATGGAGCCGAGCATAGTCCTGACCATAGAGGATCTGCGCGACAAGGAAAAAACCGTGATGAAGATGTTCGGGGGCAGCCCCCAGATGACCATGAGCGCCAAGGAGGCCCTGATGGTTGACATCTCCGAGGTGGTGGCCAACCTGATGGGCGACAAGATTGAACTGGCCGGCCAGTATAAGACCGACACCCTGGTCTATTACGCTCCCACCGCCTTCAGCGGCGACAAGGAGCGGGCCATCACCGTGGCCAACAAAGTGTACGCCCAGCGGCTGATGAAGCTGGAGAAAGAGAGGCGTGACCATGGCGCCGCCATAGCCAAGCTGAAGGATCTCTACGAGTCCGAAAGGAACAAGATCGGCCTGCTTACCGCCAAGATCCTGGAGGTGAAGAACAACGGCGTCAGCGAGGAGAAGAACCAGCAGCAGGTCAGCCAGGCCCGCGAGGAAGCCATGAAGATGGCCGAGGAGACCATCCTGGCTATTGAGAACGAGAAGAAGGACCTGGAGCAGACGGTGGACCAGCTGGAGGCGCTGCTGCACGACAGCATTTCCATAGCCCAGCATTCCGAGGAGATGGAGCGGTTGAAAACGGAATACGACGAGGTCAACCGCCGGGCCATGAGGTACCGCCCCTCGGAGAACCTCAGCCAGCTGAGCAAGGAACAAAAAATGGAACTGGCCAAATTGCTGCCAAAGCTTAAGGACGCCGAAGGCAATGACCGGTATTTTGACCTGCGGCAGGTCCTGAAAATAAAGGAAGACCAATCCGGCCTGCCGGAGGGCACCCATGTGCTGGTCAAATACCGTCCGGCCGATGAAACCAAATATTTTCTGGGCCGGCTGTTTTTCAACGACACCAAGGATTATATCTGCTTGGGCCAGGGCTTCGAGATCACCTCCGGAGTATACACCGGGCGGGACAGGAAGGCCGAGCCGACCGACGAGTCGGTTCTCCAGTATCTTGACAAGAATCCCCTGAGCGTTCAGATATACCTTGAGGCGGTGCGCAATTCGGCCATTCAGACCGTCCAGTTCTGGCTGCACGATCTTAAAGCCGAACAGCTGATGGAGATCCAATCCATCGATCCGCTGATAGTCCAACTGATGAAGGACTCCATGAAGATAGCCCACGAAAGGGCCTACGAGATGAACGCCACCTGTGACGAGATCCAGCCGTCAAAACCAAAGCCGGGGGAAGAAAAAGGATCGGTTGACCAGGTCCTGATAGCCATCAGGAAAACCGTGGCCCAGCCGCTGGCCATGAAATACGTGCTGGAGGAACAGGATCTCAAGAAAAAAATCAACCAGGCTCCGGACCAGATGCAGAAGGAAGCTATGGCCCGGCAGTTGAAGCGGCTTCAGGAGAAGAAAAACGGAGAGATCCGGTCCCTGTATGATTCCCTGAAAAAGATGCTGATGGACGAGGAGATGGTGGGTCCGGACCGCATCAATTTCAAGAAATACATCCCGATAATGGAACTGCGTAAAAAGATAAATGACAGCATGGCGGAACGGATAAAGCGGGATGACAAACTTCCGGACTCCATTCTGGATTGAACATTCACCAAGGAGAAAAAGATGAAAAAATATCTATTATTGGCGCTGGTCCTTCCGATGCTGCTGGCTTCACCCCTGCAGGCTGAAAAAAAAGGCGACAAGAGCAAGGAAGAGCCGGCTACCGGGGAAACATCGCCCCAGGGCCTTTATAAATATCTTCCCGATTCATACGACAAGCAGGCGGGGTTCACGTTGGCCGATCTGATCGCGCTGAAAATGACCGCCTACAACAGCCGGGCCCAGGGTATCAGCGGAAAACTGATCAGCACCTCCATAACGGCGCTGGCCTGGCCGGACAGCCTGGTGCTGAACTGCTACCTGGAACTTCAGGAGAAGGACAAGGCCAGCTACCTGGGGGCGGGAAAATTCACCTACCCCCAGAGCGAGCTGCCGGCAATGTTCCAGGAGGCGGCCACTTTCATTCAGAAGATGACCCACTTGTATTATGCCGATCTTAACGATAAATATATGGTCATCAATCTTTATATGAAAGGCAGCCTGATGGCCAACTGGAAGGACTTCCAGCTTAACGTCCTGGCCCAGGGAAAGTAGTAAATTGACTGCCACAGACAAACCCCTGATATACCAGACCGTGGTGGCCAAAGGGATGGTGGATACCAATTGCTATCTGCTGGCCTGTCCGGACACCAGGGAAGCGATGATAATAGACCCCGGGGCATTCAGCCCGGGCGAAGTAAAGACCATCCTGGGGCTTATCAGTCAGCATGATCTGAAGCCCAGGTATATCCTGAACACCCATGGCCATATCGATCACATTGCCGGGAACGAACAGCTAAAAAAAACCACTGGGGCCGAACTGCTTGTTCACTCCCGTGATGCTGTAATGATAGAATCTGGCAACATGAACGGATCGTTCATGTTCGGGCAAAATGTCGTTTCTCCACCGGCCGACCGCCAACTTAAGGATGGAGAGCAGATAGAACTTGGCAAATTGACGATAAAGGTGCTGCACACTCCGGGTCATACTCCGGGCTGTATTTGTCTTTATGTGGGCGGCACGCTTTTCTCCGGAGACACACTATTTGCCGGATCAATAGGCCGGACCGATTTGCCGGGCGGAGATGTTACGGAGATGATCCGTTCCATCAAAGAAAAGCTTATGACCATGCCGGATGAGACGATCGTCCGGCCGGGCCACGGGCCCCGGACCACCATTGGGAGAGAGCGGGAGGAGAATCCATTTCTGTGAAACCAGCCACTGAGGCTCAGAGAAATATGGGTTATTCGCTGTTAAGGATGGGTTAGTATCGGGAATCTATGGTATACTCACGGAAACAGAACAGAGAGAATACCATGGAACAGATGCCGGACAAATC